>NZ_JBBYHS010000001.1:0-441029 GCF_038290035.1 Flavobacterium calami
ACAAAAATATAAAAAGTTAAAAATGAGGAAAAGAGTAGAAACAGCAATTAGTGACATCAAGAAAATGTTTCCTAGAACAATACATGCAGTTACACTTGAAGGTTTTCTAATAAAGTTAACTCTGTTTGTGTTTGGACTCCAATTAAACAAATCAATTAACTAGCAACTTGAATTAACTAACTAAACTAACTTAATAACAATGACAAAAATGAAACGCTTACATGCAAATCAAAGCTTTGCATCCCTTTGTTTTTTCTTCTTTTTTCTCTTTGCGAGTGCTCAGCAGAAGGAAATTCAGGGAATTATAACCGATGTGAATAAAAATCCGCTTCCCGGAGCCACTATCCTTGTCAAGGGAACAAAAAATGGCACCAATTCAGATTTCGATGGTAAATTTTCAATTAAAGCAAATTCAGGCGACCAGCTGATTGTTTCTTTTGTTGGATTTTCTGAAACTAAACTAACCGTTGACAGCTCTAAGTTTGTTACAATTATACTAAAAGAAAATATAAATAATCTTGAAGATGTTGTAGTAGTAGGATACGTAAAGGAGAAAAAAGCGGATATTGCCGGTGCAATCTCGGTAGTAAAAGTTTCTGATTTAGCCCAGGAATCAAGCCCAAACGTATTGACTGCACTGCAGGGAAGAGTAGCCGGTATCCAGGTAAATTCAGGAGGTACTCCTGGAGGGAATGATTCCCAAATCACCATCAGGGGACTTACAACCGTGAATAGCGGATCTGCTCCTTTATGGGTAATTGACGGGGTGCAGACCACTAATCCAACTGCTTTAAATACTGACGAAATTGAGTCGATGCAGGTCCTAAAAGATGGTGCCTCTACTGCTATTTACGGTACTTCTGCGGCCAATGGGGTTATTGTAGTAACTACTAAAAAGGGTAAAAAAGGAAGTTCTGAATTTACTTTTAAATCAGAAGTGACTGTAAATATGCTAAGAGATAAAATCAAAGTTTTAAATGCGCAGCAATGGGCAGATGTTGATTATCAGGCGCAACTCGGAGCGGGCATACAAACCCCTTCACATCCAGTTTTAATCAACAACGGATCCGGATTTACAATACCTCAGTACCTTGACCCAAATGGTGTGCAAAGCTCAGCTGATACCGATTGGGTTAAAACAATAACAAGTCCTTCAGTTTCTACCAATAATGACCTTTCATACCGAAAAGGAACAGAAAGATTGAACTTATACACCAGTGTTAATTATGCCAAAGATAACGGGGTTCAGCGTTACACGTATTTTGACCGTCTTAATCTAAGATTAAATACCTCGTATACTTTTTTTGACAAAAAATTGACACTTGGTGAGAATTTCCTTTATTCCAAATTTAATGAGGTAAAGGCAAATGAATATGAGAATGCTATTTTGCAGAATCCAATTATTCCTGTGTATACCAATTTAGGAGACTATGCAGCGCCGCTTTCAGGAGGATTTCAGGATAAGCCAAATCCGTTGGCCAATTTATGGGGCAATAGAAAGAATAAGCAAATGAGCCAGAGAATATTAGGAAATGTATACGGAAGTTATGCTATTATTCCTGATTTGGTTTTCAGTTCTACCCTTAATTTTGACTACGGTACATTTAAATTCAAAACTGCCTCAGAAGCATTCTCAGTAAATGGTGCAATTCCATCAACTTTCCAGAATATAACTACAGAGGATACCAATAATGATTATCTGGCGACCATTTTTACAAATACTTTAAAGTATGATAAAGATTTCAATAAGCACCGTATATCTTTTTTGCTAGGAGTAGAGAATACTGCGAGACAGGACAATGTTCACAGCGATCTTGTAAGAGGAGTAGATATTACGGATCCTTCAGGATATATTATCAGGCCTGATGCTGAATATCAAACGATAAAAAATGAAACAGAATTTTATAAGATATCGCAATTTATGTCAGGTAAGTATATTTATGACGATCGATATATCTTATCAGGAAGCGTTAGAAGGGATGGTTCTTCACGATTTGGACCTAACAACAAATTTGCAATATTTCCTTCAGCGGCAGTGGCATGGAATATTAATAAAGAGAGTTTTTTTCCAACCAGCAAATATTTTTCCAATGCTAAATTCAGGGCTTCATGGGGAGTAAACGGAAATGACCAGATTGGAGATTACCTGTATTTGTCAAGTTTTATAAACAATACAGTAGCCGGTGTAATTGAGTACTCTGATTATGATATTGAAGGTGACGGTTTCGGTACCCTTGGTGGAATATTGCAGACCAGACAAGCAAATCCTGATATCAAATGGGAAAAAACAACACAATATAATGTTGGCTTTGATTTAGGCTTTTTTAACAACAAACTTCAGATGCAAACGGATTTCTTCATAAAGACTACGGACGACTTGATACTTAACCCTATTGCTCTTGCGGTAAGTGGAGAATCAAGACCGCCGACGATTAATGCAGGAAGTGTAAGCAACAAAGGATTTGAAGCCGTACTTAGTTATAAAGACAAAATCAAAAATGATTTCACATACGGAATTGACCTTAATTTATCCCAGTACAAAAACAACGTAGAGAGCCTGGATACAGAATCAAATTTTCTATTAAATAATAGTATCTCTATTACAAAACAGGGCAGCCCTATCGCTTCTTTTTACGGACTGATAGCTGATGGAATTTTCAGGACTCCCGAAGAGGTAGCAGTTCATGCAGATCAGCCTGGTAAGGGCTTAGGACGTATCCGTTACAGGGACTTGAATGGTGATGGTGTGATCGATCAGAAAGACAGAACCATAATAGGGAATCCACATCCGGATTTTATATACGGAATCAATTTGTATGCTTCTTATAAAGCTTTTGATATATCGATGTATTTTGATGGGAAACAAGGAAATGATATTTACAATACGCAGAGAAACATAGGTGATTTTGCCTACTTCGGATATAACCACGGAACCAATACACTGGATGCATGGACACCTGAGAATGCAAATTCAAATATCCCGGCATTATCGACCTTGAATTCAAATAATGAAACGCAGCCATCCAGTTATTATGTGGAAGACGGATCTTATTTAAGGCTTAAAACGATCACTATCGGATATACATTGGATCCAAAGATCGTTAGAGGTTTTGGAATGACATCCTTACGTTTTAATTTGATAGGTCAGAACTTGTTTACCCTGACCAATTTCAGCGGATTTGACTATGAGGTAGCAGGGTTAAGTGCAGCAGGTATTGGAATTGCAGGTTACGGAATTCCGCACTCTAAGTCCGTAACATTTGGTGTAAATGCAAATTTTTAATTAGAAGAAAATGAAAAAGATAATTATAACAGGTTTATTAATAACAGCATCATTATCATTTAATGCATGTGTAAATGATTCTGACCTTGATGTAAAGGAATACAACGTAATTTCTGAGGCTAATATGGATGCTGAGCAGTTAGTTGTAGCGGCTTACGGTGCCTTGGATTATAGATTTAATACTGGACAAGGGCGTGATGACAGGCCATTTGACCACGCTCCTTCGAATTGGATATTCTCAGATATCCGCTCCGGGGATTCCTATAAAGGAGGTGGCGGTACAGGGGATAATCCGGCAGGGGGAACACACCAGATTGAAACGCATGATTTATTCCCGTCAAATGAAAACGGATATAATTTATGGAGGGCACTGTATTTTGGTTTGAAAAGAGTAGATACAGCCCTTCGTGCTATAACAGCCAAAACGACGGCAGATTTTCCAAACAGGGATATCAGAATTGGAGAATTAAAAGTTTTGAGGGCTCATTTTTATTTCGAGGCAATGAAAAATTTCGGTTCAATTGTATGGTATGACGAAAATACTCCAATTGATCAGATCAATAAAATCCCAAATACTTTTGACACTGCTTTTATATGGTCCAAAATTGAAGGGGATTTAAATGAAGCAATAGCTCTGCTTCCTGCAAATCAGGCAGATTTGGCCAGAGCAAATAAAATGACAGCTTACGCTTTTTTGTCAAAGGCGCAGTTGTATCAAAAAAAATGGGCTGATGCCATTACCAGCGCCGACATGGTAATCAATTCAGGACAATACGCACTAGTTGCGGATTTTGAAAAATTAAATTCTGAGCCTGGATATGGAAATCGTGAAAATATTTTTGCGATTCAGTTTTCGATTAATGATGGTTCAACTTACGGGAATGTGAACATGGGGGACTTACTGAACTCTCCTGACAGTCCTGGAGATGACCCTAACCATCCATATTTGAACGGGGATGATTTCCACAAACCATCACAGAACCTGGTAAATGCTTATAAAACAGGAGCCAATGGACTGCCTTTATTTGATTCTTACAATAATTCAGATGTAACTCCGGCGGACAATGTAGATCCTAGGCTGGATCATTCTGTTGGAAGACCAGGCATTACATGGAAAGACTGGGCAGCAATGCCGCAGCAATTAAACTGGAGCAGAGATATATCAACTTACGGACCATTTGTTGCCAAGAAAAATATGATTTCTCCTAATTCATCAGGTATGGCATCTAATCCAAATGGTTTTCCATGGGCTTTGGGTAATCTGGACTTTCCAATCATTAAATACAGTGACCTGCTATTATGGAAAGCCGAGGCGCTGATAGAATCGGGACAGAGTGCTGCAGGTATTACCATTATAAATACCATCAGAACCCGTGCTAAGAATTCACCTTACGTAAAAGATTTTAATGATCATTCCAAAAATGCGGCCAATTATGTAATAGGATTATACCCTACAACACTTTCACAGGCTGAAGCTCGTGAGGCTTTGCGAATGGAACGCCGATTAGAATTGTCAAATGAAGGTCATCGTTTTTATGATCTGGTAAGATGGGGAATTGCCGAGCAGTATACCGCTTCTTATATTGAGGTGGAAAAAACCAAAAGAACATATCTGCAGTCCGCTTCTTTACAACCAAAAGAAGAGTTTATGCCTATACCGCAGATAGAAATTGATGCAAGTTCAGGTATCTATAAACAAAGATCGGGATATTAACTTACTTAACTAAAACTAACTATAACATGAAACCAAAGAAATTTTTTATGGGCATTAAAGCAATTGCTGTTTTAATGCTGAGTATTCTAATGTTTAATTCCTGCGCAAGCGATGACAATTTTCAGGACAGGGTCCCTGATTATACCAATGCCATTATCCAATCTTTTAAGGTAGGGGCAAAATATGCTGAGATCAATCACACACTGGGAACTATAACAATGACACTGCCATCGGGTTCTGATCTTACAAAAGTTACCCCTGAGATAAGACTTCCTGAGGGAGCAACAATTACTCCTGATGTCAACGGAACATTTGACTTTTCGAAAGGCTCAATTGTTTTTGAAATCAAATCAAGCGACGGCGCTAACAGAAAATATACAGTATCATTGGGCGTTTATGGAGATCCAAGAATATTGTCCTTTTCAATTGGGGATAAGGCTGGTGTAATTGACCAGGCCACAGGAAAAATTACCGTTCAGGTGGGAAGCCAGGATGGCGATATTACCAAGTTAGCGCCAAATTTTGTTCTCTCTGAAGGAAATACAGTGGATGTATCATCGGGTGTTGCAAGAGATTTTTCAAAACCACAGACCTATACAGTACTTTCAAACAATGGATATACGGCAAAACAATATGAAGTAACTGTTACTCAAACTGCGGCACCTGTAATTTCTACTTTTGAAATAAATGGTGTTCAGGGAATTATTGATAACGGGGCCAATTCAATTTTAGTTGTTTTGCCTCCGGGAGCTGATCTAACGGCATTAAAACCAACTATAACTGCACCAATTGGACAATCTGTTTTACCATCTTCTGGTTCAGCTCAGGACTTCTCAAAAGGAGCGGTATCCTATGTGGTAACCAATACTGAAAATTTGAAAAAAACATACTCAGTATCAGTGCAGTCTATTCAGCCTACCAAGGTAGCTTTTATTGGAAATGCAAGTTCTGTGAGCAATATTTCAGAGCTGGATACAAAAAAGGCAGCACAGTGGGCAGCCACTACTTATGGAGCTGATTTTAAATATATTTCGCTAAGCAGTTTAAATGCAGCGGAATTGGCTGATGTTAAAGTTTTATTTTTCTATTACGATAACACAGGAACTACAGATTTGCCTGATGGGGGAGCCATGACAGCTAACCAGGTTGCTATTTTAGCAGATTTTGTAAAAAGCGGAAGAAATATGTTTTTGGCTGGTCTTGCCAACACATACTTAGATGATATGGGCAGAATACCTTTTAACCCAACGACAATTGGAACAGGCAACGGTACAGATAATATTGAGTACTGGGGACTTAACAACACAGCAGGCAAGCCAACAAATGTTACAGGACACCCTGCCTTTGCAGGGATTACCAGTACAAAAATAAACAATGCTCTTGGAGATACTTTTGCTTGGGATTTTGTTCCATTTTTAGATAATGGTTTTAAAGAAGATCATAATGCAGTTTGGGATTTAGGCGGGATTCCTGGTCTGAAAGAACAGCACTGCAGTGTTGCAAGAGGCGCAGAATTTGAAAAATTAACTAGCTGTACTATTTTAGGAGATTGGCAGTTTATTCCGGATATGTGCGTTGTCGTGGCTGCTGAATGGCATCCTGTAGGGGCATGGAAAGGTAAAATCATTTCTATGGGCGGCAGCTCTTACGAGTGGCAGACAAACGACGGACGAACTAATAAATTTCAATCTAATATTGAGAAATTCACTAAAAATGTAATTGATTATTTATTGCAATAAATAGCAATTCCAAAAAGTGATCTTTTGATTTAAAATAAAAAAGTATGAAAAATTATAATAAACGAACATTTTTCTATCAAGTGGTTTTATTTGGTTTTTTATCATTGCTGATTATCTCTTGCGACGCAAGGGATAATTACAATGATGATGCAGATTCCAAATTAAACATCTTAGAGAGTGTTAGTATCAATGGCGTACCGGCTTCAATTGATAATTTATCAGGGGTAATCAGCGTGGTTCTTCCCAACACCACTAATTTGGAAGCGGTGCTTTTGGAAACAGAGACACCATCGGGAGTGGTAAGTTTACCCGCATCAGGAACAACTGTCAATCTAAAGAGTAATGCTTCAATAGCTGTAACTTTCAGTAACAGCAAAAGAAATTACGTGATCGACTACAAAATACTTCCAAGCAGAATTGCCTTTATTAACGAAGCTTCGGATATTGCTGGTATTGCAGATGATGACACCAAAGCTTTTGCGCAGTGGGCAAAAGAGACCTATAAGGAAGATTTTGTATATATTGCTTTTAACGATTTGACAATACAATCCCTTGCAGAGGTTAATGTGCTATTGTTTTACCATGATCAGGTGGGAAGCTCTGCGCTTCCATCTGCGATTTTAAACAAAAAAAATGTAATTACACAGTTTGTTGTTGAAGGAGGAAAGATGCTGACAGGTGGAATGGCCAATTCCTATATAGCCGAGATAGGAAGGGATAAAAGCGGGCTTTTGACTATTCGAAGCAATGGTGCAGGAGGAAACAATAATGATATCTGGTCTATAGATGCGGGTGTGAATTTTCAGAATGACCAGCGCAACAGCCCTGTTTTTAATATTACAACTGTAATTTCCACAGATTCAAATGGTTATTTCCCTGTTATAAATGGAGGTTTTAAAGAGGACCATAACACAATGTGGGACTTAGCGCCATTATTGGCACCGGGCCATCAGCTTGGCCAGTTTGCTGAATTCCAAAGGCTTTACGGTGGGAAAGTCCTGGCAACATGGAGCGGTGTTTCCGATGATGCGGTTGCTGGCATTATTGAATTTATGCCAACCCCTGTATTCGCCGGGACAATAATCGGAATTGGTTTTGGAGGTATGGAATGGTCGATGAATGATGGCAGAATAAATACTTATGATAATAACGTAAAGGGTATTTACCGTAACTCAATTGATTACTTGAGAACAAAATAATTAAATTAAAAAAAGTAAATTTTTAAATCCAAAGGATATTTATTTATTAAATATCTTTTGGATTATATAATAGCATAAAATATGTCAAAAATAACCTGCTTCGGAGAAGTTTTGTGGGATGTTTTTCCTACACACAAAAAAATTGGGGGTGCCCCTTTAAATGTTGCTATAAGACTACAGTCTTTAGGCAATCAAGTGTCCATGATCAGCGCCGTTGGCAATGATCAGAATGGAGATACCCTGATTAATTTTATAAAAGACTCAGGAATCAGCACAGAACTCATCCAGGTAAACTCCGAATTTGAAACCGGAGAAGTAAAAGTAATGCTTAATGAAAAAGGCTCAGCGTCTTATGATATTATGTTTCCAAAGGCATGGGATAAAATTGAACTTCATAACAACGCAGTCGAAGCAGTTAAAAATTCTGATGCATTTGTATTTGGAAGCCTTGTAGGCAGGGATTTATTGTCCAAAACGACCCTATTGCAGCTTATTGAAATTGCAAAGTATTCTGTTTTTGACGTTAACCTGAGAAAGCCTTATTATACTGCTGAACTGCTTATAGAATTATTGAAAAAGGCCGATTTTATCAAATTCAACGATGATGAGCTGTTTGAAATCAGCCGTTATATGGGATCAAAATACAATTCATTGGAGCAAAATCTGGAATTCATAGCCAACCATACCAAAGCAAAAAGCATTTGTGTGACAAAAGGAAGGCATGGGGCAGTTCTGCTGCATCAGGGAAGACTGTTCTATAACAGCGGCTATGAAATCAAAGTAGTGGATACAGTTGGAGCTGGTGATTCTTTTTTAGCTTCATTAATCAGTAAATTATTAAATGAAGTCAATCCGCAGGAGGCAATTAATTTTGCATGTGCCGTTGGTGCTTTGGTTGCCCAGAGCGAAGGCGCGAATCCAAACCTTAAAATTGAGGAGATTGAACGTTTTATAAACCCTTTCATCTAAAGAAATAGTATTTTTACTTTTGGTTATTTTTTTATTCTATTGGTATTTATCGATGGAATGTTTTGACATTTTCTTTTAGTGCTATGGCCGCTTCTTTTACCTGGTAAAAATTGCGGGCATCACAAAAAAATATACAATTCAGATTTTTTGATAAACAAGTTCAAATAGAAAATATGAAAAAAAATACACTAATAGGGATACTGCTGATTTTTATAAATTGCATGTACTCCCAGCAGCCAGTACTTCATCTCAATTATAATGAAGCGTCTGGTGTAAGTTCCATCAAGAATGCCATAGACAATAAGCCATTTGTGATAAGCAACACATTCGGCAAACCCGAGAGGATTGAGGGGATTTATGGAAACGCACTGAGAACAGACGGATTTTCCACCTGGGTGTCAGGGGATTTCGCGACACCTCTTCAAGGGCAGGCAACTATTGAAACCTGGATTTCATTGGAGTCTTATCCTTCAGATGAAGAACTGCCGTATAATGGCCTGACTCCTTCGGCTATTGTTTCACAAAGAAAGGACGGAAAAGGTTTTTCATTAAGCATAAATACTTTTGGCGAGTGGTGGTTCGAGGCAAACCTTTCGGGCCAGCTTTATAAAGTCAAGGCGCCGGCTAATTTTCCTTTATACCAATGGGTGCATGTTGCCGGGGTTATTGACGCAGGGGCAGGCACTTTAAAACTAGTACTCAACGGCAATGTTGTAGCATCAACAGCAATTCCTGCCACTGCGGTATTTACTAAAGCCGATACGCCATTGCTTGTTGGCAAGAGTGAAGTCAACAAGACGATGGGGATTTTTTTGATCAACTGTATCAATGCCGCGATTGATGATACAAAAATTTACGCGCGTGCAAAACCAAATTCGGAATTGCTATCTGATTACACGGCGGGAATTGCCTCTGCAGCCACTACAGGAGAGCAGGCAATCGCTGTACCGGAAAGCAGATTTGAAAACGATCTTTTAAGACCGGTTTATCATGCCATGCCGCCTGCAAACTGGACCAATGAGCCACACGGTCTTGTAAAATACAACAATGCCTATCATATGTTTTATCAGAGAACCCCAAACGGACCTTTTAAAACACAAATGCACTGGGGACATATGACCAGCAGTGACCTGGTACACTGGGAGAATAAAAAAGATGCATTATGGCCGACTTTGGACATCGGGGGAACGACAGGAACCGATATGAAGGGAATATGGTCAGGTGACGTGATTGTAAAGGATAATGTAGCGCATGCCCTTTATACAAGCGTGAATCATGGTAGTATGTATAATCCAGGAATTTCACTGGCCACAAGCAGTGATGCCAATCTAGAGAATTGGACGAAGAAAGGACCGGTTATTAACAGACAATTTGTTAATGATTTTAGGGATCCTTACCTGTGGAAAGATGCCGCAACAGGCAATTACAATATGATAATCGGAGCTGCAGTGGGCAGCGGAGGGGGTCTTGATTTTTACAGTTCGCCGGATTTGGTGACCTGGAACCACAAGGACCAGTTCTCCACTGTAAACTACGGGCAAATGGATATTGGTTCTGTAATATGGGAGATGCCTGTTTTTGAATCTCTTGGAAATGACAAATATTTACTGATCACCAATCCAATTGGCGGGAGTGTGAATAAATACGGGCCTTCAAAATATACAAGGGCTGTTTATTGGATCGGTACATGGAATGGAGACAAATTTACCCCGGATTTTATTCAGCCGAAAAATTTAGATATTATACATGGACATTTATCGCCAACGGTAACACGAAAAGCAAATGGTCAACTTGTAGGAATAGGTATGGTGGATGAGAGAAGATCATCCCAGGCGCAGCTTAATGCCGGCTGGTGCCATACCTATAGTTTGCCGAGGGTCTACTCTCTACTGCCTGATGCAAAGACTTTAGGACAGGCTCCTGCACCTGAATTACAAAGCTTAAGGCTGGCAGGGAGTAAAAGATCCTTTACCAATTTATCGGTTAATGGAACCCATCAGTTAAATGCTGATGGCAGTGCAATTGAAATTGTGGCTAGTGTGAATCCATCGGCAGCAGCCACGCAGTATGGGATGAATTTTGCAGTTTCAGCAAGCGGAGGCGAGTATACAAAATTGTATTATGATGTAAATACCAAACAGATAGTATTGGATAAAAGCCATTCAAGCCTGTCTTCCGAGAATGAAGAAAACACACTCATAAAAGGGGACTATGACGAGGCAGCATTTGGAAAACCTGTCAAATTCCAAGTTTTCATTGACCATTCCATTATTGATGTCTTTATAAATGATGCTGCTGCATTTTCAAGCAGGATATATCCAACAAAAGCGGACAGCAAAGGCATTCAGTTGAACTCTGTGGGAGGAGTTTCGATTTTTACTAATGTTGAGGTTTATAATCTGGACAAAGCCTTTGGTATAGCCCAGACGAAAATTAATATATCAAGCGAGAGTGTTATTGCAGAACACGCTGAAAATGGTAAAGAGTTTTTTGTTTCAGTGAGCAATAATACATTTAAAAGTACACTTAACCCTTCTCTTTGGCAGGTAGAAAATTTACCGCAAGGTGTCCAGGTTTTAAGTATTGCAAGAGTTTCGGATACCAAAGCTAAAATTGTCCTTCAAGGCAACAGCACCAGTGATTATGATACGGATCGTTCGGTAACACTTTCCGTACCGGCTTCTGAATTTACAGAAGATAAGGTACCGTCAATGGTCACAGGTACGGCTGTTATTTTCAAAGCAATACAGGAAGCTATGACAACGTTAACCCTTTCCTCGGCGAGTGAACTTAAGGAAGGTTTCGAAGCGGGAAAGGAAATCGAGGTCAAGGTTTCCAATAATAAATGGGCGACTGTTTTAAATTCCGGATCCTGGACTTTGCAGAACCTGCCTTCAGGACTGCAATATAATATAAGCCGCATTGATTCAACCAGGGTAAAAATAATCTTATCTGGAACTGCACAGGACTACGACAAGGATATTACCAATTTTACTGTTACGGTTGCTTTGTCAGAGTTTCTAAACAGTGATCCGGAAATAACCAGTACTACAGTCAGCGTAAATCAGGGTATTGTATTTAAGGCTGTTAAAGGAGAGCTGGTGTATGATTTTGAAAGCGGTGATCTGGCCAATTGGTCAGTGGTGAGCGGAAATGCTTTTTCAAATGCGGATGTAACCAATAAGACCGACTGGTTTGCAGGGACATTTATGCAGCAGGGAACCTATCATATGTGGGGATTTCTGGATGGTGAGGATGTTCAGGTTGGAGAAATGAGAACCGGTACATTTACCCTTGAAGGAGACGGAAAGATCAACTTTTTAATCGCTGGGGGAAATGATATAAACAATTTATATTTGGCTCTTGTTAATGCCTCTACCGGAGCCGAACTGATGAAAGCCACAGGAGATAATTCCGAGACCTATAAAGCAGGTTCATTTGATGCAAGCGCGTACAAGGGTTTAAATTGTTACCTGAAAGCAGTTGACAAAAGCACGGGTGGATGGGGACATCTAAATCTGGATGCCATCAGCGTTCCTGTGCCGGATAATGCCGTTATGCCTTTGCCGCCAAGTCTGGCTGTAACAGGAGTGGTGATGAATCCTTCAAGTTTTTCATTAGCAGTAGGGGAAACAAGAACCATAACAGCTTCAATATCGCCTGAGAATGCCACAAATAAAAACGTTACATGGTCTTCTTTGAATACAGCTGTAGCGGAAATTGACGCTCAGGGAAAAGTAACTGCTAAATCAACTGGTACTGCAGTATTGAAAGTTCAAACAGTCCAGGGTGGTTTCACTGCTCAAAGTACACTTACTGTTACCCAGGCCCCTAGTTATCTTAATTACGATTTTGAAAGTGGCAATTTATCAGGCTGGACAGCTACGGGCGATGCTTTTTCAGATGACGATGTAAGCGAGGATAGTGTTTTTTGGGGTACTATTCCATTCAACCAGCAGAAAAGGTACCATTTATGGAGTTTTAAAAGCGGAGGGGATGCCCAAACAGGCAGTATAAGAACAGCAGATTTTAAATTAGGGGGTGATGGCAAAGTATCTTTTTTAGTAGGAGGAGGCCAGAATTTGAATTCGTTATATATCGCTTTAGTCAGGGCATCGGACAATCAGGTTTTATTCAAGGAAACCGGTAAAAATTCAGAAGCCTATACGGCTTCTTTTTTTGACGCTGCGCAGTACATCAATGAAATCTGTTATATAAAAGTAGTTGATAATACAACTGAAGGATTTGGGCATATTAATATTGATGATGTAAAGATCCCAATTGAACCCCTTTCAAATATTGCGGTAAGCGGAATCCGCGTTAGTCAAACCAGCTCTGAATTGAACATAGGCGGTACGCTGCAGATAACCGCAGTAGTTAGCCCACAGGCTGCTAGCAATAAGGCTGTGGTTTGGAGCTCTTCAAATTCGCAGGCAGCAACTGTTGATACTAGCGGTCTGATAAGAGCTATAGCTGCAGGGAGCGCCACAATTACCGCTACCACAGTTGATGGCGGGTTTACTGCGGCAGTTGTCATTACAGTGAAGCCAAATCCGCAAAACAGCTATTTAACTTATGATTTCGAATCCGGTGATTTAGCAGGATGGACCGTTAGTGGGAATGCCTTTTCAAATGCAGATGTGACAAGTGATTTAAACTGGTCATGGGGAGGCCCTTTTAATCAACACGGAAGCTATCATTTATGGTCTTTTAAAGAGGGCGAAGACAGTCAGACCGGCAGTATTCAGACTCAAAATTTCAGACTTGGAGGTGATGGAAAGATTACCTGCCTTGTTGGCGGAGGATTTGATATCAATACCTTGTATCTAGCGTTAGTAAGGGCTTCTGACGGGGCTGTTCTAATGAAAGCCACCGGGGATAACAACGACAGCGAGGCTTATGTCTCCAAAACACTCGACGCACACGATTTTATAGGTAATGAATGTTACATTAAAATAGTCGACAATGCAACGGGAGGCTGGGGCCATCTTAATGTAGATAATATCAGGATTCCGGTGCAAAGTTCCTCAACAGCAAAAAGTTTGGGTTTGGGTGAGAATAACCTGGAAAGCAGCGTTACAAAACTAATGGTATATCCTAATCCATCTACAGATGTTTTCTATATCAATACAGATGAATCTATTACAGTTTCAGTGAATAATATGTCTGGTGATATTATACTTCAAACACATGAAAACCGAGTTGATTTAACAGGTTACGCATCGGGAATTTATATCCTAAATGTAAACACATCTTTGGAGAACAAAACTTTTAAGATTATGAAAAAGTAACATTAATCTGATATTACATAAAGCATTAAGCATAGTGTCCTTTAATGTGGCACTATGCTATTGTTAATTTCCCTGAATAGTACTCCTGTTTCGGGCAAAGGATTTTTCTGCCTGACAGTTTGAATTCTGGCTGCAGTCCCCCAGCTTTAATGCCAAAATTTTGCCTGAAATTGGGACGGCCAGCCGAATCTTTCTTCTTTAAGGGAAGTTTTAGATATTCCAGAGGCCAGAAGCAAAGGGGTATTGTTTGAAAAAATATATAGCATACTAATAAAAAGAGCAACAAAATGAAATCAACAAAACATTTACCACTGTTATTATACAGCAGCCTCTTGTTTTCTATAACCGGATGCATACCTAATTCGGCTATGGGCCAGGCACCTGCGTCTTCAATTACTACTGTGGAAGAGGAGCAGCTCTATCGCCCTAATTTTCATTACACCCCTAAAAAAGGTTGGATGAATGATCCCAATGGTATGTTTTACAGCAACGGAACTTATCACCTGATGTACCAGTATTATCCGGATGATAGCGTCTGGGGGCCAATGCATTGGGGGCACGCTGTGAGCAAGGACCTCGTTAAATGGGAAGAGCTGCCAATAGCGCTTTATCCTGATAATAAAAAGTATATCATCTCGGGAAGCGCGGTTGTTGATACAAAAAACACTTCAGGTTTTGGTAAAGGCAATGAGGTTCCAAATTATAGCCATTTATACCCTGCATGATGCTGATAAAGAGAAACGAGGGGAATTAGATGCACAAACTCAGGATTTGGCTTATTCACTTGATGATGGCTATACATGGAAAAAATTTGATCAAGGGAATCCAATTATCAAAAACCCGGGAATTAAAGATTTCCGCGATCCAAAAGTATCATGGGATGCGGCGCACAACCAATGGATCATGGTACTGGCGGCACAGGATAAGGTCCAGTTTTATAAATCGGCGAACCTTAAAGAATGGGAATATCTATCTGATTTTGGGAAAAACATCGGTGCCCATGGCGGAGTTTGGGAATGTCCTGATTTCTTTCAGATAAAAGTGCAAGGATCAGAGGAAAAAAAATGGGTTCTGATTCAGAACTTAAATCCAGGAGGCGCCAACGGCGGCTCGGGCGTGCAATATTTTGTTGGGGACTTTGATGGCAAAACCTTTACCCTCGATACAGAATTTGCCAAAAGACTCGGCAAGGAAAAAGTGGTCTGGCTGGATTATGGAAAAGATAACTATGCAGGTGTCACCTGGAATAATATTCCGGATTCCGATGGCAGAAGATTATTTATCGGATGGATGTCCAATTGGGATTATGCCCAGCAGGTTCCTACCACAGCATGGAGGAGCAGCAATACGATTGTGCGTGAGATCCAGCTGATGAGAAAAGGAAATGCCTACAGTTTAATAAGCAATCCGGTCAGGGAAATCAATAAATACATTTCTAAAACAATAAGCGGGAAAAACTTAAAAGGCAAAGGAACCCTAACGGTGCCCGAAGCAGCTGAAATAGATTTATCAAAGGCGATTATTGATTTTAAATTGACAAACCTAAAAGCGGATAACTACACATTCACACTTTCCAATAAAGCGGGCGAGCGCTTAAGTTTTGGAATAAATAATAAGAAGGGTTATTTGTTTGTAGACCGTAGGGGATCAGGAAGAAAAGATTTCTCTGAAAAGTTTGCCTCTGTTATCAGTAACGCTGATATAGAGAAAAAACAGAAAGAGGCCGTTTTTAAAATTATTTTGGATAAAACTTCAATTGAAATATTTTACAATAACGGAGAAAAAGTGCTCACTGAAATATTTTTTCCCTCGGAGCCTTTTACTGAAATTTCGGCATCTTCCAAACAGGGTATTGAAATTTCTAATCTTGTATTGAGTCAGATAAATATCAATTGATTGAAATTTGATAAAGAGATAAAATATAAACCGATTAACTATAAGTTTGATCGGTTTTTTATTTTTGTTAAGACAATGTTTTTATTTGGTTTACGATTTAATAATGAGCTAGTTACACCTTTAAATCCAATTTTTGGTGTAGTAATGTTTCGAACTTAAGTCGTTAAATAGTTTTATTACAGTGCTTTAAAATTGTTTTAAATCTAAATGCACCGATTCTGCACCTTACATCCGACATATGTATTTGAAAATTTTCTCAGTCTCAAGTATTATTCGTATACAGTTTCGAACCTAAAGCCGTTAAGTCTTGATTTTGCTGGGTTTTTAGTTTTCTAAAATTGGAAGTGCCACGATTCTGCCACAAAACTCAGATTAATGATTTTTATAACATTTATTAGAAATAGAACTAGTTTTTATTTATTTGAAAAACAAGTAGTTATACTTGTTTTAGGATTAATGCAGTTCGTTATATTTGTTTTAGTGTTTTAAAAAGACACTATTTTTCGGATTGTTAACAAAATGCCCTAGCATTAAATAATCAAGTGAAATAATTATGGATAATGTATTTAAAGTTGTTAGTGCACTCTACGCTAATACTTACCCATCTGTCAATGCAGTTGGGCCGACAGGGAAGAAAAACAACACCATTTTAATGGGCTCTTTTGTCAAACTGCTTGATGGTAAAGTTGGGCAATGGCAGAAAATTTATGCTTTCGGAACAGAAGGCTGGATAGACGAAAATCAACTCAGTAACACCAGTGGGTTTAAATGTTTTTTTGTTGATGTGGGACAAGGAGATGGCGCGTTAATTGAAATTGGAAATGAACAAGAAGGTATGAAAATACTCATTGACGGTGGACCTTCTGATAATCTTGCCCGATACCTTAATCACTACCAGTATAAATACTATTTCAATAACAGTAAAAAGGTTCGCATAGACTACATATTTATCAGCCATTTTGATAAAGACCATTACCAGGGACTTATCGATATTATTAATGATCCTCACTATGAGTTTGGTACTATTTATCATAATGGCATCGGTAAGTTTGATATTGATAAAAAACCTTTCCCTGCAGAGTACAATACCACATTAGGTGCTACCGTAAATGAACAGGGAATAAGATATTTGAAAACACATTGTAATGACCTTGACGACTTAAATTCCCTGCAAGCTGCTGGTGGCATGCAAAACCTGCTTGAAAAATTTTTGCTAGCGGTCAATTCAGCTTTCACGCAGGGAAGATTGAAGCATTTTAAAAGAATTGATTATAATACTGAAGATTTGTCCTGGGTTATTAACGAAGTTTCATTTAAGATAAAAATTCTTGGCCCTGTAACTTCACAAATATCTTCCGGTTTAGCATATAAATATTTTGATGATCCTGCTCATACGGTTAATGGTCACAGTTTAGTTTTAAAATTGATTTATGGAAACAGGAGCTTTCTTTTTGGAGGAGATCTCAATATACCTGCAGAAGATCATTTATTAAATCACTATCAGGATGAAAATCCATTTGAAGTTGATGTGGCCAAGTCCTGTCATCACGGAGCGTCTGAATTCACAACAGATTATATGGGCAAAGTAAATCCCTTGGCTACAGTTATCTCCTCAGGTGATAATGAATCCTATTCACATCCACGAGCCGATGCTATTGGTTGTGCGGGCAAATATTCGAGGTCCAATAGACCACTTGTATTTTCAACAGAACTGGCAAGATCCTCAAACGTCGAAACAGATGAAGTGCTTTATGGCATGATCAATCTTCGTTGCGACGGGGAAAGAATTATTATGGCTCAGATGAAAGAGTCTCACTCTAAAGGAAATGTATGGGATCTTTATGAAGAAGAATTGAATCCTTAATGAACTTCAAATAGTAGGCCAAAATGTCTCAGACTATGCTAAATAGAATCATGGCAACAGTTTTAAATCAACCTTTCACAAAAAATGGAATGAGTTTTTTCTAACCATAAAAAAGCCTTAGAAATCTAGATTTCTAAGGCTTTTAAATTTTACTAGAGCGGAAAAGGTGCTCGAAACTTCATAGAAAATAACTAAAATGAGCAACTTTTTAATATACTCTAACCTCGACTAATTAAGTTTTGATTTTATTGGATTTTTGATCATTCAAAATATCTTGTGCCATGATTATACCACAATATTTGTGACGACTGTTTATTGGTAAATTCGCCTTAGCTCATTGTGGCAGAAAAGGTATTAGGTAAAGGTCGTTGGCTCCATTCAAAGGCCGCAAAGCAAGTAGTCGGAATTCGTTCATATGTTTGAAGTATTTAAATGAAATTCATTTTATCATTTTGAACATCGTTTAACTGCATGTAAATTATTTGTTTTTTTTTATTCTATTAGATCATCAAATAGGCGAGATACAGGTTCAGTTCTAATTCCATTGTAAGTACTTTTCTATGCATTCTTTAAAATTGCATTTTTTTAAGTTATGACCTGTTCCCTTATAACTCTTGACATGCCATCAATGTTAAAATGACATGTGATAAGTCAGCAGTGGTTCATTAAATTTCTTCAAGTATTTTCTCTGATATATTTTTGTACCTGTAATCTTTGAGCATTATATTAAAAAGATTCCAATAACATCTGGCGCATTTCTTTACTTTTTGAGTTGTCATGGAATATCTTTCAGTTTATATTACTGATCCAAAGCTTAATGTGTGGCATTTGTCAATTTTAACGGCAATATTAGGATTGGGTCACAGACAGGGGCAGGGTAGGAGGATACAAGTCAGCCGAAGTAAAATTATGGAAATGACGCATGTAAATACACTGCCGACTTATCACAAATATTTTAAACAGCTGCAGGATTTAGGTTATATTAAATACAGCCCGTCTTATCATCCGGGTTATAAAAGTGTAGTTAAACTATATAAAAAGAGGCTATCTCAGAATTGTTGAGATAGCCTCTCTGATTTTAATTACGATATGAAAGCGAGTTTCAAGAAGTTATGTTGTATTTGTTTTTAATTGCCTGGATTTCTTTTTCAAGTCTTCCGAGAACCGCTAAATCTGGTTTTGAAATCTTGGAAGCGTTTTTGTTCAGCTTTTTATTCAGAATAGACATTTCACGGCCGATTGTAGCCTGCTCAGTTATAGCATATGCCTCAGTCTGTTTTACCGATGCATGACCCAGCAGTTCTTTAACTACATTAATAGGGACGTTGTTATTTAATGTCACAGTGCTTCCAAAAGTACGGCGGGCCATATGCGTGTTTAATGTAAAAGGAAAGCCACACAAGACTGCCACCTCTTTTAGATACTCATTCATTTTCTGGTTGGATGAAACAGGAAGCACGGTTCCACGCTGGATACACAGCGGGTGCTCTTTATATTTTTCAACTATTTTCAGTGCTTGGGGAAGAAGAGGTACATTAAATGATGAGTTTGTTTTCTGCCTTTCGGACATAATCCATAGATTTCCATCTATGCCTTCTTTGATATCAGTTTTCTTTAATTGATAAGCGTCTATGTAAGCCAGGCCAGTGTAGCATTGGAAGACAAATACATCCCTTACGACATTGAGCCTGTCAGTTGTGAAATAATGACTTTCAAGTTCGTACAATTCCTGTGCGGTGAGTGGTTTTTTTACCAGTTTTGTTTTACGTCCCTTAAAGTTCTTAAATGGGTCCTTGGTGATTAATTCTTTATCAATGGCGCGGATTACAATCTTTTTGAAATTTGCAATATACTTTAGGGTTGTGTTGTTGCTGCAGTCGCGTACAGTTCTAAGGTAAAACTCGAAGTCCTTTACAAACTCGAGATTCAAATCCGCAAATTCAAGATCGTGCTTTTTAAGCTTGAATTTTATAAACGCACAAATGGTTTTTAGTAATGGTAAAGCGGTCAAGGGTGCCTTTTGCATAGCCTTTTCCAAGAAGCGCCTCCATTTCATCATTATGCTTTTGAAATTCTTCGAGCACCTTAATCTTTGGCGCTGTCCTTCCCAGAACCTCGTCCATAATTTTCTCAGCGGTTATGGTTTTGCCGCTGTACATCATTTCGGTTTTGATTTCATTGATTTTTAAAGTCAGCGAATCCAAAAAGAAGTTCAGCGACTTTGCATCTTCCTTTGAGCCGACCGCTCTTTCGAACCTTTGATCCCATCGTGTATTATCCTATTTTCTCTTAGTTGAGCTTTCCTTACGGATACCGTCAACAGTGATTCTGAAATATACGATCCATTCTTTACTTTCTATTTTGGGTCTTTTTAAAAAGAATCCCAAACCAAAACTGCTTTCCAACATAATCCTACTTTTTAAATTAATAAATGTAGAATAATATTACTGCCAAATCAAGTCGTTAATCTCGTTAACCCCTATGATATAAGGGATTTTTACTGTTTCTGGTGCACTTTTCAGCGCGCCGGAAAGTGCACCGATTCTGCACCTTTAATTTTGTGAGCTTTTATAAATATTGAAAATAGGCCTTAAACGAAAAAAACCTGCAAATCGTTGAATTTGCAGGTCTTCAGACATTTTTTATGGCTTTTTGAAAAGATTGAAAACTTTATGTTTTCCACCTTTTCGGCCTTTCCGTGGGGAGAGCAGGATTCGAACCTGCGAAGTTCACACAGCAGATTTACAGTCTGCCCTCGTTGGCCGCTTGAGTATCTCCCCGATCTCAGCTTGTTGTGCTTTGTTGTTCTAAGCGGTTGCAAATATAGTAACGTTTTTCATGTTTGCAAACAAAAAATGAACTTAATTTTAAGTTATTTTTTAATTGTTTGGTAGTGAATAAAATAAAACTGTACATTTTATCAAATATTTTAATTTTTTATTTCAATAAGTGAATTATGATTCTTTTTCACTTAATTAATTGAACACCTAATCATAACTCATCTAAAATTTATCCCGGAAGGATATCGAATATATTAAAAAACGAGTTCTGAAAAATAGTAAAGATTTGATAAAACATTAAATGACTGTAACAACTTTTTTAGAGTATATTACACAAGCTTTTTCACGTGATTATTTTGGATATATTTAATTTTGAAAATTAAACAAAAGTTAATTTATTTTATTTAATGTATTTATTCTTAAAAAAATAATTTACTTATTTAAAAATAATTAAATATTTAACAAAAAAATCAAGTATTTTTGAAAATATATACTGAATAAATATTTTACAGCGTTCATTTTGACGATTATTTTTGCTTTTTATCGAGTAAATTTCTTTTGGAATAAGTTTGAATATATTTTAGTAGTATAAAAATTATAAAATACCCCAAATCCTTTCATGAAAAAACTACTACTTATCTTAACCATTACCATTTCTTTAGAAATGTTCGCGCAGACTCCCATTTATGAATTTAATTTCAACGGTAATTTGCACAATACTGAAAACACAATTTCGTTCATGGGAACAGAAAATTATGTAACTGATCGGATGGGAAAAGAAAAAAGTGCTCAACGATTGATAAACAAAGCTTTGGAAGCTGTAATTGATAACCTTCCGCAAAAGGACAAACCCAGAACTATAATAGTCTGGATCAAAATGAATGACATTTCTGCAGCAAATTATATTTGGGGATATGGAGAGGCTTCAAGTTCTCAATATTTTGGACTCTTGCAGCAAGGTACCGCAACTCCTAATGCTGATTTAAGTCTGGCCGCCTGGGGATCTTCAAATGATATCATAATAAATGTTCCTTTGGTAAAGGATACTTGGTATCAATACAGTGTTACGTTTGATGGGAATGTTTCAAAGATATACCGAAACGGAGAATTACTAAAATCTGAAAAACTTTCATCACTTAATACACAAGGAAATATTTTTAGATTAGGTGAAATTCATACTAAAATTGGTATTAACGCTGATTTTGATGATTTAAAAATTTATAATAAAGCTTTATCTGAGAAAGAAATACAGACATTATATAGTATTGAAAAACAAACTCTTTCTGTTGTAGCAGTAGTAAATGAAAAGATCGAAGCAGCTGGCAAAACTCCACAAAATACAACTGCAACGACTATCATAAAATCAAATTCACTGGATACAAAAAAAATAGAAGTATTTTCTCAGGGAAAGAGAATACTAAGTAATGATGCCAGGGAAATAAACTTAAATGAACTTCAGGAAGGTATATATTTGTTAAAAATTACAAGTCCTTCTTCAAAAAAAACGACATCTAAATAACAAGAAAGGCCATTCATTAATGAATAGCCTTTCTCTTTTTTATTCTAGTTTTAAAAAATTGTAATTAAAAAAAAACAGAAATAAAATAATTTTTAAAGTATTTTTTTAAAGTAAAACTTTTACGAATTTTTTGAATTACTTTTTTTTGGTGTATGTCTCTTAAACAATTCAATTCATTTGTCTTAATAACAAGAAAATAAATTTCACGGCTTATCCTTTGGTTTGGTATATCTCTTATAGAAAGTTTTCAATTTTAATTCCTTTAATCATTAATCCTTTTGATAAACTGATAAAAACAATTCTAGTGTTTAACCCTCGGTGTTACTCTTCTTTTTTCTGTAGTTGAAACATATGAATAAATCATTTGCCCATTATTTTGTGTTTTGTAATTCGAAACCATCAAAAAATGAGCGACAAAATTTTTAAATTTTCTCAAAAAAGGTCATTTTTTAGGTTAATAAATCAGTGAAAGAAAATCAATCTTTAAATCAATAAAAAAAAATGTATCTCATTGATTTCTAGGTTGTAAAATTACTTCTTTTTTTTAAAAGCAAATGTTAAAAAGTGTTATTTTTTACTTCGGAGTAAGAATTATTTATTAGAAACACATTGCAGGGTAAACTAAGTGTGGGACAGGAATAGGTAAAAATGTAAAAATGGTTTATTTTTACACTTTAAAATTTAAAAATAAACATAGTAATGGATTGGATAACCGCAAGAGAATTTGAAGATATAACATACAAAAAATGTAATGGTGTTGCAAGGATAGCTTTTAATAGACCAAATGTCAGAAATGCATTTCGCCCAAAAACAACTTCAGAGCTGTATCAGGCTTTTTATGATGCTCAGGAAGATACTTCAATAGGAGTAGTTTTGCTTTCTGCAGAAGGTCCTTCTACAAAAGACGGAATTTATTCTTTTTGCAGTGGAGGAGATCAGAATGCGCGAGGACATCAGGGATATGTTGGTGATGACGGACAGCATCGTCTGAATATTCTTGAAGTGCAGCGCTTAATTCGTTTTATGCCAAAAGTAGTAATTGCCGTTGTTCCGGGATGGGCAGTTGGTGGCGGACATAGTCTTCACGTGGTTTGCGATATGACACTTGCCAGTAAAGAACACGCTATTTTCAAACAGACTGATGCTGATGTTACCAGCTTTGACGGTGGATACGGATCTGCATACTTAGCCAAAATGGTTGGACAGAAAAAAGCACGTGAAATTTTCTTTTTAGGAAGAAATTATTCGGCTCAGGAAGCTTTTGAAATGGGTATGGTAAATGCCGTTATTCCACATGAAGAACTTGAAGCAACAGCTTACCAATGGGCACAAGAGATACTTCAAAAATCTCCAACTTCTATAAAAATGCTAAAATTTGCCATGAACCTTACTGATGACGGAATGGTTGGTCAACAGGTTTTTGCAGGTGAAGCAACGCGTCTGGCTTACATGACCGAAGAAGCAAAAGAAGGAAGAAATGCCTTTTTAGAAAAAAGAAAGCCTAATTTTGGCGAAAATAAATGGTTGCCATAAAACAGAAAGCTTCAGGCTGTTAACCTGAAACTTGAAACCTGAAACAAAAATTTAACTAAAAAAACAGAATGAAACATTGGATAGAAGCCGCCAGATTGCGCACATTACCTTTATCAGTTTCCGGAATTATAGTTGGAAGTATTTATGCTTTATCTAATCCAACAGAAACAATCAATACACCAACTGAAGTGTTCAGCTGGAAAGTTTTTGGCTTTGCTCTCTTGACAACATTAGGCTTACAGGTTTTGTCTAATTTTGCAAATGATTACGGAGATGGTGTAAAAGGTACAGATAATGCAGACAGGGTAGGGCCACAAAGAGCTATTCAGAGCGGAATTATCACTGCCGAGGCGATGAAAAAAGCCATTATCATTACTTCTTTGTTGACATTGCTATCTGCAATTATCTTAATTTATTTTGCTTTCGGAAAAACTAATTTTGTGTATTCTCTCTTTTTCTTATTGCTGGGAATTGCTGCAATTGCCTCAGCAATTCGTTATACAGTTGGTAATTCTGCTTATGGATACAAAGGATTTGGAGATGTATTCGTTTTTATTTTCTTCGGACTCGTTAGTACTTTAGGGGTGAACTTTTTACATACGAAAGAAATCGATCCACTTTTAATTTTACCGGCTATTTCAATTGGTTTACTGAGTGTCGGCGTTTTAAATCTGAACAATATGCGTGATGAAGAATCAGACAGAAAATCAGGAAAAAACACAATCGTAGTTCAGATTGGTGGAGAAAAAGCTAAAATTTACCACTTTTCAATAATTATCACTTCGATGATTTTAGTCGTTGTTTTTGCTGTTTTAAGTGATTACAGGTTTGATCAGTATCTTTTTTTATTAGCTTACATACCTTTAACTAAACATTTAATTACAGTGTATAAAAATCAGAACCCGAAGCTTTTGGATCCTGAATTAAAAAAATTAGCGCTAAGTACTTTTTTACTTTCTGTATTATTAACAGTCTGTATGATTTCATTAATTTCTGACATTATTGTAAATCTATTTTTAGGAGGAAGATAATCGTTTCACATTAAAATTTTATAAAATGAAAATTACATATTTCGGCCACGCATCTTTAGGAATTGAAGTAGGAGGGAAGCACATTATAGTTGATCCTTTCATTACAGGAAATCCACTGGCATCAGCAATTGATGTAAATACATTAAAAGCAGATTACATTTTGCTTACACACGCACATGGCGATCATGTTCTGGATGTTGAGACAATTGCAAGCCGAACGCAGGCTACCATTGTTTCAAATGCAGAAATTGCCAGTTATTATGCAAAACTGGGTTTCAAAGCGCATCCGATGAATCATGGCGGTAGCTGGAATTTTGACTTTGGAAAAGTCAAATATGTAAATGCTGTGCATTCCAGTTCATTTCCGGATGGCAGTAACGGCGGAAATCCGGGTGGTTTTGTTATCGAAGGGGAACACAAAAACATCTATATTGCAGGTGATACAGCCTTAACATTCGATATGAAACTCATTCCAATGCGTACAAAACTGGATTTAGCAATTCTGCCGGTAGGAAGCAATTTTACAATGGATGTTGAAGATGCCATAATTGCATCGGATTTTGTAGAATGTGACAAAGTTCTGGGGTATCACTATGATACTTTTGGCTATATCGAAATCAACCATGAAGAGTCAATCCGTAAATTTTTCGACAAAGGTAAAGATTTAATGTTGCTTGAAATCGGTGAATCTATAGAACTCTAACCTTTTAATTTCAAGTATAATAATCAAAATCAGGAGCTGTTTCCTGCTGTCCGCTGTATCTTTTTCCTGCTAAAGAAGCAGGAAAAAGGATGCCGCTTCCATCAGGGCTAAGACTTCAGTTTTCATAAGAAACTTTCTAAATCATAGTTTCACCAAAATTCTAAGGTAATACTAAAAAATACCTTTCTAAATCTGTGTTATTTAATACCAGAACTCAAAAATCTAAAACAAAAACAATGTCTAAACAATTCGAATCATTAGGAATTTCAGCACCAATTTTAAAAGCTTTAAACGAATTGAATATTGTTGAGCCAACAGAAATTCAGCAAAAAGCAATTCCTTTACTTTTATCTGAAATTCACGATCTGGTTGGTTTAGCCAAAACAGGAACCGGAAAAACAGCAGCTTTCGGATTGCCTTTATTACAATTAATTGATACAAACTCATCAGTTATTCAGGCTGTTATACTAGCACCTACAAGAGAACTTGGTCAACAGATTTTCAAGAATCTGGAAGATTTTTCTAAGCACATACCCAATATTTCTATTGCGTCTACTTGCGGTGGAATCCCGATAAAACCTCAAATAGAAAGACTTACACATCCAACACAAATTGTGGTGGCAACACCGGGACGTTTAATTGACTTAATTCAGAGAAAAGCAGTCGATTTGAAACAAACCCAATATTTGGTTTTAGACGAAGCAGATGAAATGGTTGCTATCCTTAAAGAAAGCTTAGATGAAATCGTTGCAGAACTTCCTAAAAAACACCGCACTGTATTGTTTTCTGCAACCTTGCCAGGAACTATAAAACAACTGATTCAGAATTACTTAAACAAAAATGTAGTTCAGGTTAGTGTCGATATGGAAACTACCGGGAATCAGGAAATTGAACATGAGTATATTGTAGTAGATCCTATTGAAAAATTAGATGTTCTGATGCATTTTTTAAACTCCAGGGAAGGAGAACGCGGAATTATTTTCTGCAAAACAAAAGCAGCAGTCAATAAATTAGCTAAAAATTTGGCTATAAATCGTTTTTCATCAGGAGCGCTTCATGGTAGTTTATCTCAGGGAATCCGTGACAGAATTATGGAGCAATTTCGTGAAGGGCATATCAATATTTTAGTAGCAACCGATTTAGCTGCCAGAGGAATAGATGTAAAGCAAATATCCTATGTCGTAAATTATCATTTGCCTGACACTTACGAAAATTATGTCCACAGAAGCGGAAGAACCGCAAGGGCAGGAGCCAAGGGACTTTCATTAACCGTTTTACAACAGGAAGAAGTGCCTGAAATTGCCGATTTTGAAAGAGAATTAGGTTTAAAATTTACTGAATTCAAAAAACCTTCAGCAATAAGTCTCGAAGAAAACAATACGCTTTTATGGGCGAAACAAATTTTTAAAACCAAACCAAATCATGACATTTCTGCGGATTTAAAAACTAAGATAAAAACTGTTTTTCATCATCTTACAAAAGAGGAGCTAATTGAGAAATTATTGGCTAACTATGTTTTACAGAATAAGGTTGAAATAACCGAAAAAGAAGGTAAAAAATCCAAAAAGTAATAATCGTAGAAACTGGTTTGTTATAGATTTAAGCTTTAAAAGAAAACCTCAAAAAAGATATTTTAACAATATCGTTATAGTTTAAAAATCTGTTAAAAAAAACAAAAAGAAATGTTTTTGACGTTTTGCATTCCTAATTATTGTTGTACTTTTAAAAGGTATTTTAAAACCTACATAACAATATTAATAATATGAATATAGTCATCATTGGAGGTGGTTTTGCAGGATTAAATCTGGCAAAAGAACTTGTAAATCATCCTCAGATACGAGTAACGCTTGTAGATAAAAACAACTATAATTTCTTTCCACCACTTATATATCAGGTTGCAACAGCTTTTTTAGAGCCATCAAGCATTAGTTATCCTTTTAGAAAATTTTTTGCAGGAAAAAAGAATCTCCAATTTCGTTTAGGCGAATTGTTGTCTGTTGTTCCAGCGGAAAACAAAGTAATTTTAAGTAACGGTGAGCTTACTTACGATCATTTAGTTTTTGCTACAGGAGCTGAAACAAGCTACTTTGGTATGGAAAACGTAATGAAGAACGCCATTCCGATGAAGACCTTAAATGATGCCATCGTAATGCGAAATACATTGCTTAAGAATCTGGAAAAAGCAGCTATTTGCAAAGAAATCCGTAAACGACGTAAATTATTAACGATTGTGGTTGCTGGTGGAGGCCCGACAGGAGTAGAGGTCTCTGGTATGTTTGCTGAAATGAGAAAAAATATTCTTTTAAAAGAGTACCCGGAATTAGAAACTACTGCAAGTAATATTTATTTGGTTGATGGTGGTGATGCTTTGCTTGCGCCAATGAGCGAAGCTTCTCAAAAAGATACTTTAGACGCACTTACTAAATTAGGCGTTGTAGTTAAATTAAACAGCAAAGTAACAGATTATGTGGATGATACCGTTTATTTTGAAAACGGTGAGACTATTAAAACTAAAAACTTAATTTGGGCTGCCGGAGTTTCTGCTAAAATATTTGAAGGCATGTCTTCGGAGAGTTACGGTCGTGGAAGACGAATGGCAACTGATGCTTTCAGTAAAGTGAACGCTACAGAAAATATTTATGCAATTGGAGATACCGCTATTTTAACAGCAGATGCAAATTTTCCTAACGGACATCCGCAGGTAGCACAGGTTGCGATTCAGCAAGGAATAAATCTGGCTAAAAACTTTAAAGCTTCACTAGAAAACAAACCACTTAAACCATTTATTTACAATGATAAAGGTTCAATGGCTATTATCGGAAAAAACAAAGCTGTGGTTGATCTGCCAAGTCCAAAGATGCATTTCAAAGGATTTTTTGCATGGTTTATCTGGCTGTTTGTGCATTTGATTTCATTAATCACATACAGAAACAGATTAAACACATTTTATAACTGGATGGTTGCTTATTTTGCCAGAGATCAGTCTCTCAGAATGATAATCAGACCAGATAAGAAAGTTTAAAAAAATCCGGAATTTATTTCCGGATTTTTTGCATTTATAATTTAGTGTGAAGTTTGAATATTATCGTTGGATGATATTTCTATTTTTTGTTTGATAAAACGTTTTCCAATATTTAAAATAATAAAAGCAAAAATAGTTGTCATAGTCATTATGGCTACCATTGGAACAACAGAATCTTTAACAAAAACGCCAATCATAAAAGATATAAAAGCACCTATGCCTAACTGAATTGCACCCATCAAAGCAGAAGCGCTACCGGCGTTTTTAACAAAAGGAGCAATGGTAAGTCCGGCTGTGTTTGGATTTGAAATTCCCAGGCAGCCTAAAAACAAAAACAGCATTCCGATGGTTTCATACAATCCCAAAAGATTATTCAGAGAAAGTATCAAAAAAACAATACTTATTATGGACTGTGAAATCAAGGCGCCAAAAATCATTTGCTCACTGGAAAATTTCTTTAACAAAACCGAGTTTAATTGACTTGAACCAATAAAACTGACAGATAAGAAGGCGAAAATCCAACCATAAGTTTTAGCATCAACATGATAAATATCCATAAAAATAATAGGAGAAGCAGCTACATACGAAAATAATCCTGAAAAAGCGATTGAACCTGTAAAGGCATAAGTGTAAAATTGTGGTTCTTTTATTATTTTTAAAAAATTTGAAATAATTGGTTTCGGTTTTAGAGAAATAGAAGTATCAGGTTTGTAAGTATTTGGTAATCCTAATTGAGAAGCTGCTAAAATTAAAATTCCCATGCACATGAGTATCAAAAATACCATGTGCCATCCATAATCAGCTGTTACATAACCTCCAATAGTCGGAGCAAGCATTGGTGACAATCCCAAAACCAGCATTAACAAAGAAAAAACTTTTGGTATATCTTTTACAGGAAACAGATCCCGTACCATAGCTACAGAAGCCACTGTTGCTGCGCAGCTACCGATAGCCTGAATGAACCTAAGAACTATAAAAGTATCAATATCAGCTACATATACACACCCTAAAGAAGCTAAAATATAAACCAGTAAGCCAATAAACAGCGGTTTTTTACGGCCAAAGCGATCCAATAAAGGCCCATAAAGCAATTGTCCGGCTGAAATTCCGATAAAATAACTAGATAAACTCATGGAAACTTTTGCCACAGTTGTATTCAAATCTTCTGCAATTCCGGAGAAACCAGGCAAATACATATCAATTGAGAAAGGACCAAGTGCTGTTAGCGAACCCAAAATAAGGATTAATTTTATATATTTTTTTGTTGTCATTTTCTTAAATGATTGCTTTTAATTTTTTGCAAAGGTAAAGATTTCATACCTTGTTAAATAATTAAACTAATTTTTAAACAAGCTTTGATTATGTTACGCAGGGATTTGTTATAAAACATTTTAAAATATTAATCTTAAAATTTATGAATTATGAAAAATTTCATTTTGTTATTAGCTTTAATTTTCTCGACAATTTCATTTGCACAAACCATTACTTCAAAACAAGAAGAAGCAAGTACGGCTCAGTATGATCTTCTAAAAAAAGTAAATGAATTTTATCCGGATATAACTTTAAACAAGACAATCACAAATTTTTATGCTGATGGTAAAATAATTGATTCACAGCAACAATTTAATTTAAAGGGAACCAAATTTACAAGCTATAAATTAGGTATTGAACCAGATAATAAAAAGTTATTATTTGAATATGTATCTGCAGAATCCGGAAAAGTTTACGGAGATGTAACAATTTTCAAGGGAAATGCTTTACGAACAACTTTTTATGAAGAAAAAGGCGAAATTGAAGTTTCTTTAAATGGAAAAGCTGTGTATTCTAAAAAACTTTAAAAGAATATGTAATAAAAGCGTGTATTTAGCGCTTTTATTACATATACACTCTGAACTATAATTTATATTATGTAAAATAGAATTTCTGTTAAACTTTTCACTTTTTGAAATAATCAAACGTTTTATTCTCTTCTATTTTTAAATTAACATAATTTAATGGCTGTATAATGAGAAATATTAGGTGTAGACAGCTACAGTCATTATGTTTTTTTTTTATAAAAAAATAAAAATTCATAAATAATTTGTTTTAGCTATCAATATGAAATAGTGATTTATTATTTTATTATTTTTACATTTGACTATATTAAATTTACTATGAACACAATTGCTGAGCATATAGCGGATTTTTTAAAAGAATATCCACCTTTTAACAATTTGACATTTCAGGAACTCTTTGATATTGCGACCAATATACGTGTAATAAATTTAGAAAAACACGCCGTATTGTTTCAAAATGATGATGCACTTCATGATAGTTTTTATGTTGTTTCTTCGGGAATTATAAATCTTACAACAATTGCTGATGCCGAAGAAACTATAATAAACAAATGTCATGAAGGCGATGTTTTTGGTCTGCGTCCTTTTTTTGCAAAGAACAACTATATGATGACAGCGAAAGCACGTGAGGAAAGTATCGTGTATGCTATTCCGATTGCTGTTTTCAGACCCTTTGTTGCAAATAACTCAGATGTTTTAAATTTTTTACTTGAAAGTTTTGTTACAAATTCACGTCATACAAAAGATAGTGTGAATTCAGGTAGCAAATTGGTTTCTGAAGGCGTTTTTTATGCAGATCCGCAATCACAAATGCAATATATTCAATCTCTTTCTTATAATAATTCACCACTCACAACCACCGGTGATAAAATAGTTAAGGATGTTGCTATTTTAATGACAGACTCAATGGTTGATAATATTGTGGTTTGCGAAAATAATAATCCTATTGGTATTTTAACTGATGCCGATTTATCTTCTAAAATTGCTACTGGTCGTTATCCAATTACAGAGAGAATAGATAAAATTATGTCATCACCTGTAGTTACCGTTATTGAGAATGTTTCTTTGGCGGAAGCTCAGTTATTAATGCTGAAACACAATGTAACTCATTTATGTGTCACAAAAGACGGTACTAATAAATCTGCTGTAAAAGGGATTATTTCTGAACACGATTTAATTGTTGCTCAGGCCAGTAACCCGGGTGTGTTAATTAAAGAGATTAAGCGATCGCAATTACCAAAAGATTTAAAACAAATTCGTGAGCGATTATCAGATTTGATTCAAAATTCAATTCAAAAAAACATTCCGATTTCACACATTTGTAATGTGGCCAGCGAAATAAATCTGGCACTTATAAAGCGCGCAGTCGAGTTAACAATTTTAGATTTAGGCTCCCCTCCTGCTCGTTTTGCATGGTTAAGTATTGGAAGTCAGGGAAGAAAAGAACAGCTTTTGCTTACAGACCAGGATAGTATTTTAATTTTTGAAGATGTTACTCCGGAAAATTACCGGGAAGTTAAAGATTATTTTTTAAGACTTGCCAAAAGAACGACTTCCCTATTAGAGAAAGTTGGTTATGAGTTTTGTCCAAATGGTCACATGGGAAGTAATATGTTATGGTGTAAATCATTGTCTGACTGGGTAAAACAGTATAATAGCTGGATGAATACTCCAGGTGAAAACAGTAATGATCTAAGCAGTATTTTCTTTGATTATGAAATTGTTTTTGGTGAACCTAAAATCGAAGAGGCTATTGAAAATGTTATTTTTAAGAATGCAATAAATAATCCGTTGTTTTTTGATTTTTTAGGAAATGATGCACTAAAGAAAAATTCACCTTTAAGTTTTTTTAAAAAATTTATTCTTGAAGAAGAAGGGCCTCATAAAATGAAGTTTGACATTAAAACAAGAGCATTAATGCCTTTGATTGATGCTGCAAGATTATTGATACTTAGTGCAAATATCAAGGGGATTAAAAACACTTATCTCAGATTTAAACAACTTGCCATTTCTGATTCAAAAAATGCGGAAATATATTTAAGTTGTGCAGAAGCATTTTTAACGCTGTTAAAATTCAGAACCGTTGAAGGAATAAAAAATGATGATTCAGGTCAATACATAAATATAAAGGAACTTTCTAAAACAGATAAAGAAAAATTAAAAAATGCGCTTGCTCCAATGCGTGATCTGGAGGAATTAATTAAAAGCAAATTTCAACTTACACAATTTTCATAAATATGCTGGACTGGCTGAAAAACATTAATAAAGAATATCCTGATTTTTGGAAAAACTATCTCGGTAAGTTTGAAACCAAACCTAATCGCTTTGTAGTTCTATGTACAGAAACATCTGGATTAAATCCTGTAAAAGATGTAATATTGTCTATTGGCGCTTTTGGGGTCGTTAATGATAGTATAATTATTCAGGATAACTTTGAAGCTGTTTTGTTACAGTATAAATATTTACATGATAACGGATTATCAAATGAATTTATAATTGAAAGTAAAATGACAAAGCTTCAGGAAACTGAAGCTCTTCAGAAGTTTATAGATTATTTAGGAAACGCTGTTTTAGTCGGTCACCACATTAATTTTGATATTGAAATGATAAATGCGGCATTGGAAAGACTTGATTGTGGCAGATTAAAAAACGAAGCTTTGGATATTGATGTAATGTATAGAAAACTAACCGACATCAATGATAAACAATTTTCACTAGATGATTTATCTGAAATATATAAAATTCCAAAAAGTGACAGAAATTCTTCAGCAGAAGATGCTTATAAAATTGCTTTGCTATTTTTAAAATTAAAATCCAGACTGGGAATCAAATAATAAAAACTCATATTGAATTTCCAGTCTAAAATAGTTAATTCAAGCAAATGCAGGATTTTTATCACTTCTATTAAAAAAAAAGCTCAATTAAATAATTATTTTATGAGCAATTATATCTCCTAGATTATGCACTAATTCTGTTAGAGCCTAGGCTATTCTGCGAGTTGCGGGGACATCGTCATGAATTAAACCCTGCTTTCTTAATGCCATCGATGTATATTTACAGTAATTTTGTACCATATTCTAAATCATAAGAAGCACAAATTGTCTTAAAAGGAAGTTAGTTAGGTTTGTGTACAGGTAACAAAGCCAGCATCTAACCAACCTGCCAAAAGCATTCTGAAGAAAGATCCATGCCTTTCTGTCCTTATTACCTTATCAATCTTTTGTCTATTTAAGGAATTCAGCAATAGCACAAGACATTCTCCTCTTCGATTCGGATCATTTAAAAGAGGAGTAATGTCTTTAAATAAAATTCTTTTTTTAGGAAAGTACTGAATATCACGGATATAATTTTTTATTGTCATTTTTTTTAAATTTTATATCATTTTTTGTTTGCACATCCCACATTTATGCTTATATTTGCACCCGCAATAAGCAATCAATAAAGCTACAAAAAAACAGCTAATTGATAATAAAAAGGCCTCGTGGCGCAACTGAATAGCGCATCTGATTACGGCTCAGAAGGTTACTGGTTTGAATCCAGTCGAGGTCACTTAAGGAGACAACTATATAGTAGTTGTCTCTTTTTTTATACTCAAATATCTAGGTTTTTCAAGCCTTTACATCCTAACATTTTATGGTTCGATATTTTCGCAAGGAATCCTTAGTCTGTTTGAAATAAACAGTCTAAAACTAACTTTATCTGAGATTTAATAGAAGCTGAACGATGGTTCGAAGTCCCTTTAAGGATATAGGATTTTTTTCTCTTTTGGTTTATCGTAATTTTTTGATACTAAATATAGTAATTCCAAAATAATTTTGGCTTCCTTCTCATCTACCTGAATACCGTTCTTTGAAAGAATAATAACGGCTTTTTCTACTGAAACATTCTTCTCAATGAAATTCATTTTTTTTATTGGTTTTTCGGTTACTTTTTTTTGATAGTATTTTCAAAAATGCTTGATTTAGATTTAAAGAAAGTGTTCCTGTTTTAAAATCAATATTAGTAGGTGGAATAAGATTTACCAGATGCCTTTTGTCTGAGGTATCAAATTCAGAAAATCTTTGAAAGATTTCGACTAACGCTTTCTCTTCTACTTGATTTTTTTTATCGATGGCTTTTAATTTAACGACAATATCACGTGCTTCCTTTTTAAGATTTTTGGTACTGACTTGATTCTCTTTTTTTAATTCATTGTAGTCATCAATTTTTAATATTCCGTCTATAAATAATTTTCTGCCTCGAGAAAGCGTTACTCCCTCCTCTTTTATTTTCCTCTTTAATACTTTTTGAGCGTGTAAATAACTTGCTTTCTGTGTCTTTATGTTCTGGTCTTCTAAAATGTCCTTAAATAATTCAATTGCATTATTTGAGAGTATCAATTGTTGAAGTTTATTTTGATAACAATCATTAAGAAATTCCGCGTCTATTCTTGTTCTGCAGCCATCACGGCAATGATAGTATGGATATTTTTTTGATCGCCCTTTTGATAAACTTCCGCCAAGCTTTCGATTACAAACAGGACAGGTTAAAAAACCTCTAAGAAAAAATAATGATTGTAAATCATCTCTTTTAGCAGTAGTTCTTCTCTTTGTATTAATAACAAACTGAACCTGATTAAATAAAGACTCTGCTATTAAAGGTTCGTGCAATCCTTTTACCATCTGCTCTTCACTAGAGTCAAGTTTGACCGGTATAAGCCCACAATAAACTGGATTGTGCAAAATCCTGAAAAAGTGGGATCTTGAACATATTAAGCCTTTATCATTAGCTATTTTCATGATTTCAGTTATTTTATGATCATTCTTGGCAACTTGATAAAAAGCCCATTTTATAATTTCGGCTTCAGGCTCTTTAGGTGCAATAGCTTTTTTGCCATCTATTGCTGTCAAATTCATAAATCCTAATGGTGCCTTACTAGGATATCTACCCATCAACTTCGCTCGACGAATGCCATTTGAAGTGTTTTGAGCTCTCCGAGTATTTTCTGCCTCCGGAACAGCTAAATATACAGCCAGCATAACTGTGCTTTCCGGTACAGAGAAATCAATTGGCTGGTCAATAGCCTTTGCTGTTGTTTTATATTTCCGAAGCTTTCCAATCATTTCGTAAGCACATTCAATATTACGACTGAATCGATCCCATTTAATAAATATTATATTTTTATCTTCTTCTGATGATTTCTTTTTAATTTCTGAAAATAATTGATTCCATTCTGGCCTATTGAAATTCTTTGCAGAGAAATCTTCACGATAAATTCCTTTGACTTCGATATCGTAATATTTACAATACTTCAATAGTCTGTCCTCCTGTTCTGGCAAGGAGTAACCTTTTCTTTTTTGTTCGTCCGTACTTACACGAACGTATAAATAGGCTGACTTCATATAATTATATATTTGTTAGATTTACTAATAAATAATTTTAAATAAATGAAATAATTAATTAAAAACCATTTCATGCACTTTTTGCAGCACAAAAATTAAATTTTAAAAATCGATATATTATCCCGTATCGATTTAAAAAACGATAAAAAACCAGTATAGAATATGCCGCTTCAATTATCTCAAACATGTTCATGCAGATAATCTAAATAAACAATTGAAAAGCGAAAATTTAAAGATCAATAGTTTTGGTCTCCCAGCTGATAAAGATTTTTAATTTTTAAAAGTTCTTCCTTCTGCTCATCAAGCAATTTCTCTACTTCATCAAACATGAATTTTAACTTCTCTTTATTATTTTCTGATAATTCAAAATTATTCAAATCAATAATGCCTCCTTCTTCAATTTTATATTTATTCAGGACATCTATAATTTCTAGAAATTCCGACTCTTCTTCACTCAGAAACGTCTTATTTTCTTTCATCCATTCTTCATCCTTGGCTAAAATCTCTTTATGCAGGTTTATCTTGACAATTTTTTCAAAAATCTCATCCGAATTGCTTACAACTACATCGGCAAAATTTGCCCAATGATTATCTCCATTCAGCTTTTGAAGACGACCCAGCCATCTTGGAAAAATGCTGTCCTGCTCCTTTTCCTTCAAGGTCTTTAATATTTCTATAACAGGCCGCAGATCACCTAAAGGTTTCCTGATTGGCAAGGTTTCCTTTTGCGACCACAGTTTCAGGATTACGTCACAGCATTCCTTTTTTAATATTTTCTTTTCTTCTGCCGTCTTGGTTTCATCAATGCTTTGCATTAATTCTGCTAAATAATGCGACATCCATCTCGCTAAAGTATTTGCAGAATATTCTAAATTAAGCTCCTTTACAAGCTTTTTACCCAATTTTATAATTTCGTCCTCTGAGTGTTTTGACTGTTCCATCTGGTCTGATTAAATATAATTTAACACGGTTTCTATTATCGTCTTCTCTTTTTCTATATTCCCGCTCTTCGAGCTGCCTGTCTATGACACATCTTATTATCAGTGATTTTTGTTCGGCTCGCAGAAAATTTAAAATAAATTCATCTTTGACACTAAATATACTTCCGGAAGTACGAAGCTCTGTATCGTATTTTCTATGGCGGTAATCTTCATTATGTATTTCATTCCAGTTTTCAGAAATGCTTATTAAACTATTTTTAATATAGCTTTTTTTAAATAGATTATCATACTCAATATTAAAAAGCGCATCCACTTTCTTGCCGAATTTTATGTATCCTTTGGAAGTACCATTAAAAAAAGGGTCATCCGAATCAAGTCCTTCATACTCGGTTCTAACATCAGTTAACCATCCGTTTAAAAAAAAACCATCTTGACAAATCGATTGTCTGTCATATTGACTAGTATCATCATTTTCCTCTTCGTAAGGAATTGTGTAGTCATAACTGTCTTTAGTGGAATGCAATGCCCTCAATAAGGCATCTGCACCTTTATTTGAAACCAGACAAGAGCGTACCGAAATGGTTTCCTCATTAACCCCCACATTTCTTTTGATTCCTCCATTGACGATCAAAAACGTATTTTTGCCATTATTTAAGAATCCTACAAATTCATCAAAATATTCTTCCGGTATTGAATCTCTCCATTCTTTATCAAAATTAATTATATTATTCTTCCAATATTTATGCTGTAAAGGCACCGGATCCCTCAGATCCGACAGCCAAAAATTATCAAAGGAATTTGCCTTCGAATCCAGCCAGCTCTCCCAGGTTTCCCATGCAGAATCCGACTTTAGTAAAGCCTCATTTTCTAATAAAAAATCAGCAGCACAATACATGGCGTGATATTCAAGATAAGTAGAGAGACTTTCTATTTCTGGAATATTTCCCTTCTGATTTCTTGTTTTATGCCAATCACTTTCATATAACTGTTCTCTAATATAATCATCTTTATTTGGATTACCTGTGTACCCCCACTTCTCAGTAATAAACATGTCTGCAACATCTGCAACATCATATTCAGAAAGATTGAAAAGATCTCCAACCCTATTGTACCAGTACGGCAGCGTATCTAGTGCGTCAAAATCGAATTGCCATTCTTTTTCTGATTTCGACGAATATTTCCTCTGCTCCCTTTTGTACTTTTCTTCTTCTATATATTCCAATCTGCTTTTATTAATCTGCTGGATGTCTTGAAATTCTTTATCTGAATAAATAGAATTATCAAAAGCATAAAGATCAAGACAGGTCTTTTTAATATAATGACGGATAAGAACATGAGGCAGCCGCTCAGATATAAGCTCTTTGTAGAAAAGATCCTTAAAAGCAATAATTGTAGACGGATTTTCAATAGAGATTCTGTTTAGTGCAATCCACAGGTATAATTTTGATGACATCCAGTAAAAAATAAATTTCTTGTTCTGAAATGGAAAGCACTCAGTTCGGTTCTGGCTGTCAAGCAGAATTTTGATTATTTTAACATCCCCAAAATTTACCAGTCTTCTGATAGAATGCACAGCTCTCCATCTTAATTCTTTTGACGGATGTCCAAGAATAAATCTCAGCATCTGCGCAATATTCTCATCAGCATTAGCTGTGGGGATTAATTCTTCTGTCCAATTACCTTCTGCTATATCCGATTTAATCTTTAAGTTCCATCTTTCTAAAACCCATATTAAAAGCTCTTCATTAGTTTTTTGAGAAAGTTTTATTTTAATAAGTTCAAAAGCGCTGTATATAGATTCATCTGACAATAAATCTATTTTCTGCGGCAGTATTTCAACTAAATTATCTGCCAATTGCAGATCATCAATGGAAAATAAATTGGCGAACTGTCTTACTGACCATATACTGAACCTGTCCCCGTGGTCAAAATGATTCAGCTTGGTAAGTAAGACGTATTTAAATTTTTCTTGCTTCCAAATATTTACTCCAGGATAATAACTCCAATCATTTATGGCTTTTTCGATTGTATTTTCAAATGCATCGAAATTAAGCAATTTGTCATCAACATCAACTAATGCATCTAGAAATGAAATATATTGGTCCGGAGAACATTTGTTTACCACATCTGATAAAAAATGCTCAATAGCCCAGCGCTGATTATAGCTGCTTTTATCATTTGAAATAATAAAAACAATAGCCTCTTCTATTCCTTTAATGGAGGTATAATTTAATTCATCTAAATTGATGTGGTGCAGGAAAACTTCTTTTTTAAAGATGTCAGTTTGTGTAGTGCTAATTGTTTTTTCTTTTAGTAAATCTAAAAAATCTACATATTGTTTTACATCCGATACAGCATCGCGTTCCAAAAATTTTCCGGATTTGATTTGTTTGTATATTCCTGTGACAAAACTCTGGTCTTTAGCCAACCTTAAATCGTTAAATAGCGACCGGACAAATTTGCTTTTCTGATCGGAATCTGCAGCATAGTCAAATTTATCAATAAGTGAACTGTAGAGTAGTTCCAATTCTTTATAATTGTAATTTGTCTTTAAGGAAAGTAGTGAACTTGCAAGGATATGGTCTATAAATCCTTTTTCTAGAGCAGTTCCCAATAAGGAAATCATCTCGTCTCCTAGATCAATCATATTTTTATGATGCCACCTACATGCCGATGCTAACATCGAGGGCATATCAAAATTGGCTATTCCTAATAATCCCACGTTATAAGGAAAAATATCTTTGTCATAACTGCCAAGCTTTACGTCGCAATATTCAATAAAACGGGAATACTCGTAAGCAAGCTTCGGATTGGCCTCTACAATTCCAATCTCTGATAAATAGTATATAGTTTTAATCTGGGTAAATGCTTCAGAGTCTATATCAGAAGTTGCCTTGATAGCTTCATCAAAAAAATATTTGCTAAAAAAATTATCCACTTTACTGCTTAAAATCAAGCATTTAATATAGCTATCTACCGCTTCTTTTCCTGCCATTTCTGAATCCTTTATAATCTTGTCCGACTCACTTAAAAGAATAAGCGAAACCTTCAGCAGCTCCTTTTGTAAAGATATTTTACCTAAAACTTCTAATCTAAGATTTAGTTTATTGGTCTGGCCATCAAAAGATTTAATAATGAATTTAATTTTATCTGCTTTGGCATCCAGAAGAAGAGCTGTTTCAGTCAGTTTTCCTGACAAAAATAAAAATCTGTCTTTCGCCTGATATCGTGATTGATATCTGAGCTCATAATCACTGCAAATACTGTCGCAGATCTTCTCAAATTTAGATAAGCAGTCTGGTTCGTTGACCCTTCCTGTCAATATATCTGAATGCAGCTGGTAAATAGAGATTGCATATTTAAAAAACAACGCAAATTCTTTTTTATCATTCTCTAATGAATTTCGTTTTTCATATTCTACAACTTTGGATATATTTTTAAATTTTTCAGGATAGAAATTTTCAATGTCAGCATCTTCATTATTTAATGATAGAATCAGGGTTTCCTTAAACAGGTTTATATCCATTGAAATCTCCTCATTCTCATGAGAATAACTATTCCGAAAAGATGGAATTCTTTCCAGCTGTTTTGTTTTTATAGAGTTCAGAATATTCAGTATGATTTGTGAATCAATTTTATGGTAGGCCAACACTCCGCAAAACTGAATAATTAACTGCAGAAAATTTTCTTCAAATTTTATTTCTATTCTGTTCAAGACGATACCGAGAAACCTCGCAATGGAATCTAAATCAAAATCTATAGATTTGTTATGTTGAAATAATTTACAAATAATAAACAGTTTTACGTCTATACGGAAATTAGGATATTTTAGCCACTCCTCGATCTTCTTTTCTGGTGAAAAGCAGAAAACATTATCGATTAAATAATTCCCTGCTGACAATCTAACCCCTTTCGGCTTCCATGAGTTTATTGTTCTGATTGCTCTGGTCAGTCCCAAAGTCTGTAATACAGCTTCCGTCTCGTAGGCAATATCAAGACTGCTGATAGGATAATCGCTTAACTCATCTTTTTTCTTCTGGCGTCTCCAATTTAACCATTCTCTGGCCGTTTTTAAATGTTTTAATACTATTTCTTTATTCTCAGGACTCCTTGAATATATTCCGGCCAATTTCAAGTGAAACGCTCCTGCCCAAGGTTTTTCATCTGATTTTAGTTTAAGCCTCGACAGCGAAACTTCATCTCCAAATCTGGAAACCAGGTCTGGATACTTAATCAGTAATTGACTAAGTGCTTTGTCCGTTTTTGATTCTTCAGCCGCAATAAATAGTAATTTGAAATAGGTTAGATCATCGTGAATATCTTTACTGACCTTCAATGCAAGCTTCGTTCTATTTACATAAACTTGCTTGTTACGTATAGGATCTTTTGGAACAGCCAGAAATTTTCTATTGAGTACAATATCTGTCAGCTCCTTCTTATATTCAGATGTAAATAAAAAACTGCCTAAATTAACCGAAGCATACTCATCTGTTTCCGATTTAACTATAAGTTTTTCAGTAATCTGCTGGCGTTCTTCTAGAGTGATTTGGTATGTTTCACTTATATAATTTTCAAAATCCTCATCCCTGAAACTAAAGAAGTCTTCATCTAAAATCAGTCCGTTCCAGATATCAGCAGAAAGGTCTTTAAGAAAATTTATTTCAACTTTCATTAACTCTGACAGATATTCAATAGGAACAGGTCTTGGCAATGCTATCAATAACTTAAAAAAGAGATCTACAAGATTTTTTTTATCTTTCCCAATTCTTATTAAAGCTTCTTCAATTTTATCTAATATTAGATTACCAACCTCTTTTCCATTTGGTTTCAGATAATTAATCACCTCATTAATACCTTCCTTTTTAAGGCTTAAAGAGTAAAACTGCACTCTAGGAATTCCTCCAGTATATTTATGAAATTCCAATACTTCCTCATCTGTAATACCTGAAAAATTATTTTTTGCAAAAAGCTTAGTCTCCTCAGTACTAAAAGGCTTTAAATCTATGTCTATAAATTTGTTTGGAAGGTTAAGAGTAGCCTTTCTATATGTTCTGCAAGTAGCTATTATACGGCAGCCGTCAGGAATTTCAATATTTAAAATATCTTCAACAAAGCTCCTTTCCCCACTATTCTTTGAGGCTGTAATGCTGTTATCTGCTGCATCGATAATAATGACTAAGTACGCCTGAGGATTTCGCAATCTTATGATTTCAATCCCATTGCGAATCCTTTTTATAAGCTCTCTCAAATAAACATCATCGGATTCGTTCTGTAAAAGCAGGAACTCCGTGCCGATATTTTTTGCTAGTTCATTTGCTAAAAATAGTATCGCATTTCGATGTAAGTGCCTTTTGTCTTCCGGATTCTGGTACTTACCTGCTCCGTAACAATCAAATAAAACGCATTCACAATAGTCAGGCAGTGCATTTTTTATTTGCTGTACAATAGTTGATTTTCCCATACCTGCCCCTCCATGAATGCAAATTGGCAGATGGAATTCATTATTACCGATTACTGCTGTAATTTCATCCAGCTGTTCTCTTTGAATTAGTTTGACATTATTTTCAAAATTTTGGGAAACCGGAAATAAATTTTCTATACTGCTAAAACCAAAATTTGCCACTATATCGATCATCGTCATTGTTCTTTCTTCACGACTTTCAGGCATCATTTTATCCCAGATCAATTTAAATAATGAGTTAAACTGGTTATTAGACTTTAAAGAAGCCTTGGAAATTGACCTGACCAGTTCAAATTTCAACGACTGTCTTGAGCTTGTCCCACAATCCTCAAAATCCAATAACCTAATAAAATCAGTAAAATCCTTTAAACTGAGTTTTGAGGCAGTTCTTAATTTTGTAAAAGGTTCTTTTGGTATTTTAGGAAATTCGCCCAATACAGCGTTAAAACTCACCTCTCTTTTATTTCTGTCTAAAAACTTCTGGATTAAAGTAATATGATCTAACTGCGAGACATTGATATTTCTATTACTGACTAATTTTATTTTAATTTTTTTTATAGCTTCCTCTCTCCCAAACTCATCCAGAAATGTTTTAAAAATGGAAGCTAAGCGATGGATAATCGAACCATCATAAGATCCTGCTTTTTTGCCTTCATATAATTTGGAATAGGTGAAATTTTCATTTACTCTTCTGGTACTATACTTTAATTGCGATATTACGATTGACTCTGCACTTGCAAAATCATCGCCACCGAAATACTCTGTTAAATCAATTCCAAGAAATTTTTCGCCGTACGGATCTACCTTTTTTGATAAATTTTCTTCAACACCTTCAATTGTGATTCCTTTTAATCCCTCATTATTGAAATTTAGCAGTTCTAGGGATTTTTTTATAGTCCACATTATGTGAAAATCATCTCCTGCGCTTGATAGATCCGCATCAGGAATAGCCTTTCTATTTGTCATATTAAAGAGGTTTTAAAGCTTACATTATATTATTGACTAACCAATTATTTATTTCGGCTCATTGCAATGTTTTAAAAATAAAGATCTTTTGAATTAAAACGAATAAATTATAATTTTTAAAGATACAATATAAGCTAAAATTTAAAAAGACTGTAGCTGGTGAAATACTTGTTTTATCTTGTGGGTGAACATTAAATTTTCAATATAAAATTGGTTCTTGCTTTCTTTTGTACCATTTTTTTCTTTCTAAAATATTTTTTAGGAAAGGGAAAAAAGAAGCTTTTAAACCCTAACACTTAAATTGGAAATCATGAAAATCAATAAAAGACTTACAAAATATGTCGCTTTGGCAAAAGTGAATTCAGAAAGACAGGTCGTTAATTTCTCAATTGCCCTAAACAAAAGCTATAGACTCAGAAACGAAACCGAACCTATAAAGATTTTAAACTATATCTACTGCTTCTAACGTATCGACTTTCGTGGCCACAGTACCTTAAAAATAATGAAAAGCCATAATTACTTTCTCATTTCAATCGCGCGAAATCGCTAAAACACACTTGAAATTTTTCAGTGCGCTTTTTTTAAAAGATCTGCTATTTTCATCTGAACAATATTCTTCTTGTCTATTCCCAGTAAAGCAAGCGTTTTCTTGTGGCCATCTTTCTCTGCCTCTCCAAAATACGAAACATTCCAGATCGTATTGGCTTTAAGCTTTGATTTTATTTCCTCAAAATATTTCAGGTCGACCTTAGACATGGAATGCCCCAAAACAATTACCTTTTCAACATCATCAAGGTTTGAAAAGAATTTCGTGTTCTCCTTGATAATTTCTACTGTGTTCTTAAAGGCTTTTGTATAGTAGGACAATATTTCCTCTCGCGCGCTCTCATAAGAGTAGTCGTACTGGTCTGCCTTGGCCTGCTCCCATTCAAAAAGCTCCTCTTGGCTGAGCCCTGCCGGAGGTGCCTCCTCTTCAGTCTCAAAATTCGCGGGATCGGTTCCATGCCCCAAAATTATTCTGCTCTCTTCCACCGCTGCCTTTTTATGAATATAGGTGATTCTCTCATCCTCTATCCCATAAGCCTCTGAAAGCGTGTCAGTGTAGTTGAAGTTCAAAAGATGGCTGTCCCTTTCAATTTCAATAAGGGCACTTTCAGGGATGCTGACATAATCGGCCTTTAGGATGAAATTATTGAACTCGCCGATGAGGTTTGTGGTCAGATCCTTAATAATGAGCTCCATCTGCTGCTGGTATTGGTGCCATTCGCGGTCTTTGAAATCCTCTGCAGAGGGATTGGCTGCCCAATCGGAATTGTCATCAAGTACAGAAATGTAGTCCAGGTCTGCAAGGGCCTCCTCAAAATGCGACCATAAACCATACTCATAGTCAGTAATATCAGGATCGGTGATATCCGGAAGGCCGTAATAGGTAAGCAGCAAATCATAAAGCTCTGAATTGCTTTCTTCAAGATATTGAGCAAAACTCTGATATCTGGTGTCAAGACCATGGTGGATATCAAAGCCATTGCCGATAATGTAAAGTGTCTTCATTCTGTAGGTCTTTTATTTTCTCTTTTTTTCTTGTATCTAAAAATGCTCTTTTTCTTGCGCTTGCAACAATACTTCCTAGGAAAAGTATTCTGCCAGAAAATCGTTTGGATTTATTCCACCTTGATCAAGGCTGCGCATTGCGTTAAGAGACTCGCTGTCCGAAGGCCATATAACAAAGGCATTGGAGAGGTCAAGAAGCTTGGTTTTCTGGATTTCTTTTGCAAAAGGCGCATTGTTCCCCTCTTCATTGTTATACATAAAGGTAATCGCGCTTGCAATCAAATCCGCGCACTGCACCCCGAACTCATCCTTTGAATCCACCATCTGCAGATCGCCGATCTGAGGTGGGAAAATTGTCACCCTCTCATCATAGCCTATTTGGGTTTTATCCGCCCCACTTTCAGCCAGCTGCCTTGTGTGATCAAGATAATCACTGTAGTGGCTAATCTGCTTGGATACATCAAGTTTCACATCTATAGGGGAATTATGGAATTTATACCAGCGATCGCACAATACCAGAAAGGTTGAAAATGTTACGTCAATGGTATATTTATCCGTAGAATCCAATATCTCGTCAATATATTTTCTGCTTTCTAAAACCGGCTCCAGCACGCTTTTCTCCTCCACTGAATCCAATAGTTTTGCTACGGTTTCGTAAAAGCTCTCTATCGACTCCTGCGTTTTGGTTCTGATCATCTCAACAAAGTATTTTATTAGATCCATATACAGTTCCCCATCCCAAAAAAAATTTCCAAAATAGAAAAGATAGTTCATGTAGAAAATATTATTTGCCTTGACATAGATATCATGCCCTCGGTGATGCATGGCCGTCTCGATCAGCTGATCGGTAATCTGCCCGCAGACATTGAATTCCTTGTGTACTGACGAAAACATCACCCTTGATTCGGTGATATACTCATGGTTGAGGAACTGCAGTATCTTTTTCCTGCCTTCAATGCTTTTCCTTAATTTCTTGAAATGCATCTCCCCCTGCACTCCAAAAATCTTCTCAAGCTCCTCAAGCTCCTCATTATTGAAACTCACCGATGCCAGCACAAACACTTTCTGGTCTTGGTTCAGCATATCCTGTCCGGTGTTTCCTGACTCGTCGAAATAAATGGTTCTTTTTGACATAAGCAGTCTGATTAAAATTATTACGGATCCATATAAAAAACGGCTAAATATAAAGCAATCCCAATGAACTGGAAAGCGTAAAAACACCTGTTCCTTAGCACAGGATTTCTATCTACTCTATCCAATTTAGCTGTTTTGAAACAGTTTTTCACTTCGTATTGGAATCTATCTCATTGGCTGTAACATAAGTGATGAAATGAATGCCGATTTTTTTACTTCTAAATATTAGAAAAATAAATGAATATATTTTTATCTTTAGACGGCTGCTTTAAATTAAATACCAACCTAAAGACCAATCTTGCACCATGTCAATTGCTACTCAAATAATACTCCCATTTTCTTCTATTTTTCCAGATGAAACGCCTAAAGAAGTAAATGAATATCTACAGGGAATTCCAAAGGAAATCTTGATGACTGCTGGTTGTTTTTTTCTTGGATTTAATAATTTCGGTTCGCAATACAGTGATCCTGAAAATTTTATAAAAATGCACCTAGGTAGCAATTCAGCACAGATTGAAGAAGCCACAAAAAACATTAAAGCATTTCTAGCTGAAAATGGATATGTTACAGAAACACCGACAATACTATTTGTCGTAAGCAGTTTAAGGCTTTTTGAAATTGCATTCCAGCTTGATGAGAGGAAGCAGAATAAGACTCAAAAACAGAGCGAGCTGGATATTTTCAAGGCTTACTTGGTCCTAAATGGGAAATTGTCTCAAAGATCTCAAACCATTAGCCAGATTGAACAGCTTTTTCATGGTCATAAGAGAACTGCTGCTAATCTGCTCTTTAATCAATTTGACAGGAATGATCTGATTAATTATAATAAAAGCGAACTCTACTCAACTCAATTATTACGAGCAGTGATGTTTTTTGAATTCTTAATCCAAAGGGAAGACTGCTATTTGCTTCTACAAGAATTTTACCGTTATTTTGGAGTTAAGGACTATAAAGATTATCTTAAAAGACTGCTAACGCTTGCCTTCGCCGTTATCACTGCGGAAAATGAAGCCCATACAGATATTAGGTTAGATGATGATGCGCAGGTATATTTTCTAGATAGATTGGCAATCAATAATATTGAAATTATAGATGATTTTGATTTTAAAGCAATCAGGGCAAATCCCATATATAAAGTTGCAGACGGAATTTACAGAATAATTTCTCCCCTTTTTGCAATAGAATTAATTTACAACGGATTATTCTGGAAATTTAAAGAAGTTTACAACCAAATGCCTGAACACAATAGACCTAAAAATCTGCAAGGTTTGAAAACTCTTGATTTTTCCGAAAAATATGTGCTCAATAGCATCCTTCGCAAATATTTTGGAGACCGATACATTCAAAAGACAGGGAAGGAATTGGATGGAAGATATGACGGTGCTCCCGACTACTATGTTAGGAATTTGGATAATATAATTTTATTTGAATCAAAGGATATCATGATTAATGCTGAAGTAAAAGAATCACTTGATTTTCTAAAAATCCAGGAGGCATTAAGTGAAAAATTGTATAAAAAAGCGAACGGAAAACCAAATGCCGTGCTCCAGCTAATTAAATCAATCACAAAAATACTAAGCAAAAAACAGGGTTTTGACAACGATTATTCTGCCGATGAAGCTATTATCAATTCAGTAATAATATTGCATCACCGGATGTTCAATAACGCCGGACTCAATAAATTCATAAATTTCTGGTTTCAGGAGGAACTGCAGATTTTAAAAGATCAAGGATTCAATATCACCAATGTAAGGCCACTTGTCATTATTGACATAGACACATTGATTTTTAATCAAGATGTATTTGCTGATCGATTTCTCGATTTGGAATTGTGCCTGCGGGAATACCAGACCAATTATATTGGATACAGTCCTGAAACGAATCGGAATTCAAACTCAAATGGATATATCAGCACCGCTTATAAGAATAGTTTTCTGCCATTTTCTAAATATTTAGAAAATAAGATTAGCCAGATGGATCTTCCTCCCATACCTAGAGAAGTAGCGGTAAAACATTCTCAAATATTCAATTAAAACATTATAAGTTAATGAGATACTATCTGGACACTGTAGCTATTAGAAAATTGAGCAAAGATCTTAATGACCTAAAAGAAAGTTGTTACACATCGGCCCTATGCATTTTCGAATTAATTTCGGGAATAAACCAAAAAGAATTTTCAGCTAGAAAGAAGGCGATGGAAAACCTATTAGCTTCAGATATACCAATCATCTGGGAACTGCCTGAAGCCATGAAAACTTATGCATTTCCAATTGTTGAAATCATTGAGCACAGAACTTCAGGATTAAAGAATATTTCTTTGCAGCTGTTGGACAGCACCGATTTTAATGATTTTGAATCAAGGACTAAAGACGAACTTTATTCGCTAGACTTTTTCTCTGATCTAGACAGCGTTTATTCAGCCGGTTTTATAAATGGAACCAGCAGAGGCAATCAAAACTTAAAGGAGATCCTTAAGCATATAAGGGAGAAAGATGGCGAAGATTTTGAAAAAATAGCAAAAGAATATTTAAAATCTTTAGCTTTCGATCCAATAAACAGTCAGATAACCATAAATGCAATTGCGGACTATCTGGCTAACCATGTAAATAAAGCGGGAGATCAGATGGAAGTTTCGGAAGTAATTCAAAGCTATAATGGAAGCATTGATGTTTTCATAGATGCATTTTCGCTCTTTACTATACAGAAAAGCACACTGTTTAACAGTCCCTCAAAGAATGATTTCGTAGACCTGCATCACCTTTTATACCTGAAAAATGATCGAAAAGATTTTATTGTCACTGACGATAAGATGATCTTAGAGATTACTCCTCAGTCGCTTTCAATTCATGAATTCAAAAAAATGCTTGAAGGTCCTCGACTTTAGCTCAGGCGATCAGCGCTATCCATACTGCTAGTGGTGAGTTAGAATACTTTAATTTGTCCTTTTTCCAGCCATTTTGGAATCCCATAGTCCAAGGCCGAAGGATGCTGCTGAAAAACAAACCGTAAATTTCGGAAAACCGAATATGCTTCTTTCATCACTTCCTTCTGGCGCTCAATATACTTGGAATCATATTCATTTTCGTTTATCCTGTGAGCGGGTGTCTGCCTTTCTCTTCTGATTTTTTTTAACGGCTTAAACAATTTGGCTGCTGTTTCTTGGTCCTTAAATTCATATTCGCCTCTCAGCCATTCCTCAAATAACTGCAGAGTCCCCTTCCATTGCTTTTCCACAATCCCCTCTTCCACTTCTTTATATTCAAAAAGTGCAATCTTCCCTTCAAAAAAGTCTTTATCGATATTCTCGGAAATCATTTTATCAAGCAGCAATATAAAATCATTATAATTTTTCAGTGTAGGAACAAAAAAAAAGGTAAACTCTTTAGGCCTTTCCTCGCTTTCAAAAGTTTTTCTGAAAATAGTCTTGCTAAAAATCAGCTGTGTCAATTCATTGATCGCTTTCTGTTCTGCCAGAAAGGCTGAAAAAATAGAATGTGAAGAGGACCAATTCCCTTCAATGGTATTTTGGCGGTATTCTTCTAACATTGTGCATTTTCCCGATTTTTCCTTTCCTTTCCAATACATCTGGTGCTCCGCCGTCAAATCTTTTAAATATCGTAGGTACACCACAGCCAACCTATTATTGTTTTCGTCAACGCCTAATCCGAAGCTTTTTAAGAAAACATTGTCTTCATCCCTTAAAATCGCTTTGCCATTTTCATCATAACGGCACGAAATCCTTCCTGAATAATCCTTAAAATTAAAGTCAAAACGTGGATCATTGAAATACCTGTCCAAAACTTCTATTTCAAAAAATACCGGTTTAAGCTGCGGCTCGCCTAAGGCTAACTGCTGGATATAAAAAGCATTGTTAAATCCAGCCACATCTCTGTTAATTTTCAGATAATCACTGCTTGGATATAGGCAGATCGGAAATTTCGTCCTCTCAAATCTAATTTCAACCTCTCCAATTTTTTGAATTTTCACTTTGGTGTCTTTAGCTTGTTCAAGAATTTGAATTTGTTTTTCGATCGGAAAAATGCCAAAGCCTATGATGTGGGGATTAGTACTGGATTGGATGGTAATGCTGCCTTCGTTAACAAGCTCTTTTATAATATTTATGGATTTTTCATACTCAATTTCCATTTCTTTGGAAATGCTTCGAAGCGGAATTCCATTAAAGTCAGACGATTTAATAAAGAAATTGTAGACTAGATTCAAAATTTTATCTTTCATTAAAAGCGGTTTTAAAATATTACATTGAGAAAAAAAGATATAATTACAATATAAAATCTGGACCAAATTCAGTGAATTCTGCTATTTGTCCTTCATAAATATTTCGTGTACTCCCACCTTTTACTATTTTTTCTTGATGAACGATAGATCCAACACTAATATATATTGAAAACCCAATATCAGGTTTTTCCATAAAATATTTTTTATCCTCCTTATTTAGTATAAAGTTATTATAATAGAGACCTGAATCTTTGTTTATAACAGCTTTATTATATACTGTTATGGGTTGTCCGCAACTTTGAGTATTAAAAATGAAATTTTCCAAAAAGTCAATCGTATAGTCTAATTCTCCTATAAATTGATTAATGTAAAAACCAATAAAAATCGGTTTTTCAATTTTATCGTAATATCTGATCTTAAAAGCCTTCTCTAATATTGCTACGAAAATGGGATCAAACTTTTGAGTTACGTCACTGTTCACTTTAGTCAGGAGTTTTTTGAGCTGTTCAAATCTGTCAAAATGATAATTATACCATTCTCTTTCCTGTAAATTAAAAACAATTATAGCTTTCAAATATTTTTCTACGGCTATACTGGCAAGAGTCAGTCCTTGAACTATATAATGGTTGTTAAGCAGAAAACGAGCTGCAATATAATCTCGGTATGCAAGTTCAGTAAACGAATATCCAGTGGATAACTTTTCCATAAATGTAATTGATCTGTCCATAATGTTGTGTTTTTATAATTTATAAAATCAGTCATAATGATTAATGATCCGAAGATATTTATTCAGTACGCAGTGATTTTGCGTAGTTAAATAATATTACTTAGATTCAATTAATCTTAAAGCAAATCTTACCTGTGAATACATAATTAGAATCCACTTCCTAATAAAAAGTAACTTCCAAAAAATCACCCTACATCTTATATGTATATTTCGCGTTCACATATCCAAAATTACCTGATTGGATTACCTTGACCTGCAACCAATCCCCGTCAATACCTATAACCATTAAGAGATCATACCTTTTAAGGTTTTCTATTACTACATATTCATTTCCTGGTCCTTCACGTAACTTAAGGTTTTCAGCATTTACGGCTAGCATATCTTCAGTATTATAGATATTTACCGCTTTTTTATTCACAGGTTCTTTCTTTCCTTTGGATTTCGCGGACGTCTCGGAAGTAAAAGAAACTGGTGCAGATTTTTTAGAAGGATTTGCAATCCTGCTTTTTGTAGCTTTAGGTTTTTCGGTATACCTGACGGGCTGTGAATACGAATTACATACCCCGCAACTCCCCCCGCTGGAACAATGTGCACATCTGCTACAGTTCGAACAGGCACTGCAGTACGCGTTCCCCGTACATCTGCCGGCTTCTTTAGTTTTTGCATCACAACAGATTGCCAACATCTTATTGTTCTGCGCACTGGAGGTTAATACTGTAAAAAAGAAAAGCGTATAAGCAACTATTTTTTTGATCATAATAAACCGTTTTATTTCAGACAAACGTAAAGAAAGCTTCTCAAAAAAATATACGGTTTTCCGTAATTTGATATTTCACTTGAAAGGCAATTAATCCATTAATTACAATATTTAGAAAAAAATACATCTTCCAATAAAAATAAGAGTAATTTATCAAATTCAATTTGTTTGTTTTCAGCAAGCCCCCCTCAATACTTCTAAAAATAACCCGCAAAGCACTATATCGATTTCAAACAGCTTCACTATCAGTAAACGCCAAAAGCATAAAATCTATTTGACCAATACTTTTAGCAACCTCCCGCAAAATATCATCCGTTGAATTTTGTAAAGGTTCAATACTATCAGCAAGCAGTACAAAATTATTTGTAATGAGTTTATAAAATTTTCTTTATTTGCTTCCATAATCTAAAACATTTTTAATTGGTTCGACTTTGCAAATAGATCAGGATTTGTGGTGTAAAAATTAACAACTCGATTTGTTACCTTACAAACTCCTTTCTTTGCAATACATATTTTATTGTTAATTCTTAACTCTCTACAAAACCAACAAATATTTGACCTATCAATATTTAATTTAACAGATAACATTTTCATTGATTGAGGTTGCTCGAAAAAACCTTTATAAACACTATTAAATTGGTCTTGAAAATGTTTACCTTTAACTTGTCCGTCACTATCAGTATTAAGGCTTTGCGTATTTATAGTACTCATAGCCTTATTTTTTAAAGGGGTTAAACATTCCAGTAACTCCGCTTTTTTGTAGTATCTGCGGTTTCCTATTCCATGGGCTATAACTTTGCCTTTATTTGTCCAATGCCATAACGTACTACTGTTTATTTGCAGATAATCGCACGTTTGCTCTCGGGTTAATAACTCATCAGTTTGAGTGTTGAAATTGTTTTTAAAGTCTTCTAATTGACTTTTAACGCCCTCTTTGATTAGCTCTGTTAATGCTTCGGGACTTACATTTTGAAGTAATATTGAATTTGTCATCTTGCAAGTATTGTTGTTATACTTTGCAAAATTGCTCTGATTTACAATCAATTAAAGGCACACTACTAAGCTCAATTTGTGCTTTTTTCGTGCTTTTCTTTTAATGCTTCTTTAATTGAATTGTAAAGCTTTGCTTTTCTACTTATTTTCCACTCTAATTGTCTATTGTCAATTTTGTCAATACTAATATTGTATTTTTCTTTTTCTAAAAACTTTACAAATTCTACTTGACTACAAACTAAAAAATCTGTTTCCATCGCAAAAAATAAAAAGCTAAAATTTGCAAGGTGTGTAGTTTCATTTTTATACAGTTCAAACATTTTAGTAAACAATGTAAAACTAAAATCATTTTTAAAAATCTTAGTATCTTCATTTTTGACTAATATCTCATCAGATTTAGTGGCTGCAAATTGCTCGGGTTGTTCTTTTAACAAAGGTGTTATTTCATTAATAAAATCCTTTTCATCAGAAAACCATTCCTTTAACATTTTACGGTATTTCTGTTCTTCAGTACTAGAATTATTTTTATAGCCTTTTTTAAGTTTTAATCTTCTACTATTTATTACAAGTTCCAGTTTAATTTTATTTGCATCAGTTATCAGACCTTTCTCGTAAAGTGTCGTTCCATTAATTTGAGTTAACAAATTGTCTGTTAAATTTATTAAAGCTTTAATTAAACTTTCTTTAGTATGCATTCTTGCTTTAGATACGCCTGAGTAAATATTTACTTCGAAACTATTTTTTAAAAACGGTAAGTGTTTTTCAAAATGATTTTTTAAATTTCCAAAATAACTATTTAACTCAAAAGGAAAGATATTTAGCCAATTTTGATATGTATTAAGAAGAACACTAATATCTGTTGGATTATCTTTTTGTTTAGTATTTATAAAAGATCCTAAATAATTATTAACGAATTTCAATCTATAATCTAACTCTTTTTTTGAAACCGTATCTGATCTCATATTTTTAGTTGTAGTTAATAAATGAAGAGTACAATTATAAAAATTACCTAATTGAAAAGCTTCTCCGTAGGGAAAACTTCCGTAACTATCAGAAGTATAATCAATATAGTCTATAATTTCTTTTTTCCAGTTTTCAGTATCTACGTTATTTAAAATATGATGATATGTAAACATTATTTTATTAGCAATACTTTCAGTAATGCTAATAAAATCATCTTTTTTAAACATTGGCAAATTAACTAGTTTTCTATGCTCCTCACAACAAAAAGGGAAAATCAGGAGTTTCTCTTCAATCTCTTTAATTAAAATCTCTTTGTGTTTACAACAATTTTCACAAGTTAAAAAAGAGTGTTTACCATCTGTAGGAACAGTTTCAAAAGGCAATTCAAAACTTCCTCCTTTAAATTCAAAGATTTCTGTACCACAAAAATCTATTTTTTTTAAATCATCAAAGAAATATGTAATATGCCGATTTATAATTGCCATAAAAATTAATTAAATTTAAATTAACTAATGTACGAAATGCACTCCTAAAATTAACTTTATTTTTTAAAATAATTAGTTATTTCTATTGCTAAATCCTTGTTGCTTTTGCATTGTACCTTTTTCTGCCACAAAAAATTTAAGCTTTTAATTTAGATAACTTCATTGTTAAATTTTGATGCGAATATTTTCAGAATTATAATTTAAATTTACTTTTACTATTTGATTTAAAGTTTAAAATTATTCAAAAAAAATTGAACTACTAATTACTATTATAAGAAATCATATCTTAATCAAATTAACCATTTTAACATCTAACCCCCACGATACATACAAACCGCTATCTATTCAAAATGCAAAACAATTTTCTTACAAATTCAATTAAAAATAAGCCAATTTCTTTAAATCTTGCATAAAATGATTTGGATATTGTAACGTAGAGGTCACAAAGCCAAATGGCGCCAATTGTCTTCAATTGGCGCCATTCTTTTATTTAACCCTTATCAATAAATGAGTTTGACTCGTTTTTGCTTTATTTTCTTTATAAAGAAACAAACTTCAGAAAAACATTATTTATATGAAAAACAAGATAAATTTAAATTTTAGCGTTCGATAACTTAACAGGATTCGAACACCAAGAACAGAGCTGAAATTAAGTTTTACATTTTCAAAATTTGATAATTTCCTGTCTTCCCTTATCAATCTTTTTTAAGAAAAAAAGCCAGCAGTCTAAAACACACTGCCGGCTTTAAAAATTATCTTAATTTCAAAAAAATCTTTTCTCTCTTCTTACATCTTTTCAATACTAGGAGGGATCAATTTATACATCACGGGCGTTACAATCCGTGATAATATTGTAGAACTGATTAAACCGCCAATTAACACAATTGCCAATGGTGCGATCAAAGGATTTGAGTTTAATGCAATCGGAATCAAACCGCAAATTGCAGTAATTGAAGTCAGCACTACAGGCAGAAAACGTGTTTCTCCTGCAATTGAAATAGCTTCATCGATCGAATGTCCTTCCTGCCTTAACTGATTGGTGAAATCTACCAGCAGCAAAGAGTTCTTTACCTGAATTCCCGAGAGACCTATAAAACCGATTATAGCAACCAAAGACATCGGACTTCCATTGAGAAGCAATAATAGCACGCCACCTAAAATCCCCAGCGGAATAATAGATAATACAATAATAATTCCTTTAAAAGTTTTAAACTGCAGCAGTAAAACCGCCACAAACAAAAAGGTACTCAAAATAATTACGGCCAAAAAATTACCGCCCAGCGCATCGCCTTCGGATTCTTTTTCACCTGATAATTTATAGTAATATCCTTTTGGTATTTTCAATTGATCCAGTTTTGGAACAATGTGCGTCAATAAATCATTGGCATAATACCCTTTTGCCGATAAAGCGGTTACTTTTGAAAAGCGTGATTTATTAAAATGGTTAATCGCCGTTGGAGAAGTTTCAAACGAAATTTCAGCAATCTGGTTTAGGGCAATCGGAGTTCCCTGAAGGTTATTTACGTACAAGTTTTTCAAAGCGTCAAGGTTCGAAAATTTATCTCGGGGCAATGTCAGCGTAACATTTCTGGCATCTCCCCTATCATCTATATAATCACCGACTGTTAATCCTGCTACCGAAAGACGGATTACCTTATCTACATCGCTGGTCAATACGCCCAATGTTCTGGCTTTTTCTTTATTGATTTTAACTTTAACATCAGTTTTATACGTATTCAGTTCATTGTTGATATACACGGTTCCTTCCTGATTTCTAAGAATAGTCTCTACCTGTGAAGAAAGCTTACGTAAAACTTCCTGATCTTCACCAAATAATCTTACGACAATATTAGCTTCTAATGGTGTTCCCTGTTCAAAATCTTTTACCTCCACTTTTGCGTAAGGCATCGTTTTAAATTTATTTCGAAGTTCTTCAATCAAAGCTGTTTTCTCTGATGGTTTAGCTTCATCTTCGAGCTGGACAAAAATCTGCGCAAAATCGGGTTTTCTGTCCTGGGGATGCACATTGTAATAAATCTGCGGATTTCCTTTACCAACGTTCGAAGTGTAATACACAATTTCCTTATGATTTTTAAGCTCTGCTTCTACAATTTTGGTCACACGGTCACTTTCTGAAATATTGGCCTGAAGGGGCATTTTTATATTGATAAGAAACATCGGTTTTTCTGAAGTTGGAAATAATTTAAACCCCGTTACTTTAAACAATCCAAAAGCAGTGATGCTTAAAACTATAGAAATAGCAATAGTTGTTCTAGGATATTTTAATGCTTTGGGCATAATATCACGATACGCTCTGGTCAGGAATTTTTGCAGATACTGAAGAAAAATATTTCCTCCCGCATGATCGTGCGTTTTTAAAAATCGGCTTCCTAAAAACGGCACCAATGTTAAAGCTACAATCATCGATGCCAGTACACTGGTAATAACTGCCATTGGAAGACTTCTGATAAATTCTCCCGAAACATCCGGCAGGAAAGCCAGCGGTAAAAATGCAATTATAAGTGTTGCAGTACAGCCTACAACGGCAATTCCGATTTGTTTGGTACCTTTAAGGACTGCATCCATTTTAGAATGTCCTTCCCGCAGCCATCGCTCTATGTTTTCGACTACCACAATACTGTCATCCACCAACAATCCTAAAGCTACCACAAGACCAACAATACTTAACTGATTTAAAGAAAAGCCAAAAGCATTCATTGCAATTAATCCCAATGCGAGGGATAACGGAATGGAAATCATCACAATTCCCGAAGCTCTTAAACCTAATGGAAGTAATGTCACAATTACCAAAACAATTGCCAGCGTAAAATCAAAACCTAAATGTCCCAAACGCTGCGATACCATATTCGCCTGATCGAAGTTTTTTACTAATTTGATGTTTGAGGGTAATTCTTTAGAAAATTCATCTACAATTGGCAGGAATTCTTTCTGCACATCTGTAATGTTTACATTGTCTTTCATTCCGGCTGTCACTAGCACACAACGGTGTCCGTTGATGCGGGTAATATGATCGACGACCTGTGACTTGTAGCCTACTTCGGCTACATCTTTCATATAGATTATTTTACCGTTAGCATTGTAAATTACTGTATTGGATACATCGTCCGCATTTTTAAATTTACCGCTAGTTTTTACATTAAATACTTTACTGCCTAAATCAATGCTTCCTCCTGGAATATCGGCCGCTTCGCTCTGCAGGCTTGCCATGACTACATTTAACGGAATTTTTAATTGGGCCAACTTTTCAAGCTGTAAATCAATACGAATTTCCTGCTCGGGAAATCCAGCATATTTTACATCTTTCAGATTGGTAATTTTCTCAATTTTAGATTTAAGTTTATCCGCTTCATCGCGAAGTTTTTTGTCTGATGCATTTTCTGAAACCAACGCTATCTGAAGGATTTTCACATCAGAAGAAGCAATTTTTTCGGTTTTTATCTGATAAATATCTTTTGGAAGTTCGCTGTTTTTAAGAGCATTCATTTCCGTAGAAATCTCCTGATATTTATTATCAACATCTACTCCGTATTTAAATTTTACCTGAAAAGCTGCAACACCGTCTTCTACTGTGGTTAATATTTTTTCGATGTTTTCGAGTCCGTAAATTTTATTCTCGATTGGTTTTACAACCTGCTCCTCCATATCCTTTGGACTTGTCCCGGGATAGATTACCGTAATTAAATATTGCGGCGGATGTGTTGAAGGATCTTCCGCCCTAGGCATGGTAAACAACGTAAGATACCCTACCACAGCAACCAGCAGAAATATAATCAGTGTAAACTGATAATTTTTAACAGCAAAGTTTGTTATTTTCATAATACTGATTATTTAATGATCTTGATAGTTGATTGTTCGTTGAGATAAGCACTGTTTGAGATCACAATCTGATCTGTTTTCTGAAGACCTTCTTTTATGAATACTTTATTGTTCTCAAATTTATTAATGGTCACCGGCTGTCGTTTTACTTTGTTGTTTTCCACAATAAAAACAAACGCTTTGTTTCCGTCAGCTTCAATAAGCGAATTGTACGGAATGATGATGAAATCTTCTGATTGTTCTGCCTTTATTTCGGCTTTTCCAAACATTCCCACCGCTGGTTTGCTTTTTTTAAGGCTCAGTTTTAATTCGACTTGAAAGGAGCCCAATGCCGCATCTGCCGCCTGAGATTTTCTAAAAATAAAGGCATCGAATTTTTCATCAGGATAACCGTCAAGCGTCACAGTGGCTTTCTGCCCTACTTTTACCGCGGCCCATTCTTTGTCTGTCAATCCTACTTTTAGCAGATAATTATTGTTTTGGGTGGTTTCATTTATAGCCAGAATTGGCGATCCTGCGCCAACTACTTCTCCTTCGCTGGCTATTTTTTTCGAAACAAAACCATTCGCAGCAGCATAAATTTTAGAATAACGCGCATTAAAAGCAACCGCATCTTTCTGTTTTTTAGCAATGTCAAGGCCCGTTTTGGTATTCTGAAGCTGTTCTAATGTATAAACACTGTCTTTGTACAAATTGCTTGCTCGTTTATAATCACGCTCGTACTTTTTGAGATTCAAATCGGTTTGGTTCAATCCTGCATTAATCTCTGTTTCGTCTAATGATGCCAGAAGCTGGCCTTTCTTAAAAAACTGGCCTTCTTCAACATAAATACGACTGATGACCCCTCCTATTTTAAATCCATAATTGGCCTGATTTTCTGTTGTTACTAAACCTGATGCGCTTATGGTATTGTTAAGAGCAAAAGATTCGACCGGAGCTGTTTTAATCGGGATGACATCCGCGCTTTCAAAGGGCGAATTTTCCTTTTTTTCTTCTTTACAGGCGTAAAAAAGCGTTAAAGCAAGCAATATAATCAACCCTTTTTTGGAGGCTGCGATATGTTTTTTTAGATAATTGTGAATCGTTAATTTCATGTTTTTTATTTTTAGTTAAAAGTAAAAGTGGCGTTGGCTCTTTCTAATTCTGCAAAAGCAATCCAGGAGTTATAAAGCGAAATATTAGTGTTAAGCTGCGCATTCACCCATTGGTTCTGTGCATCAAGCAGTTCTATATATATTGCCTGGCCTTCCTTGTACAATTTGGTAATGTCATCATTGTACTTTTTGGCCGACTGCTTTTGATTTTTATCAGCATTGAACTGCTCTAAGGCCGATTTTAGATTGTTCTGTGAAACCTGAAGCTGAAGCAGCAGCTGCTGTTTTACATTATCAGTTTGCGAGATGATTTTTTTACTGTCTTCTTCAACTTGCTTCAGCTTCCATTTGTTTTTGTTTCCCGAAAAGATATTCCACTCCAGCCCCACTCCGGCAAAATAGTAGCGTGAGTTTTTATCCGCCTGAAAATCAAAATCCTGAATTCCGAAATCGGCAAAGCCGTTTACTTTTGGCAGCCAGTACGATTTGGTCAGTCTGCTTACATTTTCGTTTATTTCTTTTGCCTGAGTGAGCTTTTGCAGCTCTTCTCTATTTTGGGTATTTTCTGAAAGTACTTCTATTGGCAGTGCTTCACTCTGATCAGTTTCTATTGCGGCATCAAGTTTTTGATTCAATAAAAAATTAAAATAGGATCTGGCATTATTACTGGTTTGTCGGGCGGTTTCTAAATTGGCCTGAATGCGGATTACCTCATTATCGCTTCGTAAAACGGCAGTCCGGTTTATTTTTTCATTTTTAAATAAAGCCTGATTTACCCTTTGGTTTTCTTTTACCAAAGCCAGGGCATCTTCATAAATCTTAATACCTTCAACCGATTGCAGGTATTTGTAATAAGCAATTTTAATTTCCTTTACTAACTCTCTTTGATAGATTTCGAGTTCTATTTTTTGAAGCGTCGTCTGCTGGGCTTTTATTCTTTTATTATAAATAATTTCAAAATTCAGCAATGGCATCGTGGTATGAATTTTAGCATCATAAAAATTATCCGGATTTATCAAGACCGACTGATTTTCTAACATCGGAAAAGCGTTAGAATTGGTAATTTGATTTAAAGTATTATACACCGGATTCAGCATATCTCCAATTGGAATATCGATTGTCCTTCCGCCTTCTGCTTTGGTGTAACTTCCATTTAGGGAAACTGTTGGATAAAATAAAGCTCGTGCTTCTTTTAAGGCATACATGCTTTTATTAATATCAAAATTATGCTGCCTGATTACTTCGTTATTTTTTAAGCCGGTCTTTATATAAGTTTCCAGCTTGTTCTGTGCATACCCTAAATATCCTAGACAGAGTATTGCAAAAGTTAGTTTAATTTTCATTTATTGTACATTGTTTATTATTTGAACATTGTTCATTTTTTTGGGCAAAAAAATTTTTAAAGCTTTTCTATCATTTTTAGATATTCATTGTATCCGTCATACAAAATGGTATCGGGATTCGTAAAATTTACATTTTTAATTCTCTGGTGAATTTCCAGACAGCACATGCCATGTACCAAACTCCAAACCATAAATGCCAGCGGCTCTACATTATGGCCTTTAAAATAACCTTTGTTAATACATTCTTCAATAGTTTTTTTAACTAATCCAAATGCTGTGCATCCTTCATCCCAATCTTCATTCTCGGAGTCTTTCAGGAATTCTATTGGAGCTTTTAGATTAAACATCAAATCGTACATTTCAGAATTTTCGATGGCAAATTTGATATAGGCAAATCCCATTTTCTTTAATCTTTCCTTCGGATCTTCTATAGTATATAACTCCATAAAATAACTATCTAATTCCTGAAAACCTATTGTATGAAGATCATGGAGAATATCATTTTTATCTTTAAAATAAACATAAACAGTGCCTACACTGTAGTTAATTTCTTCAGCAATGTTTCTTATGGTAGTATGTTCAATTCCTTTTTCAACAAAAAGCTTTTTAGCACCTTTTAATATCAGGGCTTTTAAAGCTTCTTTTTCTTTTGCTTTTCTATCAATTGTACTCATACTTATTTTTATTACTGCAGACAAAGATATAAAATAAAATGAACGCTGTTCATTTTTTATTCAGTTAAATATTTTTATACAAATTAAGATTGCAATCTGGCCGTAATACCTTTATGATTCAATAACTTGTAAGCTAACTTTGGTAAAAATCTATTTAACAGATAAATCGCTTTTGTATCGCCAACACGAATAGTGTACGTATTGTTTTTTAATCCTTTTATTAAAGCATCAATTAGCACATCTGGTGTTATCGATTTACCTTCCATTCCCTCAGACATATTTGTTTTTACCAACGGCGGCAATAATTCAAATATTTTTATTCTGCTTCCAATTATCTGTAAATGATCTCGTAATGCTTCTGTATAAAAACGTACCGCAGCTTTTGATGCTGAATAAGTTGGTACAAGATTAGACGGCGTGTAACTCAATATCGATGATGTATTGATAATAGCTGCTTCTTTTCTGCTTTTAAGCATATCCAGAAAAAGATCATTTAAGAGAATAACTCCTAAGTAGTTAGTATTAATTTCCATGGCAGCTTTTTCAAAATGTTTTGAATTACTGAAACCTAAATTATCCTGACCATTCATAATTCCGGCATTGTTATAAAGTATATCGATACCACCCATTTCATTAATTTGGTTGTACAAAGCAACCGCGGCTTCCTGGCTGGACGCATCACTTTTAATGGTCGTAATGGATGGATACATTTTTTTGGCAAGATCCAATTTTTTCTGATCTCTTCCTGTAATAATTACTTTAGCACCTTCTGTAATGAACTGTTTTGCAGCCTCTAATCCGATTCCGGCAGATCCACCTGTAATCAAAATTATCTTACCTTTTAATTCCATAATTTTTCTATTTAGTTTATTATTTCTATATTTGCTTGCGAAATGCAAGTGCAAATATAAATACATTTACTTGCAAAAAGCAAGTGATTTTAATTTTATTTTATGAAAACTCAAAAAAAGAGATCAGACTGCCCGGTAAGTTTTTCACTTGAAGCCTTTGGTGACAAGTGGTCGCTGTTGATTGTTAGAGATTTAATGCTTAAAAAAAAATGTACCTATGGCGAATTGGCAAAATCCGATGAGAAGATCGCAACTAACATTTTAGCCGCTCGACTGCTCTCGTTAGAAGAAAACGGAATTATTCAGAAAATGGAGCATCCCGACAGTAAAGCCAAAGTATTGTATCAATTGACACAGAAAGGAATGGATTTAATTCCAATAATTGTTGAAATTAATCTTTGGGCAGAAAAGTATACCAACATTCCTGAAGAAAGAAAGGAATTGCTGGCACAAATGAATGCTGATAAGGAAGGATTTATTAAAAATGCTTTAAAAGAACTTGAATTAAATCTATAGTATAGATTACATAGCTACTACTTTTTTTGCCACGATAAATTTGGACTGGAATGTGCATGACAAAACACGCCCCCGCAGGTGCAGAACTGCCTCCAATTTTGTCACACAAGCTAAGGCGGTTTTAATAAAAGAGGTTAGCGATTTGTTTTTTGAAGGTACATCTCCTTCAATCCCCAACAGGACATTCAAACCAAATTACCAAAGCCACTGGAAGACAAACAACTACATATAATAAGCCAATTTCTTCAAATCATCCAAAAAAAATGTTGAAATTTGTCCCGTCGGGGTCACTCTTAAAGAAACGTTAAAACATCAGTTCTAGCGTTTTTTTTATACTTTTTTAATAAAATTTAACCCACTTTTACCTATAAAATTGAGCGGTTTGAAAATCTAGTAAGGGTGACTACTCAGGATTCAAACCATTAGCAAACCCATTGTTTAAAGGAATAAGCCGAATGTATTATCTTTATTTTAACAAAAAATAGTAGAAAGTTGAATAATGGAAAAATACCCCAAACAAAAATTATATATTAAAAAGGTCGTTATTATATTTAACGAAAGAATAATATGGATATAGATTTGAACAAAAAACCTCCAAAATCAAATGACATTGAAGGTTTCTGAATTATAGTGGTCTTTACAAACCATTTTTTTACAAGATAAAAAAGCTAGTTATTAAAAATGATTAATATTTTATATTTTCTAGCATTCTAAAATCACATAAATATTAAACTATTTTAAATCGACTGTTACTTTTTCAATTTTACCAGTAAATTCGAAAGGCATTTTGTAATTCCAATCAACAGGAGAACCAACATCTTTTCCTATGTCCATTCCTTCTACTATAGAGAATTGAACCGGAACCGTTTTTTCTAATCTGCCTTCAGCTATTTTTTTACCATTTGCACTCATGCTGATCTTCCCTCCTTTTCCTAAACCTCCTCCATCATATAGAAAATCAACAATAAGTTTAGTCTTGCCTTTTGGCAATGCTTCTTTTGCATTAAAATATATCCAGTCTAAAGCGAGATAATTGTATACAAAAACCGGTTTACTATCTTTTAAATACAATCCATATCCAGCCTGCATCCCTCCATGAGTTATAATTATACCATTAGTATTAGAATCTGACAATTCTAATTCAGCCGTAATAGTCCAGGATTTATTAAGCATCGGTGGCGCAGCTGCATCTGGCAGACCAAATGTTCCTGGATAATAGGTCATTGTTTTACGCTTCCCTATTAAACTTGGCCTACCCATTAGTTCAGCGTTAAATCTAGGATTTGAGCCACGCCAATCTAATGGCAATACATTATATTTGGAGGCCTCTATCCACCACAAATCCTGCATTTGTCGAAGTTTGTCAGGGTTTTGTGCTGCTAAATCATTTGCTTGTGTAAAGTCATCATCTATATTATAAAGTTCCCATTTCTGTTTATCAGGATCAAATGCTCCACGTTCAGCTACCCATGGAGGAAAAGATAATGCTGATGCCATCATCCATTACTATAAATTCCTCTATTGACCCCTAATTCAAAATATTGTGTATTATGACGTTCTTTCGCTTTTGCATCGTTAAATGTATAAGCAAAACTAATTCCTTCAATTGGTTTTTGTTGTATGCCGTTAAGTTCAGTTGGAGCTGTTATACCTACCGCTTCATAAATTGTAGGTACTACATCAATTACATGTGTAAACTGACTTCTTAGTCCTCCTTTATTCTTTATTTTTGCCGGCCAATCAATAATCATTGGATTACGAGTACCCCCAAAATGACTTGCAACTTGTTTTGTCCATTGAAAAGGTGAATTCATTGCCCATGCCCATGCAGATGGAAAATGATTATAGTGTTTAGGACCTCCTAATTCATCAATTACTTTTATGTTATCTTGCCATTTTTCAGGATGTCCGTTAAAAAAAAGCATTTCATTAACAGATCCTTCAATACCTCCTTCTGCACTAGAACCATTATCTCCGGCAATATATATAGTTATTGTATTATCCGCATCTGGTAATATTTTAATTGCATCTGTGATTCTTCCCATCTGATCATCAGCAAATGAACCATAAGCAGCAAAAACTTCCATCATATGTGAATAAAGACGTTTCTGTTCGGCATTCAAAGATTCCCATGCTGGTAAACTTGCTGGTCTTGGAGTCAGTTTTGCATTTGCAGGAATTACACCTAATTTCTTTTGACGTTCAAATGTTTGTTCTCTATAAAGATCCCATCCCATGTCAAATTTTCCTTTAAACTTTTCAATCCATTCTTTTGGTGCATGATGAGGTGCATGTGTAGCACCAGGCGCAACATATAAAAAGAATGGTTTATCTGGCGCAATACTTTTTGTTTTTTGTACCCATGAAATTGCTTTATTCGCCAAATCTGTAGTCATATAATAATTTGGATCTGTAGATGCTGGGACAAGATTTCGATTTTCATATAATACAGGGTTCCAATGGTTCATATCACCACCATTAAAGCCATAAAAATAATCAAAACCTAAACCATTTGCCCAATGATCAAAAGGACCAACATCACTTGTCTCCCAAGTAGGTGTATTGTGATTTTTACCAATCCAAGCTGTAGCATATCCATTTTGGCGAAGAACTTCTCCAACGGTACCGCAACTTTTGGGTAGGATACATGTATATCCTTCATATCCTGTAGCTGCTTCGGTAATACCCGCAAAAGCAGCAGAATGGTGGTTGCGTCCCGTTATTAATGATGCTCGCGTAGGACTACATAATGCAGTTGTATGAAAACGATTGTAACGTAATCCCTCTGAAGCAAGTCTATCCATTGTTGGTGACGGAACTCCACCTCCAAAAGTACTAAATTGTCCAAAACCAGCATCATCAAGTAAAATTATCACAATATTCGGCGCGTTCTTAGGTGGTTTAACCGGTTGAGGAAATTGCGCTGGATCTGAATCTAAATAAGTCCTACCTACATGACCATTAAAATGAAAGTCCGGTTGTGGCAATATTTGAGGTGTTCCTACTTTTTCATTTTCTTGTGACAGAATTAAATTTATTGAAAGTATTCCAAAAAGAAGAAAAATTTTTTTACACGTATAAGTATTCATAGTCTAAAATTTATGTTCATAATAAATCTTTATACTATAAAATTAACGTAACAATTTTAAAATTAGTCAATGATTTTTTATAGAATAGGTTTCAAATTATAAAATGCAACACATTAATAAAATTTTCATCGATAATACGAGAGATTAAAACTAGAATTCCAGCGAGAATGAAAATAAGTCCAAAAATTAAGTTTATAATAAAATCAGTATGCTACGAAACATCTACCCTTTTATCTTCAAAACTTAGAGTGTAATATTTTAGAACTTACCATCAATAAATTTTGATGCGAATATTTTCAGAATAATAATTTAAATTTACTTGTGAAAATTTGATTTTTTATGTTCAAAATTTATTGAAAAAATTTATAACCACAAATCATTATTATACAAATTATACCTTCGTCGAATTAACACTTTTTAAATATTTAACCCTGACGATACATACAAACCTCTCATGATTGAAAATTTAGAATAACTATCTTACAATTTCACTTGAAAGTAAGCTAATTTCTTTAAATCATTCATAAAATGGTTTGTAAATTGTTCAGTAAGGGTCACAAACAAGCCAAATGGCGCCAATTGAAGACAATTGTCGCCATTTTTTTTTATAACCTTGCTTCTTTTTGTTAATCTAAAGAGCCGGGCTCCTAAGTGTAAATCTTAATTTAAAATACACCGCCTGAAGAATGATATGGATCAAACCTAAAGCTTTTCAAAAAAACAGATAACTTTTATTTTTTTATCGCAATACATTCTATTTCAATGCTCGCGTTTTTTGGCAATGAAACCACTTCAATTGTGCTTCGCGCGGGAAAGTGATTGTGGAAGTAGCTTCCGTAAATGTTGTTCACGGTTTCAAACTGCTTGATGTCTGTAATAAAAATCGTGGTTTTAGCAATATGATTCAAATCGGAGTTGTTGTTTTCCAGAATGGCTTTTAAATTTTCGAAAACCTGAATGATTTGTTCTTCAATTCCATTTTTCAAAGTGTTTGTTTTTGGATCAATGCCTATTTGCCCCGAGACAAACACTAAATCTGCAAAACTGGTGGAATGGCTGTATGGGCCAATTGGTTTTGGCAGATTGGAATGGTTTACAGTAATTATGGATTTGGTATTACTGCAGGAAGCGAAAACTAATATGGCTAGAAATAATGCTATTCTTTTCATCTCTATTTTATTTTAAAGGATAAAAAAAGAGGCTAATTTTTTAAAACTAACCTCCTTATGAATTTTTATTTTTTTACAAATTTCAATAACTCTGAATTGAATTTATCCAATTCTTCGATGAACAAGGCATGGCCGCTTTTTTCCAAAGGTACCAATGTAGAATTTTTTAATAGGGAGTGCATCTGTTCAGCTAATTCATAAGAACATATTTTATCCAATTTTCCGTGAAGGATTAATGTTGGGATTGTGATGTTTTTCAAATCCTCTCTCAAGTCGCTGTCTCTAAGCGTTTTTAATCCTTCGGCCATTGCATAAGGCGAAGCTTGCGCCTGAATAGTACCTAACCATGCGCCATATCCGGGAGAAACGCTTGTTTCGTTAGCAGGGAATATTTTTCCAAAGTTTTCCAATAATTGAGGTCTGTTGGTATTGTTCAATTGGATTAATCCATCCACATCTTCTTTACTCCAAAAACCATAATTAAAGTCGGCTCTTTTTGTCCATGTTGGCGCTGCCGCTCCGAATAAAGCCAGTTTAGAAACATGTGCCGCTTTGTATTTGGCCACATAATGCACTACAGTTGCACCTCCCATTGAAAATCCTCCGATTGTTGCGTTTTGAATGTTCAATTTGTCAAGAACCACTTTGATATCGTCTGCAAAAACATCGTAGTTGTATTTTCCTGCCGGCTTGTCAGATAATCCGAAACCTCTCAAAGTAATTCCGATAACTCTGTATCCTTGTTGAGTAAAATAAGCATATTGATACTCATACATTGCATCGCTCAATGGCCATCCGTGGATCAAAACGATTGGCTGTCCCTCGCCAAGGTCGGTAACGTGAAGCTTTACATTTTTTTCAACTTCTACATATTCTTCTCTTCCATAAGATGCTGGAACTCTTTTTGTCTGTGCAGACGAAACGCCGCTAAATAATACTGCTGTAAATAAACCGATTGATAAAATTAAATTTTTCATGTTTTTCTAAATTTTAGATTGTTATTTTTTTAATAATTTGGTTATTGTTATTTGATGTTGCAAAGTTGGAGCAAAGTGCAGGAAAGGACAATGGATGGTTTACTCTTTGAACTGCACTTTTTTCCCTTTCTTGATTTATGACTGGATAAATTCCAAAATGTCTTTGTTGATAGTCTCAGCTTCAGTAGTCGGCATACCGTGTGAGAAGCCAGGATAAATGATCAGTTTTCCGTTTTTCAAAAGCTCGGCCGCTTTTACAGCAGTTGTTTCATAAGGCACAATCTGGTCGTCGTCACCATGCTGAACCAATACTGGAACATCAATACTTTTAAGGTCTTCAGTAAAATCAGTTTCAGAGAAAACTTCAATACAATCATATTGCGCTTTTATGCTGCCCATCATTCCCTGTCTCCACCAGTTGTCCTGTATTCCTTTTTTTACATTCGCACCTTCACGGTTGTAGCCATAAAAAGGAACAGTCAAGTCTTGGTAAAATTGCTGTCTGTTGTGTAAAGTATTGTGTCGGATATCATCAAACACCGCCAATGGCACACCATTTGGATTTCTGTCGTCTGCAATCATATAAGGGGTAATGGCACTGATCAAAACGACTTTTGACACACGTCCTTTTCCATATTGTGCCGCATAACGCAAAGCCTCTCCGCCGCCAGTTGAATGCCCGATATGTATTGCATTTTTAAGATCCAAAAACTCAACCAGTTCAGCCACATCCTGCGCGTAAGTATCCATGTCGTTGCCTTTATATGTTTGGGCAGATCTTCCATGGCCTCTTCTGTCGTGGGCGATTACCCTGTAACCCTGATTAAGGAAAAACATCATTTGGGCATCCCAGTCGTCAGATGACAGCGGCCATCCGTGGTGAAAGAAAATTGGCTGTCCTGCTCCTAAATCTTTGAAGTAAATTTCTGTTCCGTCTTTTACTGTAAACTTGTTCATGTTTTTATATTTAAATGTTATTGCTGTTTTGATAAGGCAAAGTTGGGATTAATCCGGGCGCCCATCAATGGATGGTTTTCTCTTTGAACTGCACTTTTTTCCCCATGCTTTAAATTTTATTATTTCTTGAAGCATGTACTTGTCTTTGCCACGGAATGAGTCCGCTGTCCGTTTCAGGTTTTGTACAAATTCTGGCGCGCCAGGCTCTCAAATTCTGCTTGGGATTATTTATTTTTCAATACAAGAAGAGGCTTGTTCTTCTCCACAATGTAGGTGGCAAGCTCCGAAGCTTTACCGTTGCCTACATTTTTTGCGGAATGATTTTTTCCTTTGGGAATAAAAAGTACGTCGCCAGCTTTAAGAATAATGGGTTTTTCTCCTTCAATCTGATATTCAAATGTGCCTTCCAGCACATAAATCAGTTCCTCGCCCGGATGGTTGTGCATCCCAAAAGCGGAATGTGCTTGAAAGTCTATCCGGGCCTGAATAGTTTCATATCCCGAAACCGAAATGTCATGTCTCTGCAGATTAGTGCGGCTAATTCCTGACTGCTGTGCAGAAGCGGTCGCTGGAGTTAAAAATGCAGTCAGTCCTGCCAATGCAGCTGCACCTAATAATAAATTCTTATATGTTCTCATCTGTCTATTTTTTATTTTTAATTATTTTTCTTGTTGTTACTATTTTAAATGTGCCCTTAAAATCCAAGCTGTTTTTTCGTGTTCCTGCATCAATCCCGTGATGAAATCGCTGGTTCCTAGATCCTCATAATCGTTAGCAAAAAGATTGATGTTTGACCTTATATGATTGATTATAGCTTCATGCGCTGAGAGCAGTTCGCTTATAAAACTTTGGCTGTCGTTTTCAGCAGGAGCATTTTCTGTAAGATGGCTCAGTTCCAAAAACGCTTTTAGAGTCCCAGGAACCAAATGTCCCAAAGTGCGGATGCGCTCAGCAACGCTATCTATTGTTTCTGCAATCTGCCCTGCCTGCTCGTCAAACAGTTTATGCTTGTCATAAAAATCATTTCCTTCTACGTTCCAGTGTGCCTGTTTGGTTTTGGCTAAAAGGACAAATTCATCTGCCAGTATTTTTGATAATATGTTCGCTACGGATTTTCTGTTTTCTTCCGAAATTCCAATATCTGTTGTCATGATTAATTGTTTTTGTTAATTTGATATTGCAAAGTTGCAGCAAATACTTCCCCACAACAATGGACGCTTTTCTCTTTGAATTGCACTTTTTTCCTTTTATACTAGATTGTAGTTATTTAGATTACGCCTTAAAAATGGACTAAATCTTACTGATGAAAATTTCAGAAAAACTAAATTTTCATTCCATTGAAGCGTAATAAACTACTTCTTCTGGTTTGAAAAAGCACAAACAGTTAATTGAAAAAATGTACTGTACATTAAAAAATAGATGTTATAACCAAATAAAGAGATGGTTAAAAGCAAAAAGAAAGCTTATTAGAAAGTCATATCTATCGATTCAGGATTAATCGGTAAGCGTTTGATAATTCAATCTTTGCTTTTGTGTCAAATGGAGATACAAATTCTTGTGCTGAAAGCAAAACGGGAAGCAATAATGTAATTTTTTCATTCTCTTTTTAGTCATTATTAAATTAAGTTTTCTCAAATCGCAATTGTCTAATTTGAATACGAAGACATTTACGTTGGAGCAAAATTGAACATTACTGAAAAATAAAAATGAATTTCAATGCCTAAAAAACGTGACAGGTGTTAAGAAAAAATGTGACTTTTAATATTTAACGACTAATTCTAGAGAGGTATTCATAAAATGACATGCTTTTATCAATCTCCATTTTGTTAAAAATTCGCTCCTTTCTCTTTCTGCAAGCCTCTTGTGTAATATTGAAGATTGAGCAAATCTCTTTGGAGCTCAAATTCATATAAACGTAACATATAAAACGAATGTCATTAGCTGTAAGGTTCGGATGTTTTTCTTTTAAACAATTTAAAAATCCTTGATTGACTTCTTCAAAATGAATGATAAAATTGTCCCATTCTGAATTTGATTTCAAATGTTCTTTTAAGGACTTAATATGGCTCTTTAGCGTATTATCGTGAGAAACATTTGGAATTTCTGAAAGGGAGTTAACAACTTCCTCTATCATGTCATTTCTCCCGGAGAGATACAATGCTTTTGCCAACAGTTTTCTGTTTTTTTGTTCGATCTCGTTTTTAAGACGTTCTTGCTCTAAAAGTGCCTCACTTTCAATCTCTTTTATCTGTTGCTCCAGCATCCGCTTGTTACTCTTTTCACTCTCAAGTTCAAGGTTAATGATTTTTTGCTCTCGCTCTATAATAATTTTCTTTTGTTCTTGTTTAATTATCCTATTTCTGTGCATTCTAAACAAAAAAAAGAGCAATAAAATAAAAAAGACGATTAAGACGCCAAATATTTTATGCTCAAATCTTGATTTTTCTCTCGATATCTTCAAATCGTTTTTATAATTCAATACATCAAATTTCACTTTATTAGTTTCGTAAACATTCTTCTGAGTCATATTATCTAATGAATCTCTCGTAGAAACCATCATTCTCAATGCAGCTAAAGCCTTACCGTCTTTTTTCTGAAGCACATACACATCAGAAAGTTGATCATACAGTCTCATTCGACCTTCCAGATCTCTTGTTGCTTTCAAGCATAAATTGATATAGTAAACACATTTGTCATAATCTTTTTCCAAAAAAAAGGCCCTAGCTAAAAGATTAAGAATCGTTGAATTAATATTTCTATTTTCAAAATTGTTTTCTTTATTTTTAGCTTGTAAATCGAATGCTATTTTCTTTCCTGCTTCAAAATCACCTCTGCATAAAAGGTTTTCAGCCAACATCGCTTGCACCTGAAGTTCTAGAGGCTCATTACCTTTAGCAAACACTGCTGCCTCATTCAAATAATCACTAGCAACATCTAGTTCATTAAGCCAGTTGGATACTTTTCCTAAATTAACACCATACAAAGCCAACTTGTTTTTATCTCCCAATTTTTTTGCTATATCGTATGCTTTTAAATAATATTCCTGAGCTTTTTTGTATTTTTTTTCCAGGCAATAAAGCACGGCAATATTATTTAATATGGCTGATTCCTTATTTGATTCGAGGTGCTGTGTTGCAAGAATATAGGCTTCTAAATAATAGTTCAATGCTTCGCCATAATCAGACAAATTCATGTAAACAACTCCGATTTTATTCTTTGTCTCAAAAATTTGAAGATACCAATTGTTCTTTTCGGCAAGCAATTTTGCCTTTGTCAAATCTTTCAAAGCTTTCGCATAATCGAACTTATCCATTGCAGCTAATCCCGATTCTTTGATTTTTATACAATCTTCAAGCGTTTGTGCGTAATTGTTCAAATTAAAAAACAGACAAAAAAGTAATGTGAAAAATATTGATTTCGGACTTTTTACAGTAGTAAAAATATTATGATCGTTAATTCTGTAAAAAACTTTCTTTTGCATAAATGATTTTTAATAATTGTATTTCTTTTGGTGACAAAAAAGCAAACCTACAGCTTTTAACATAATAAAACACGTAATAATACTTTGTTTTTCAATGCTAAGCCAATTACTTTTTGTTGTTGCTTTATTTCTTTTTCAGTAAAATATTTAATTTATAATCACTATGAATTTAGACAATATTGATTTTTAAATTGTTGCTATTTCTGAATCATTTTTTAAATATTGTTAATTCAAATAAGGTCTTGCTTTTAATTAAACGTTAGTCTAGATTAGATACTGCAAAGTTGATCAATTAGGGAAATTTTATCATGTTTTTCCTTTGAATTGTACTTTTTCCCTTTTAATGCTAAAAAGCTACTATTCGTAATAATTTAAAGCGTGAAATCTAATTCTAAGACATAAAAAAGTATGATTGGGATATCATACTTTAAAAATGGAGCTTCTTAATGTTAAAATTGCTTTCTAAATGATAATGGAGAGATACCTGTGTTTTTTGTGAAAAACCGGATGAAATAGGCATCATCGTCATAGTTTAAACTGAACGCTATTTCTTTTACCGTAAGGGCGGTGTGTGCTAACAATCGTTTACTTTCCAGGATAATTCTGTTTTTTATGATGTCATTTGGCGTGTCTTTGCTAACCATGCCAATTTTTTTTCCAAGGTTCTTAGGGGTTATAAACAACATTTCGGCGTAATCAGCAACAGTGTGATGTGTTTTGTAATGCTGTTCGACAAGTTTGCTGAATTTCCTTAAGAACTGAACATCAGACTGCTGGTCCTTCTCAGCTAAAAGATGCTGTTGTTTCCAGATTCTTGTTGATTTTAAAATGATAAGCTTTAATAATATCCGCAGCATTTCTTCTGTATTTGAGTCTTCATCTTCCATTTCAGATTTTATTTCATTAATTATATTCTGAATGTCTGCCGACTGGCTCTCATCTAATTTAATAAATGGAATTTCAAAAACATTATTGTAGAGTATTCCGTCACAGGCGACTTCCTGATCGTGAATTTCGATACAATAAAAATCACGGTTAAAATGGAGTAAGACTTCTCCTCCGAATCCGGTCACGGGCTTTACTATAACTTTTGGGTTGATGAAAAGCAGGCAGTCTGTTTCGATTTGAAACTCCTGAAAATCGACATGAACTTTGGTTTCTTTTGGTAAAAATAAAACTTTTATGTGATCGTCAATTTTGATCAATGTACTTTCATCAAGGCATTGTTGACTAAAACTAAGATTTCCAAACTGTTTGTATGAGAATTCTTTGAGCATTTTATATTTGGTTTAAAGCAGTTACGGGGTTTAACATATCAAAAGAAAAAACTCGAATCAGGGCGCAAATATAAAATTATAAATAAATAAAAAAAGTTCTTTAGTTTAAGAATTCCGAAAAGATTTGAATGCTATCCCACAATAAAAAATTACTAAAATTAAAAGCTAACCTATAATAAAAAGCAAATTTGTCTAATAGGCACGGAATCTTTCAGATGTAAATCCTTTAGCGACAATTAATCATCAACATCGAAAATTCTTGTATTCCAAAAAGCATACTTTCACTATTCTAATCTTAAAATTAAACGGACCTTTTTCCTCCACAGAAAGATACTGCGAATTTTAAAGGTCTTTTAACTTTCATATTTTTATATAAACGTGATCTTTTTTAGAACTGCCATATTTTACTAAATCAAAATTCAAGGCTGTATCCTTCAGTAGACTAATTATATTACATAAAGAGTCAAAGAGAGACCGTTCTACTTTAAATAAGCCACTCTCTTAAAATCCTCCATAATATTTCTAGAATTGCATATTAGTTCACAGCCATAAAACCAATTGAGTTTTTATATTATTTGCATCAATCCCCAACAGGACATCTAAACCAAATTTGCAAAGCCAATCAAAGACAGACATTACATATAGTAAGCCAATTTCTTCAAATCATCCATAAATGATGTTGAAATTTGTCCTGTCCCTGTCACAAAGCCAAATGGCGTCAATTGAAGACAATTGGCGCCATTTTTTTTTATATCACTTAGACAGAATTAACTTTGAATCATTTTTGCGTTTGTTTCATTTTTTCAATCACACTTAAAATATGAAATAATCCATATTTACAAGAATTGCAGGATATTTTCCAAGTTAATCATCCCATATGCAGGAGAGCAATGTTCTTAAACGGGGCTTGTTCAGTTTCTGAACTTCTTAGGATGGAAAATCGAAAGGCAATTTTGAAAATTTTAAACTTCCTCAAAAAGTTTCTGAATTCAATATCGGAATTATAGGCTTGTATACATCTATATTTGATGATATTCTAAAATTGATGAGCCGGTCAAGACAGCGCAAAGAATTAAATCGACTAAAGTCGATAAATTTTGCATTATAAGAATCGGGACATATAAATTCCTAAAAGAAGATATGGATCAGCTTTTTAAAAATATGCAGAATAATTTTATTGACATTGAGTTCTGTACTTGACAGATGAATATAATGGAAATCGGACTGTCATGGATTAACAAGAAAACCTCTATTCTGCCCTAGCCCCGATAGCAGCGAAAATCCTTCCGCGGTGGCGTTCGTTGCAAAAGATTTCAGAGCATAGCGCTGAAAAAGCTCCCAAAAAAATAAAACTTCAAAATTATTCGCTGCCATTAGCGCAATAACCGCAAAGAGCCCTTATGTATCCCCGCGGGATATATTCTTCCGGGGAAACAAAAAACAGTTTTTTACCGAAACCAGCAAAGCCTCGACCACTCCAGAGAGAACACTTTTCTCAAGAACCGCAAACCGATTTGAGACACTCATTCAATCCATGTAAAGTACTAAAAACCAAAAAGGTGTGCAGAAATAAAAAGCGGCCGTAAAATGCCATAGATAAACCCGATTTGCTTAATTTTGCCTAATGATGCGCTTTTGTCCAAAAAAATCAAAAATCGGCCAACTGCCCTAAATCGTTAAGTCCAATTAAATCCCCAATAATCAATGATAGATGTTTTCTTAAATTACCTGAGCGACAAATTCATCCTAAGTGAAGAAGAATCATATGCATTCAGCCGGGTCTGCACCATAAAAAAACTTCGCAGACGACAGTATCTTTTACAGCAAGGCGATGTTTGGCAAAAGAATGCATTTGTTGCAAAAGGAGTTTTGCGTACGTATCGGGTAGATGAAAAAGGAACAGAACATATCATGCAATTCTCCATCGAAAATTGGTGGGCTGGAGACAGACAGAGCTATCACTCCGGATTACCCTCTGCATTTAATATTGAAGCTCTGGAAGACGCTGAAATTGTACTCATCCCTAAAGCAGATTTTGATCGCTTGGAAATTGAAATTCCTAAGTTTGGCGAGTTTACCAGATCATTGCTAGAACGTAGTTTTATTGCTTCACAAAACAGAATTCATGCAAGCATCAGCTATTCTGCAGAAGAAAAATATGCCGATTTCACAAAAACGTATCCTGATATTACCAATCGAATTCCACAACACATGATTGCTTCCTATTTAGGAATTTCTCCTGAAACACTAAGCCGAATACGTAATCAAATAGCAAAAAAATAACACCTACTCAAGAACACTTACCCATTGAGGCAAGTGTTTTTTTCTTCTGTATAGTGCTTATTCATTACTTCTTTTTAAAATCTTGATAAATGCAGAGGGTTTTATCTGTCTTTAATCAATGGATTGGGTGTGCTTTCTGATGCTGCTTTGCAACAGAAATTTCAAGGGGATTTCATCAATTAAATACTCAATAATTATGAAGACAAAAATTATAATCACTGTATTATCCTTGACAAGATTTATAGGCCGTCAAGCAAACACCAATCATCAGAAGAAAAAACCCTATTGTTATTTTGCATGGAGCATGCCCGAAAGCAGCAGACCGGGAAAAATTTTCCAATGCTTTAAGATCAAAAAATAATGAAGTTACAATCATTAATCTTCCAAGCATGTGGCGATGCCCCCCTTAATGCTTACTATGCAAACGTATGCTGATCCCATTTGTTATTGGAAAACAAAGCGTACTACAAGTTTCTGCGGCCGATGACCCTAAACATATTGGCAATTACATTGCCCCAACTATCGACCCAAAACTTTATTGCCACTTACTACACCTATAAATCTCAGCCACTCTAAATTTGCAAAGGTCAAAAAAGCAGTTTTATTGACTATTCAAGACAACACTATTGCCGTCATGTTATAGCAAAAGATGGCAAAAAATGCTGGCATAGAAAATCCGGTATTCCTAAAAGCCAGCCGCACACCATTCATTGCACAAGCTGAACTAGCTAATAATTATGTTTTCTTGATAAATGTCAAGAGTTTTATTTGCCTTTTATCAATGTCCAGAATGCCCTTTCGGTCGCAACTTTGTAACAGAAAATCAAACTAAGAAATCATGCAAACAATTGACAGCAAAGCGTATTCAAAAAGTAGACTGGAAGTAAAAATGAATTCCATCACATTACAAATGTTTTTTGAAACCGAATCCAAAATGACATTTACAATCATTGACGGAGGCGAAAAAATTGAAAGCGGATACACCGAAACAGCAAAAACAAAGATTATAAAACTGAGAACAAATCTGTTTTTAATCACTTGGAAAGAAATTTCAGGAGCAGCCATCAGTCAGGTTCAAGATTTAGAAAACGAATTGGTTTACACCAATATAACAATGCCTAACGGTAAATTTTATCAAACCAAAGGAACAATCAAATACATTAAATAATACTAATTTTTAAACATTAATATCATGAAAATAGGAATCATCGGTGCGGGAGCCATAGGACAGGCTTTCGCCAAACAATCAGCAGACGCAGGTTATGACGTAGTAATCAGTAACAGCAGAGGAGCAGAATCGCTCAAAGAAATTGCAACCCAATTGGGTGGAAATGCAAAAGCAGGCAGCGTTGAAGAAGCCGCTACTGCCGAAGTAATCTTCCTTGCTCTCCAATGGCAGCATATTGAGCAAGCAACACAAAACATCAACTGGGAAGGAAAAATTGTAATCGACCCAACCAACCCAATCTTACCGGGCTTTAAATTAGCCGATTTGGGCAATAAAACGTCAAGTGAAGTCGTACAGGAATGGGTTTCAGGAGCAAAACTGGTAAAAGCCTTCAACACCTTACAGCCTGGAATTTTAGCTTCAAATCCTATTCAAAACGGAGGGAACAGAGTATTATTCTTTTCAGGAAATTATGACGATGCCAAAGATATTGTTTCGGGCATTATCAACCGCATCGGGTTTGCAGGAATCGATTTGGGCCGCCTTAACGAAGGCGGAAAGTTACAGCAGTTTCCGGGTGGAGCATTGCCAGCACTTAACTTAATCAAAATGTAATTCTTAAATCATTATAAATTTTTATTCACTTTAAAACATTAAAATCATGTCAACACTAATAAATAAAACAGCTTTAGTAACCGGAGGCAGCCGCGGAATTGGTGCCGGAATTGTAAAAAGATTAGCTTCGGATGGAGCAAACGTAGCCTTTACCTATGTTTTTGATAAAGAAAAAGCAGAAGAATTGGTTAAAGAGATTGAAAAAACTGGAAGAAAAGCATTCGCTATCGAATCAAACAATCAAAATCCCGAGGAAGTCATTGCAGCCGTTGAAAAGACAGTAGCAGAATTTGGACAGCTTGATATTTTGGTCAACAATGCTGGAATTGGTATTGTGGCCCCAATTGAAGAGTTTACCTTGGAGAATTTTGACAAAACAATGGACATTAATGTCAGAGCCGTTTTTGTGGCTATCAAAGCTGCCGTTAAGCACATGAAAAAGGGCAGCCGTATCATCAATATCGGAAGCATCAATGCAGACAGAATGCCATTTCAAGGCGGTGGTGTTTATGCTATGAGTAAAGCAGCTATTCAGGGTTTAACAAGAGGATTAGCCCGTGATTTTGGACCACTGGGAATTACGATAAACAATATTCAGCCTGGCCCGATTAACACCGAAATGAATCCTGAAGAAGGAGAATTTGCAGATTATCTAAAAACCCATATTTCTGTTGGAAGATATGGCCAGCCACAAGAAATAGCCAGTTTGGTTTCTTATCTTTCTGGCCCGGAAACAGGCTATATAAATGGAGCCAGTTTGAATATCGATGGCGGTTTTGCTAGCTAATTGAAAATTAAAATCCCTTTTCAGAATTGCTTGAAAAGGGATTTTAATTTTTTGAAGGGGATTGCCTTTATGCAAAAAAAGCAAACAAGTTTTTCTAATAATTCAACGGAGATAGTGAAATTAAATCTGCCCTCACAATCTTTGGCTTTAGAATTCATCTTATCCTTTGATAATTTAACAGGATTCGAACACCAGCAACAGAACAGAAACCGGCTCTGTAACACTATTGTTTCAATTTGTTTTTAATATTAGATAACAGTGGAGCCTATTTTACAATTAAGAATTATCTTTTTAGTCCAGATAGCAGTGGAAATGCTTTTGTGCTGGAGTTCGGCATAAAAGATTGGAACGAATAGCGGGAAAAGCTCCAAAAAATCTTTCATATAAATCACAGACTGTAATCCATACAGCCAAAAAAAGACAATCCTACCTTAAATTAAAACATTCTTTTAGAATCCTCCATGAATTTTGTAAATTTATATATTAGTTTAATGCGAGGACTCAATTGAGTTTTCAAAATTTTTGCGTCAATCCTACTCAGGACATCTAAACCAAAATTATAAAGCCAATGGAAGACAGACCCTACATGTAGTAAGCCAATTTCTTCAAATCATCCAAAAATGATGTTGTAATTTGTCCCGTCGAGGTCACAACGCCAAATGGCGCCAATTGAAGACAATTGGCACCATTTTTTATTTATTTTTACTATATAATCAACTTAAAATAATTTTTTCCTTTACTTTCTCTTTTTGACTGAAATTAAATTTTTACTACAGACGGAGGCGTCCATTGATTTTTAATTACGGACTGCTTTGGGCCGTAGCATCTGAAATATAAACAGAAATCATCTGCAGGGCTTGGCAGCCAATTGGCTTTTTTGTCCCCTTCCGGCTCCGCATGCTGCACATACAATGTAAGGGAACCATCGACATTGTACTTTAAATCCCGGTTTTTGGTTCCAACCGAATAGCGTTTTATGACATTGGGATAGAAAAAGTGATGCTCGTCATAAAGTGTAAGAGACCAGAAGCCGTCTACAGGCGGAAGGTTACCTTTTGCAAATGTCAGGGTATACTGTTTAGAACCATTCAGTCGAGATCCTTTTGAATCGAGATCCTGATAAAAATACTTTGTTTCTTTACCTGCATTCACCAGTATATTGGATTTTGCTATGGCTGTACGGGTGAAATAATCCGTTCCAAAAGCAGCACAGTTATCGGCAGTAGTCCAGTTCCCTGGAAGAGGTATTCCCCAGTTGCGAAATTGCAGTAATGGATCAACCAGTTCTTTGTCCGCTTTATGGGCTTCATCAATCATCGCTTTTTTCAATGCAGGATCTTTCTTTGCTGCTTCGATCACCGACAGTACCTGTGCGTAACGAGCTTCCTCGCCGGGCAATGGAGGAGCATCTTTCAATACAATAGGAAGCTGATCGAAAAAGGTATCTGGAAAGACCCATTTCGTTTCTTCAGATCCGCCATCTTTTGTCGGCGAACCTAAGGATGGAAGCCTACTCCAGTCCTGCTGTTTCATTTTTCCGTCAAATTTATCCAGAGCATAGACATCAATAGAATTAATTATGGCCTGGACTGCATTTTTATCTGAGGGCGTATCATCCTGAAAAACTCTAGGTACAATAAAGGCTGTGCCTGTTTTGCTGTAAAATACTTTAGTGATTCCTTTAGGCACCTCTCCTTTCCAGTTAGGCCCCGCCAGCATGTAAAACCCTGGTTTTGTACCATACATCTTCCCAAGCTGGGCAAAAGCATCTGTGCGAAGATCCACCACCTGATATACCCAGAAACGCTTGCCAAAATCCGGAACCTGTATCACGACGGGAGTCTCATCAAGAGCGGCAATAGCAGCTCCGTAAACCACATCCTGATTTGGACAGGCAACCCAGCGCTGTTCAGGCTTAATATAATCATGCAACATTGCCAAAGAATTTAATGGCGCAAATGGCAGTACGCCATTCATAAGACCTACTTTTGGTGACTGCTTGAACGCAAGACGTCTGTTGTAAATGTTTTCCATTGGCCAAGCCCAGAAATAGGCATCTCTTGCGACCTGTCTTGCATAAGATTCTGTAATCTTTACATTTACATCGGGGCCATTCGGTACTGAATCCGAAAATTTGCCTGAAACATCAGCATCAGTTTCTGCAGAAGAGAATGTTCCATTTTTATCACTTTTATTCTGATTGCAGGCTGTCATTGCAAGAAGTACAATGATTAAAATCAATTTGTTTTTCATCTTTTAAAATTTAAAAAATAACTATAGCTTATTTAATTTTTTCTAAGTCATTTAGTTTCCACCTCTGATCATACAGCTTTGGAGTTGGGCCTTAAAAGCGGGCTAAAATTTTAAATTTCCCTTTAGGGTCCGTTGGAATTCAATTTGATTCGCCGGATTCAGGTGCAGTTGATTTTAGCAAAAGCATCAACCGCTAGTTGAAAATGTACTGCCAGCATGCACCAAATGGCAGATTCTATTCCTCGTTGATACAAAATCTGTTCCTGAATATTAGCGTGCTTAAAATCTGAAATTGCCGAAACCTTACATAATCTACTAAAAAATAAACAATTTCAAATTATTATACAGTATAAAGCTACAATATTTTTTTTAAAATACATTCACTTTTATGCACAAGTATAAAAATCAACAACATTAACTAGAGCTTCTCGTCCAAGTATCGTTTTTGTTTATGTCAAGTCATGGCAATTTTTGCTCTGGACTTGGTACTATCATGCTACAAAATGTTAATGAGAATATTAAATAAGTTCAGCAAACCATTCAACTACACATATGTACACAAAATATCGGGAAGACTTATCAAACCATAAAAAAATGAAAAAGATTTATTTAAATACAAGATTGTAATTTATAGAGCCATAGAAAGACAATTTTACCTTAACATAAAACATTCTTTCAAAATCCTCGATAATAGTTGTAGAATTGTATAGTATTTTATAGAAATAAATCAATTTTTAACCTCAATCGAACGACATTTAATGAGTTTATTAAATATTTTTTATCGTCCAGAAAATAGGCAAATTAAATGTCCAATTCAATTAGTTTCTGATTGGATTAAAGCAATATGAAAACACTAGTATCCTTACCAAATTTTAATTTGAATAATCTACGAATTATTATATAATTTTACTAAAAACTGGCTCACTTTCTTCAGGAAGTAATAAATTTTATTGTCAAAAATTTTATTCTAAACCTTTATATCTTAATAAAATATAAATATATAGATGTTTTAACATTTTTTAACTTTTAACCCTTACAATACATACAAACCGCTTCCAAATAAAAAATCAAAATAATTATCTTACAAATTCACTTGAAAGTAAGCCAATTTCTTTAAATCATTCATAAAATGGTTTGTAATTTGTCCTGTCCCTTCACTTAAGGAGACAACTAGCAAATAGTTGTCTCTTTTTTTATGCCCTAATACGTAGATTTTTCAAGCCTTTACAGCCTAATATTTGTGATTCGATTTTTTTACAAGAAATTCTTAGTCTGTTTGAAATAAACAGTCTTAAAGTGGCGCTATCAGAGATTTAATCGAAGCTGAACGATGGTTCGAAATCCCGTTAAGGATATAGTTTTTTTTCGGTTTCCGTTTATTCACGTCTGTACAATCTTTAATACAAGTACGACAAAGGAATAACTAAAAAAGCATTTTCATTCCTTCATGTGATGAAACAAATCCTAATTTTTCATAAAATTTTATTGCTTCCGGTCTTCTTTTATCACTGCTAAGCTGTAGAAGATGAGCTCCCCGTTCTTTTGCCCTGTTAATTGCCCATTGAAAGAGTAAGACCCCATATCCTTTTCCACGATCAATTTCCCTTATACGGACAGCTTCTTTCTGAGCCCTAATTCCTCCTTGGTAGGTTAAGTATTGAATAAAACTTAACTGTAATGTGCCAATTACTTCCTTATTCTCGTTCTCAACAACAATTAATTCTTGTGAGGAATCACTACTTATTTTCATAAATGCACTAATGTAAGTCTCTGGAAGGGGGTCTTTGAAATTTTCTCTGGTTGTTCCCAATTTATCTTCTGCAAGAAGCTTAACTATATCGACAAGATGCCTCATCTCTGCAATATTAAACTGTAAATTCATTTTATTTAAATTATATGTATTCGCGAGTTATTACGAACAAACAAAGCTAAAAAATACCTTTGATTAATTTAACTTTTCAATTCTTGCTATAAAGCTTCTTATCTACTCGATTATCAATTCGGAAATAAACTAATTGAGTTTTTACAATTTTTGAATCAATCCCCAACAGGACATCTAAACCAAATTTACATAGCCAATGGAAGACAGACACTACATATAGAAAGCCAATTTCTTCAAATCATCCAAAAATGATGTTGTAATTTTTCCTGTCCACGTCACAACGCCAAATGGCGCCAATTGAAGACAATTGGCGCCATTTTTATTTTATCATTTAATCTTTTCGATAATGATATCCCCGTTTATAGTATAAAACTATTTTACTACTTTCACTATAGCTGGCGGAGTCCATTTTCCATTTACTACTTCCTCCTTTGGCCAGTAAGTACGGAGATAAAGCGAAAAATCTCCTTTTTCAACAGCCGGGAGCCAGTTGTTTTGGGTTTTCGCCTCAGTCGGAGCTGATTGAATATAAATGGTCAGCGAACCGTCCGAATTGTATACCATTGTCTTGTTCTTTGTCCCCAATGAATATCTGTTGAGCTTGTTGATTTCAAAAAAGTGATGCTCATTATATAGGGTAAGCGACCAAAATCCATTGACAGGAGGCAGCTGTCCTTTGGCAAAAGTAATTTTGTATTTGCTCGAGCTGTTCAATCGGATGCCTTCCGAATCCAGATCCTGATAAAAGTAGCGTGTTTCATTAGGTGCATTAACCAGAATATTTGATTTGGCAACTGCGGTCCGTGTGAAATAATCCGTGCCCCACGACGCACCATTGGTTACCCCTGACCAGTGAAACGGCAATTGGATTCCCCAGCTACGGAATTCCATTAAAGGCTTTATCACCTGATGTTCTGTCTCAACAGCTGCATCGATCATCGCCTGTTTCAGTTTTGGGTCTTTCTTGGCGGCTTCCACTACAGCAAGTATCTGCCTGTATTTCGCCTCTTCGCCCGGCAGTGGCTTTGCATCTGCCAGCACGATAGGAAGCTCGTCAAAAAATGTCTGGGGATTCACCCATACCGCTTCTTCTTTTCCTCCTTCGCCTCCGGGAAGTTTCTTGATATTGGCCCAATCGATGGTTTTCATTTTGCCGTCATAGTCGGACAACGGATACATTACCACTGATTTCAATACCTCCTGTATTGCTTTTCGGTCTTCTTTTGTATCATCCAGGAAAACGCGGGGACCGACCAATCCTGTATTGGTGGACGAGCGGAAAACTTTTGTTATTCCTTTCGGCACCTCGCCTTTCCAGTCCGGTCCTGCCAATAAATAAAAGCCCGGCTTATTATCGTACATCTTTCCCAATTTGGCAAAGCTTTCTGTCCGCAGGTCAACTATCTGGTAGACCCAGAAACGCTTGCCAAAATCAGGCACCTGTATTACCACTGGCGATTGGTCCAAGGCAAGGCATCCAATACCGTACACCACATCCTGGTTCGGGCAGGCTATGGCACGTTCCGTAGGTATCACATAATCGGTAAGCATGGTAAACTGATTCAGCGGAGCCATTAGCAGAGGTCCGGACAAGGCCAGCTCTTTTACATCCTTGAAAGCCATTCGGCGGTTGTACATGTTTACCAGCGGCCATGCCCAAAAATAGGCCTCTTTAGCCGCCAAAGCGGCATACTCTTGAGTAATTTTCACATTGGTGTCGGGCCCTGCTGGCAAGGAACGTGATGCTTGAGTTGAAGTAACACTGTCAATCCCTTTAGAATTTGATGCTTCCGCATCACTGTTTTTATTTTGGCTGCATGCCGTCAAGGCTGCAATCAAAATCACGCAGATGAGTTTCTTTTCCATAAGTTTAGCAATTGATTATTTAACCTCTTCTATATCTCCAAGTTTCCATATCCTATCGAAAAAAGGTTTTTCCGGGCCGTAAATCCTGAATAATACTTCAAATTTTCCTTTAGGATCCGTTGGGATCCAATTTGATTCCTTGCCTGCAGGGGATTTTGGGCCAAAGTAAATATCAACCGAGCCATCTGTGTTCTTTTGGATCTCTGTCGCATTCGATGCTCTGCTTGCACGCGACAGATTTTTGATAAGGCAATGTGTTGTCCGGTCGTAGACTGTTGCCGACCAGTATTGCTTGGTGGGCACATTTGCAGGCACGTGGAGCATATAGGTTTTATCGCCGTCAAGCGCGCGGCTTTCCTTGTCTTTTCCTGCAATAAGATATATTTGCGCTGTACCCAGGCGTTTTATGCCTACATAACCGATTGAATAGGTCAGTGCTCGGGCATCTGTAGGATAAATATCAGATTCCGCATATCCCGAAGATCCCGCCTTAACGAGTTCAGGCATTGCGGGAACAGCCCATTTTGCATCAGGATTTATCGGCGGGAAGCCTTTTTCAAGCATTGCTTCCAAATAGTCATGCGCACTATTTGCCGCCGCATTCAGAATCTCGGTGGTTCGTGCATCAGGGTTATAGGGTTTCCCCTTTTCAATACCTATGCTTTTTAGTTTATCAATCATCGCCTTGTCGCGCTCCAGCATAGGCTGGCTTTGCACAATGCGGTTAAGAGAGATGAAAAACCGGCTGTTGTAGGGGATGACGGAATTGTAAAGTACATCCTTCACGTCTGTATATTTTGTTTCGCCGGGATTTTTAGCTTTGGCAAGCGGATATAGTTTTAGCTGTCTGCCGTAATTGACTGCATTCACGATATCGGATTCACTGTGGCTGGGCAGGTTGGAGCGGAATAATCCATAACCCTCATAGGTATCGGCTTTCAGCACAATGTATCCTTTAGGAATATTTTCCTTATAGTCAGGCGGCAGTATCAGATATTTGCCGCCAGCGCCTTTATCGGCTCCGTAGGGTCCTGCATCTTCAAGGGGCATCTGCCAGATATTGTCGATATTGGCGGCAAAGGAGCCATTTTTTGCCGCAGGGACATCTATAACTATTGGCCCGGCATCCTTTGTGTTGAAAAAAAACATAAAGTAAATCGCGTCGGGATTTGGCGTTAATGTCTGATTATGCCAGTCTACGGGTTTTGACCAAAATATGATCTCATTTTGTTTCCCTTTGGTGCTGCCCAGCATTGCCTGAAGCATAAGGTCATAATTAACGGCAGGCATGCCCCATACTAAAGCTTCGATTGCGCGTTGGTAAACCATCTGTTCCTTGATGCTGGCAGGTTTGAATTCTGCCGAAACAGCACCCTCAATATCGGCTTTCTCACCGGAATTTGCTGATGGTGTTTGGTTGCATGACGTCAATAGCAGGACAAATGAAAAGACAAAAAGACTTTTTTTCATAATATATCAAATTTTAGCAGTTATATATCTTCTTCCTTAGTTATCCATCCTTCATATAAAAAAGGAAACTATTAAATAATTTGTAGTGCCATTAAAAAAAATCCCTCTGATGTGGCAATTAAAATACTAAGCTTTATGAATTCTTTAAATGCATAACTTATAGTACTACATATCAAATAATTACATAAAAATAAACAAAATTCCTACAACTTTTATTTTTCCTTTATTTTTTTTATTTGTAATACTAAATCGAACAAAATTTAAATACAAACTTCAAATTCACAGAGCCAAAGAAAGACAACTCTGCCTTAAGTATAACAATCTTTTCAATCCCTCCATAATATTTGTAAATTTATATATTAGTTTAATGCCATGAATAAAGTGAGTTTGTATAATTTTTGCATCAATCCCCAACAGGACATCTAAACCAAATTTACATAGCCAATAGAAGACAGATACTACATATAGAAAGCCAATTTCTTTAAATCATCCAAAAATGATGTTGTAATTTGTCCTGTCCCTGTCACTTCTCGGGACAAAAGATAAAAATCATCTTTTGTTCCGTTTTTTTTTGCTTTTAACTGTTTGTTAATAAGGTAAATAGACTCCACTATTTTGTTCACTCTAGCGGTTTGTACTTTATTTTCGTGAATTGTAAAATTTTCGGGGTAAACTAAACCAATTAGGCTTCTTGCATCAGATAAATCCCTTTTCAAATATGAATCACTAAGTTTGATAAGGTTGTCAACCCCCTTTACCAGTAGCTCTTCAATACTATGCTTATCTTTAGTGACTGTTGATAGCTCACGTTCCAGGTTTGCAATTCGTGCACCATAGTCATCTTTCATTAGTTTATAATCATCCGCTTCAATTTTTGATGTAAGAAGAAGATCTCTTGCATTGCTTAATCTGAGTTCATAATCTTTTATCTGTTCTACAAGTCTTCTTTTCTGTTCGCCGGCATTATTTGCGAGATCACGATGTGTTTCATATAAAATCGAGCTGTATAATTTCTTAACTTCAGCTATAGGTTGATACTTATTAAGATCTTCAATAAAAAGTTCATTAGCAATTTCTGAGTTAATTCTAAACTTACATTGTGCTTCACAGTGGTAATAATGATAGTATTTGTGTCTTCCTTTACATTTACTTCCTTGCAGCTTCTTTTGGCACTTTGGGCAGATAAAAAAGCCTCGTAATGGGAAGTCAACGACAGTTTTAATTTTAGGTCTGTAAAGGCGTGATTTTCCATCTAAGATATCCTGTACATTATAAAAAAGGCCTTCAGAAATAAGTGGCTCATGTTGCCCTGTAACAAATCTGCTTTCTTCATCTTTATATTTCGGTATAAATATTTTACCACAATAAACAGGATTTCTTATTAAGCCCCACATGTTATTTTTAGTTCTTTTAAATCCTCTTCTGCAAGCCATATGATATATTTGCTCTGTATTGAATATTCCTTTAGCCAATTCTTCAAATATCCAGCGCATAACAGAAGCGTCAGGTTCTACAAGTGCAATATATTTACTTCCGTCTTCTTTGGATTTATTAGCATATCCAAACGGTGCAATACCCATATATCTACCTTCTTTTTTCGCCCTTCTCATTCCATGAAAGGTATTTAAAGCTCTTCGATCGTTCTCAACTTCAGGAGCCGCTAAGTAAAAAGCTAACATCATTTTATTTTCTGGAATTGCCAAATCAAGAGGTTGCTCAATCGCTTGAGGTTCTACACCTAACTTTCTTAATAAACTTATCATCTGATAGGCATCTCCGGCGTTTCTGCTGAAACGATCCCATTTGGTAAACAAGACCAGATCAGTTGTGTTTTTCTGTTTTTTCAGATTCAGTAAAAGTTTATTCCATTGTGGTCTATTTTACGTAAAAAATAAATTACCTTTATCCGGCATTACCACTTTATAAGAAATTAAAATTTATTTAAGCTTTAAATCCAATCCTATGAGCCAAGAAGAATTATTGGTATTAATCCGTAAAAAAGATGAAAGAGCTTTCACCCATCTCTACGATATGTACTCAAAAAGCTTATTTTCGGTCATAAATATTCTGGTAAAAAACCGGGAAGAAGCCGAAGATGTCCTGCAGGAAGTCTTTGTAAAAATCTGGAAGAACATTGATACATACAGCGAAAGCAAGGGCCGGTTCTACACCTGGATCCTTAATATTGCAAGGAATACATCGATTGACAAGCTGCGGTCCAAAAATTTTAACAACACCCAAAAAAACCTTTCCTCCGATAATTTCGTAAATCTCTTAGATGATGGCAGCAAACTCACAAACAGAATTGATTCTATAGGAATTCATGAATTCGTAAAAAAACTGAAACCAAAATGTATCGAGATTATTGACCTGCTATTCTTTAAGGGATACACCCAGCAGGAAGCATCAGAAGAGCTTGCCATGCCGCTGGGCACTATCAAAACACAAAACAGAAACTGTATCAACGATTTAAGAAATTATTTAAAGATATAATGGAAGCGAAAGAATATATTGAATCAGGCATTTTAGAACTGTATGTTTATGGTCTGCTTACAGAAAAAGAGAATCTGGAAATTGCCGAATTGGCCAGAGAAAACCCCGAGGTTGAAAATGAAATCATTTCTATAGAAAAAGCTATTTCAGCCTTATCATCAAGCTTCTCACCTTTTCACTCAGTTGCTAATTTCGAGAAAACAAAAGCTCGTTTAGAGCTTAAACATAACAAAGTTGTCAGTATAAAACCAGCATCAGACCGGTCGCAATACTTGGGCTGGGCAGCTGCAGTATTATTACTGTTAGGTTTTGGATATCAGACTTTAGAATTGGCAAAATCTAAACAGGAAGTCTCTAAGGCTGGAGGCGAAAAAAATAAAATTGAAAGAGAATATGCTTTTTTAGATCAGCAGAATAAACAGACTGAGAAAAACCTAAATATTGTGAGAGATATTAAAAACACAAACGTTACTATGGGCGGACAATCGGTATCTCCAACATCATTTGCAAGAGTGTACTGGAACAAAGAAACAAAAACGACTTATATTGATGCAGCAGGTCTGCCAAACCCTCCAAAAGGAATGGTTTACCAAGTTTGGTCTTTAAAACTAAGTCCGGTGCTTACCCCGACAAGTATTGGTCTGCTGGATAATTTTGAAGGAAACTCTCAAAAAATCTTCGCTGTAAGCCAAACCGATTCAGCTGAAGCTTTTGGCATCACGCTGGAAGTTGCAGGGGGAAGCCAGACACCTACAATGGAGCAGCTTTATACTTTAGGAAAAGTTTAAACCATAAGTAATCCAACTAAAAAAGCGCATGTTGATCCTGTTCAATATGCGCTTTTTGGGTTTTAATACTGCACAGTGGCGTAAATTTACCCAGAGGGATTGCAGAGTTCTTTAAATCTGCTAACTCAAGAGGATACCCTTTTCTTCTGCAAAAAGCCAAGGCAATTTTAATATAAATATTATATGCTTCATTTTCATTCGATCCCCGACAAGGACATCTAAACCTATCGAAATTCAAGAGCAGCTACCAAAAAGATATTAATTTCAATAGTTTTTTATTAATCAATATATATTTAAAATTTAGATGGTGACAAAATTAGTTGTGGTTTATAAATTTACCCCCTTTACTGGTTTAGTAAAGAGATATTTACGGCCCTAACTATTGTAACCAGAGGAGTATGATTTTTTGAGTTTACAGCGTTTTCAACAATATTTTTGCCCGGATACATTGCTGCTACCTCCTAAAATTACTGTTTTCTGAGCATTAACTGCAGAACCAAATCCTACTGTCAGAACTACAAGAACCAAAATTTTTCTAATTTTCATAATTACATTTTTTTAGTTATAATCTCATTTGCGGAGTTATTATCTCTATGGTTTTAAAAATTTTAAAAACCCTTTCTTTAGTTTATTTATGACAAATTGATTCTGTATTTTTCTTCTATTGATGAAAAAGTTTTATTCGGTGCAAGCTGTCCTATCTGAAATACTTTTTCAATAAATTCAATACTTTGATCTACTGAAGTGTTTTCATTTTTTAAATGGCTGGCAAAATGGTTTGTTAATTTTTGAATAATTCTTGAACTGATTAAATCAATCTGAACATCATCAAAATTTGTTCTTTTCTTTTTTTGAAGAGCAAATTCAGCCGATACAATATCATTTAATTTAGCTTTTAATGCATGAATAGTTGGTGCACATTTTCGACCGTTTACCCAAGTATTCAGTTCTAGTTTCATATCATCAATAATAGCTTCTGCAGCGGGAATATGCTGTTTTCTTGTTTCCAGCGTGTCATCAGTAATTTGAGATAAATAATCCAGATGTATTAAGGTTACACCGGGTATCTCTTCTACATTAGTATCTACATTGCGTGGAATAGACAAGTCCAGAATCAATAATGGTTTCTGTAGAGCAAGCGATGTTTTGTCAATAGTCGGTTTTTGTGCTCCTGTAGCTACAACCAGCACATCGGCCTGCTGTACTTCTTCTTTCAAATCGTCGTAATCTTTTACGATAACATTCAGCTTTCCAGCCAATAATTCAGCTTTACTTTTTGTTCTGTTTATAAGGGCAATATGGCTGTTTTTAGTATGTTTTACTAAGTTTTCGCAAGTATTTCTTCCTATTTTCCCTGTTCCGAATAATAAAATATTTTTGTTTCCAATATCTGTCACATTTCGGATAATATATTGTACTGATGCAAAAGAAACAGACGTAGCACCAGAAGAAATTTTAGTCTCTGTTTTAACTTTTTTGCTCGCTTGAATAACCATATTTACTAAACGGTCCAGAAATGTATTGACCAAACCTTCCCGTTTACTATTGTTAAAGGCGGTTTTAATCTGGCTGATGATTTCAAAATCACCCAGAATCTGACTGTCTAAACCTGTTCCTACCCGAAACATGTGGCTGACAGCTTCTTCATTCTTATATATATAAGCAGCTTGCCGAAATTCTTCTACAGAACCATTGCTGTTTTCGCAAAGCAATTTGATGAGTTCATAAGGATGATGGGCAAATCCATAAATTTCAGTTCTGTTACAAGTAGAAGTAACAATCAATGATTCTATACCTTCTGCTTTGGCTTGCATCAATAAATCAGATTGTGCTTTAGTATCTAAACTAAATTTTCCTCTTACAACTGCATCTGCTTTCTTATAGCTTAACCCTAATGCGTAAAAAGTGGTGGATCTGGACATATTAAAATTTTCCATATTTATGCTTCCTTAAAAAGTTCAAAAAATTATTACTAAGTAATTTATATAACAAGGCTAGAAGGAGTTACTATATCGCTTTGCAATACATTGATTCAAATTGGCGATTTTATATAATTTCCTGCCATTATACATGATAGTAGACTTTCAAAATATTTATATACTGATTCTAAAATATTGTTAAGAGTCCGGCACTTCAAATAGTATTGAAATATAAAACGCTGCCTGAAAAAGGCAGCGTTTTGAGAAGAAAATTATTTTTGAACTATAGGAGTTCTCAATGATTCCAAAACAGCAACGATATCCGTATAAAGCTCTGTATTTGAGGCAACTCCATTTGCATTGGCTGCTGCCCCTACGTAACCTTCGAATTTTGTATAATCTGCACTGCTTGATTTTGTTCCCATACGAGGATTTTTCGCAGGATCATGCGCTGCAACCATATTCAAACCAGAATATGTATTTACAGCATTGGTACCTCCCGTATTAAATGAAAAGAAATCAGTCAGATTATCTGATAATTTAGCAATATTGGTCGACTGGGTAGTTCCAGTTTCTGCCAATAAAGGAGCAAAATGTGCCTGCAGATTACCTGCCGCATTAGATTGAATATCAGCAACAATTAATCCGATAGTTGAATTTACCACTTTGCGGAAACTCAAACGTCCCTGTTCAATCATTTGTCCCGAATTATCAGGATCAGAAACCATTTTAGTTCCGCCTAATCGCTCGTAAATAGAAAGTTTTGCTGGTTCTGGGGTTTCGTCGTCATTACTGCTGCAAGAAATCATAGCTGCAGATGCAGCAAGCAATACACTAAGTGTAAGTTTTGAATAAATTTTCATAAATTAAGGTATTAAAGGGTTAATTAAAAAAACGATTTATTTTTTGAGATAATTTGTAGCTCAAACTATTTTGATTCATTGGGCAGACTTCTTTGTTTGCTAAATTTGCCGGCAGAATATAACGCTTAGCATCATAGTGTCTTTTAGACATCAACTCATTGAAAACTTTCTCCGAGTTTGTAATTTTATTGTTGTGGAAATACACCACAACGTTTCTTTTAACAATAATAGAATCAGATGTCAGGCCTTTTATACTTCTTAAATCGGAACAAATTTGTCTGGCCTGCAAAGAATCAATATTTGATTTAAAATCGATTCTGCTTACCTGCAGATTTGGCGTATCATAAACGGGTGGTTTTGCTGTTATAATGTGAAAAAGCAAAATGGCAATAAATAGCCCAAATACTCCGCTCAGTATAAAAAGTCCTTTTTTGATTATTTTATTAGTTTTCATAATTTTTTTATGGTTTTAAAATTATCTACGTTTACTTTATCGTTGTGGTTTTATAAATAATCGCAAATCGATTAATTTAGAATCGTTTTAAATACAGAAATTACCTAATAATTTAATTATAAAGCAGATACTAGAAAACTCTGGCAAGATTAAATCCAAAAAATATATCTCCTTTTGTCCAGTCGCCAGTTGTTCTTCCAAGATATCCAGCTTCATCAATTGCCTGAGAACTGGTAAAATGCATTTGAAAAACATGCCCGCCTGTTTCTAAATCAAAACCTATAGATAGTGGATTTTTATAAATAGAATTCGGCGCTCTGTTTAAATGCGCCGCATAGTCCATATTTAAAGACCAGCGTTTAGCGAATTTATATCTTCCTCCAAAACCTATGGCATATTGAGTATTGCTTTGATCTACGTCCTCAACAAAATTTTGATGAAAGAATGATGGCACAATTTCTAAAGAAAGTTTTTCAGAAAATTTTCTGGAAATTAACAACTGTGCTACATAAGTAAGCCTGTCTTTAAATTCAAGTTTAGGGTACAAGCTTTCTTTTAACGTGTTATTAATAGACAAACTATTGAACCCGGCGATAGTGACGGGAAAACCATCTTTTATTTGAGGAAATAGCATATACTTTGTTGCAAAGTCATATGCAAATTCACTTCTGGCCGCACTTACATTAAGTCCATTTGTCAAACCGTAAATAAATTTAATTTGTGTATTGGCATTATCCAGTCCGTAGAAACCTTCAAAACCATCTTTAATAGAACCAAATCGGTGTGCAACAACAAAATACAAATCACCTTTTGCAGCCAATTTTGTAGACTCAAGATTAACGATTTTTAAGGCTTTGAATGCAGATGTCACTTTTTCTTTTGTAGAAGGAGTTTCTACACCAGACAACAAATCGGTTTGGGAGAAAGTTGATATCGGAAATAAAAAAAATAATAGAATAAAGTTTTTCATGAAGTTAGTTTTAAATTGTTATTTGTATTAGTGTACAACTGAAGATTGGTCTATTTTAAATTCCTGGAGCAATTCGTCATATCCTAAAAACCTCCCTTTAATCTTGAGGGTTTTCCCGGAAGTAATACTTTGAGGCAAACGGTTTTTGAATGTCACAAATATTTTTTCGCTCATAACAATTCCATTACCAGCTTTATCGATACTTGTTACTCGTGCAGATAATTCAATTGTTTTGTCCTGATATTTGATGTAAGCCAGACTGTCGTTTGAAGCAAACTCTCTTTCTAGTTCGTTAACGGTTACAACATAATCGGCAGTTTCTGATTCTATGTCCCTATGCCCTTTGTAGATGTAGAAGAAAGACAAAATTCCGATTATTATAAAAAGGGAAATTGTAGTTAGTATTTTTTTTTTCATAACTGGTTTTTAGTATTTGAATTTATTTACGTTAAAAAATACTTATTGGATTTAAACCATTAAATATGCCTTTTGTTAAATCTGTATTATTCTTTTCAACGTATATGATTTTGAAATGCCTGATGATACTTAAAATCATGCCTTTATTTATAACTAAAAAACCAATCTTATGAATCTAAAAACACTTTTCGTAATCTCATCATTAGCTTCAATCTTTGTAAGTTGTGCCAACGATGATCCAAGTACCTTAATTGACTCTACACCAATGAATGGTTTGGCAACATACAACCAAAATGTAAAATCTATTATTGATAATAACTGTGTTGTATGCCATGCATCAGTTCCTAAAAATGGAGCGCCTATGTCGTTAGTTACTTATGATCAGGTGAAGAATGCAGTTTTAAATCGAGGATTGCTTACACGAATTTCTTTAGAAAATGGAAATAGTTCCTTAATGCCGCAGGGCGGACCAAGATTACCTCAAACCACTATCGATATTATAAATAAATGGAATCAGGATGGATTATTAGAAAAATAATCTAGAACAAGATCATGAGGAAAATCATAATAATGCCAATGCTATTGGCTTCTTTTATTGTTTTTTCGCAAGAAAAAATAGTAACTAAATCTGCAGCAATAACGTTCGAAGCTTCAGTACCTTCTTTTCAGCCGGTTGCAGGAACTAACAGCAATGTAACTTTTGTTTTCAATCCCGCAACAGGAGAAGTGGCAAGCCTTGCTTTAATGAAAGGATTCCAGTTTGAAATGGCTTTGATGGAAGAACATTTTAATGAAAATTACATGGAAACCGATAAGTATCCAAAAGCCATTTTTAGAGGCCAAATTGAGCGGTTCGACATTAAAAGTCTAACAGAAGATTATAAAGATTATATCATAAAAGGGAAGTTAGAACTTCACGGTAAATCTAAAGATATAAAAGCCACTGCAAAAATTACCAAGACGGGGCCGAGAATCACCATCATTTCTGATTTCGACGTAAATGCCAGTGAGTTTAGCATCCCTATCCCATCGCTTATTAAGTATAAACTTGACGATAGGGTCAAAATTCAAATTATTGCGGTTTTAAAATAAAAGCCAAAAACAGAATGATTTTATAAAAAAATAAAAAACAAAATAATGAAAAAAATCATACTCATTGCAATGTTATGCGTTTGCGCCATTGGCGTATCACAAGAAAAAATGGTCAGTAAATCGGCAAAAGTTACTTTTGAAGCTTCCGTTCCTTCTTTTGAAGAAGTTAAAGCAGTAAATCGGAATGTTACTTTTGTTTTGAATCCAGCAACAGGAGAGATTGCAAGTTTAGCCCTGATGAAAGGTTTCCAGTTTAAGGTTGCTTTAATGGAAGAGCACTTTAATGAAAATTACATCGAAAGTGACCAATATCCAAAAGCCGTATTTAAAGGAAAAATAGAAGGATTTGATCTTCAAAGTTTAAGCGCAGATGCTAAGGATTTTATTATTAAAGGCAAATTAGAACTTCACGGTAAATCCAGGGATATAAATACAGCTGCAAAGATAAGCAGATCACCATCAGGTGTCAGCATTTCATGTAATTTCAGCATAAATGCCAGTGATTTTAATATTGAAATCCCAAATTTGGTTAAAAGCAAGCTTTCCAATAAAATAAATATCCAGGTTGTCGCAGTCTTAGGTACAAAAAGACAATAACCTCCTAAACACTATCTTGAAAAGTCAGTAATTTTTATATCAAAAAAATGGAGGAAGAAATACAAATTGAGGACGGTCTTACCCTTATTCGTTTCCAGAACGACAGTTCAGAATCTTTTTTTGCACAGCACGAAATAGGTGCCGGCCTGATACAGTTTCATTTCGGACTAAAAGGCAATGCATTTTTTTTGTCCAGTCAGGATCATTGCACTTTAGAATTGAAAGAGGAAAAATCACTGATTTTGTGCAATCTGCAGCATCAGTCATTGCTTAAGGTAGAACTTTCTCCAAATTCATGGGTGATTTCTGTTATTGTTTCGATTAATAAATTTCACTCGTTATTTTCCGTTCAAGCAGATTATATTTCTATTTTAAGCCCCGATAAGAAGAAAAAAAAGTATAATGCCGAAGGGACCATCTGTCCTTCTATGGCTGTTGTTTTGAGCCAGTTATTTCATTACAGCCTTCATCCTTCCCTAAAGAACCTTTATTATAAAGGAAAAGGATATGAATTATTGAGTTTGTATTTCAATAAAATGGAAGATCCAAACGCAGTGCAATGTCCGTTTTTGATTGATGAAGATAACGTCCTGAAAATCAAAAAAGCCAGAGAAATACTTATCGCTAATATGGCCGAACCGCCAGGATTGCAGCAGCTGGCAGATGAAATTGGACTGAATATGAAAAAATTAAAAATAGGCTTCAAACAAATTTATGGTGATACGGTATACGGTTTTCTGTTTGACTACAAAATGGATTTCGCCTTAAAACTATTGGACAGCGGTTCTTACAATGTAAATGAAGTCGGGCTGAAAATAGGATACAGCACCGGAAGCCACTTTATTGCGGGATTCAAGAAAAAATTTTCCACAACCCCAAAAAGATATCTAATGTCCATTAACACCAATCATAAAAACAGTATCGCTTTTATAAATTAGAGCATAAATAAAAATATATTGATTAATTTCTAAGAAACGGCAAGCACTGAGTTTGAACAAAGCTTAAAACAAAAACGATAATGAAAGGCGTATTATTAGTAAATTTGGGATCTCCCAAAAGTCCCGCACCAAAAGATGTAAAACCGTATTTAGATGAATTTCTAATGGATAAATACGTGATCGATGTTCCGTATTTATTGAGAGCATTATTAGTTCGCGGTATTATTTTAAGAAAAAGACCAGAAGAATCAGCGCACGCTTATGCGAAAATTTGGTGGGAAGAAGGTTCGCCATTAGTTGTTCTTTCAGAAAGAATGCAGAAAAAAGTGCAGCCTCTTGTAAACGTTCCAGTTTCTTTAGCAATGCGTTACGGAAGTATGACCATCGAAAAAGGACTTCAGGAATTAAGTGATAAAGGAGTTACAGATGTAATGCTTTTTCCTTTATATCCGCAATATGCAATGGCTTCAACTTTGACTATTTTAGTAAAAGCAGAAGAAATTCGCAAGAAGAAATTCCCACACATCAAATTTACAGCTGTTCCTGCTTTTTATAACAGACCGGATTATATCCGTAATCTTGCGGATTCAATTCAGAAACATTTAGCCGGATTTCAATACGATCATTTGTTATTCTCGTATCACGGAATCCCGGAACGTCACATCCGCAAGACAGATGTAACCAAATCGCATTGTAAAATTGACGGTTCCTGCTGCAGCACGCAATCTCCGGCACATGAATTCTGTTATCGTCACCAATGCTATGAAACCACAAGACAAGTTGTACAATTATTAGGTCTTCCCGAGGATAAATACAGCTTAACTTTCCAGTCGCGATTAGCTGGAGATAAATGGCTGGAGCCTTATACTGATATTGAAATTGACAAAATGCCGGCAAAAGGAATTAAAAATCTGGCTGTTGTAACACCAGCTTTCGTTTCGGATTGTTTAGAAACGCTCGAAGAAATCGCCATGCGTGCCAAAGAAGATTTTGAGAAAAATGGAGGGGAAAATTTCCTGGCTATTCCCTGTTTGAATGACGACCAGAGGTGGTGCCAGACTGTTAGCAACTGGATTAATGAGTGGGCTGAATAATGCTAAAATAACAATAGGGTATATTGGAGCTTTCATTATTAATATATCAATTCGCCTCTTGTATTCATTTTAATTTATTTTTTACCTCTTTTAAAACCAAAAAGAATATTAAAGCGTAAATGACTTTATAACTTAAAAAAAGTAATTATGAAAACTAGAAAATTTTTAGCAGCAGCAATCCTAGCATTAGGATTTGGATTGACATCATTTGCACAAAAAACAGTAATGGTTGGTGGAGCAGCTATGTATCCTAATAAAAATATTATAGAAAATGCAGTAAACTCAAAGGATCATACCACCTTGGTAGCAGCAGTAAAAGCAGCAGGATTAGTTGAAACTTTACAAGGTAAAGGGCCATTTACTGTTTTTGCACCAACAAATGAAGCATTTAGTAAATTGCCGGCTGGAACTGTTGAAACATTATTGAAACCTGAGAATATTAAATCATTACAAACTATATTGACATATCATGTAGTGGCCGGTAAAATGAATAGTTCTGATATTGCAAAAGCAATAAAAGCTGGTAAAGGAAAAGCTTCTTTAAAAACAGTTAGCGGCGGAACTCTAACTGCCTGGATGGATGGAAAAGATTTGTACATTAGTGACGAAAGTGGCAATAAAGCTAAAGTTACAATTTCAGATGTAAATCAATCTAATGGTGTCATACATGTAGTGGACACAGTACTGCTTCCAAAAATGTAGTTTGCTGAAAATAAATTACAATTAAGCCCTGAAATTTCAGGGCTTTTTATATAATTACTATGCGACAAAATAGTAATAGTCAATTGTATTAGAGATTTTGATTACCATTTTATTGCCAGCTCAAAACTTTAAATATAAGGAATTGATATCTTTTTTTTACAAAAAATTAAGGCCGTCTCTTTTTATTTTTGGTAAAATAATACATAAAACTAAATATATTTTTGCTTCAATCCCCAACAGGAAATCCAAACCAAATTCTTAGTGCCGCTAAAAGACAATACCTACTTCCTGTAAGCCAATCTCTTCAAATCTTCAATAAAATTTATAGAAATTTGTCCCGTTGGCACTTAAGGAGACAACTATCAAATAGTTGTCTCTTTTTTTTATGCCCTAATGTGTAGATTTTTCAAGCCTTTACAGCTTAATATTTGTGGTTCGATTTTTTCACAAGAAATTCACAGTCTGTTTGAAATAAACAGCCTTTAAGTGGCGCTATCAGGGAATTAATCAAGTTGAATTATGGTTCGAAATCCCGTTTAGGATACAAGATTTTTTCTCTTTTGGTTTATTGCAATTTTTTGATATTGTTATTCAACTGACGTTAAAAATTGATTTATTTCTCTATTCCCTTTCTCTAAATTCTATTAGTGAGTTCCATCTATTTCCTATAAGTTTCGAGTACAATCTTAACTTCTTTCCTTTTTTATTTTTTCACGATGTTGCATTCCCCATTTCGTCATAGCACCGACCACTTCTTCTAAAGTATTGCTGTATGGTAAAAGTTGATATTCTATAGTTACAGGGTATCCAACATCGACTTTTTTAATGATAAAACCATTCATCTCAAGTTCTTTGAGCTCATTCGAAAGAACTCTTGCAGAAATTCCGGTTACCTGTCTCTGAATTTCCGTAAATCGATTATTACCTCTAGCTATAGCAATGATTATCATAAGTTTCCACTTTCCTCCTATTGCATAAAGCGCATCACTTACTGCCAGCAATACTTTATGACATTCATCTGTAAACTCTTTATTTACTTCTGTATTTTCATTTTGATTTTTCATTCGCAAACATTTAGATTAGTCACTAACCTTTGAGTAACTACTAACAAATTGTAAGCGAATATACAATAATTTTGAAAATAGATAAAAAGCAGTATTAATCTGAAACTGCGGCAGAATAATATTGCAGTTAACATTTAAACATAGAAAATTATGACACTAGAATTTTTAGAAAAAAAAGAAAAACTAAGAAAATTAATAGATGATTACGCTGTTTTAGGAGATGAGAAGAAAATTACGGAACAAATGGAATTATTTACACCGAACATAACCTATAAAGCCTTTATGGGCGGGATCGTTGTATCAGAAGTTTCGGGAAAAACCAACATGGAGAAGGAATTTATTGGGCATGCATCGCTGGTAAAAACCTACTTCACCCTTAATGGACAGCATGAAGTACAAATTGACAATGATACTGCCTTTGGTGTATCATTCGCCCAAATAAAAATGATACGAGAAGTTGACGGAAAAAATGTATTAACAGACTACAGCGTTAGATATGATGATAAATACGTATTCCAAAACGACAAATGGCTTATAAACTATCGTGAGGGTCATTTTATTATTATTGAGGAAAGGCTATTAACTTCGTAATATGCAATTGAGGCTTGTAATTTATGCAAGCCTCAATTTTTCTTAAAAACTGGAAATTAGTTTAAGTCTTTCATAAGCACACGTAATAGATTTGAATTTATTAATTTTGCTCTTATGAAAAAGAAAACAGTACGCAGTATTTCTGAGTTTAATAACGATCTTAAACTAAAAGGTTTTAAAGCCTTTCAGATTGAAGACGACAGTAATGCAACCCGCACTTACAGCCGGAAAGAGTTTTTTAAAATCTGCCTTACTACCGGCCATAGTAAAATACATTATGCGGATAAAAGTTTTGATCAAGACGGAACTATTTTATTTTTTGGCAACCCTAATATTCCTTATTCATGGGAAACGATTTCTACAAAGTACATCGGTTATACCATACTTTTTTCTGAAGATTTTTTGAAAAACTCCGAACGATCAGAAAGCCTTCATCAATCTCCTTTCTTTAAAATTGGTGGTACTCCCGTACTCCAAATCTCTGAAGAACAAAGACTTTTTCTAAATGGTCTTTTTCAGAAAATGATTGATGAACAGCAGAGTGATTATATATACAAAGATGAATTAATACGCAATTATATTAATTTAATAATCCATGAATCGCTGAAACTGCAGCCTTCGGAAAATTATAAGGTAGGTAAAAACGGAACTGCCCGGATTGCTTCGATATTTTTGGAACTGCTCGAAAGACAATTTCCAATTGAAAACGCTGATAATCCGCTAAAACTGACAACGGCACAGCATTATGCACAAAGCCTGCATATTCATGTCAATTATTTAAATCGTGCAGTTAAAGAAATTACTGGAAAATCGACAACAACCCATATAACAGAAAGAATTACAACAGAGGCAAAAGCGCTTTTACAGCATACTGATTGGAATATTGCCGAAATAGGATATGCATTAGGTTTTGCCTACCCTACGTATTTTAATAATTTCTTCAAAAAACAAACAGGAACCAATCCTAAATCAGTAAGAAACACCGAAGTTTGAAATTCTTATTTTTTGGTTTGATATTCTTTAACGGCACCACTTGGTGCCGTTTTACTTTTGTATCTGTAATTCAAAATATAATTTGATATGAAAATAACAGCATTTATTGCAATGACTTTCCTATTCATCGGACAGACATTCGCACAGAAAAAAGAAACGATTCAAAACAAAAAGAACATGAAAACAGAACAAGAACATTATACATTTCAATTAAGTGATAAAGTAACACGTCAAAAAGTGAGTTTTAACAATCGATATGGAATTACGCTGTCAGGCGATCTATATCTTCCAAAAAACCCGCAGACAAAATTATTACCCGCTTTAGCTGTAAGCGGCCCTTTTGGTGCGGTTAAAGAACAATCTTCAGGATTATATGCTAATCAAATGGCAGAACGCGGCTATGCAGTTTTAGCATTTGATCCTTCCTATACAGGAGAAAGTAACGGAGAACCTCGTAATATCGCCTCATCAGATATTAATACAGAAGATTTTAGCGCAGCTGTAGATTTTTTAGGACTGCAGAAAAATGTAGATAGAAACAAAATTGGTGTCATAGGGATATGCGGATTTGGAGGTTTTGCTCTAAACGCTGTTTCAATTGACAAACGTATAAAAGCGGTAGTTACGACAAGTATGTATGATATTCCACGAGCAGCATCAAAGGGATATTACGACAAAGTAACTTTGGAACAGCGTACCAAAACATTAGAAGAAATGAGTTTACAGCGTTGGAAAGATGCTGAAGCTGGTAAACCAGAATATGGAAATTGTCCAAATCCAGATGCTATAAAAGGTGATGAACCACAATTTGTAAAAGATTATTATGACTACTATAAAACAGAACGAGGTTTTCATAAACGTTCCATCAACTCAAATGCTGCTTGGACAAAGACAAATGGTTTCTCAATAATGAATATACCAATATTGGCATACATTAAAGAAATAGCTCCAAGACCTATCTTGATTATTGCCGGCGAAAATGCCCATTCAAGATACTTCAGCGAAGATGTTTACAAAGCTGCCGATGAACCAAAAGAACTCTTGATTATTCCAAATGCAGTTCACGTTGATCTATACGACAGATTAGATAAAATTCCATTTGATAAACTGGATGCATTTTTTAAAAATAATCTAAAATAGTTGGTCATACTATTTTTTAAAATTGAAAAAACTAAAATGGATACAAAAGCAACAAAAGAAGATGTTTTTGCACAGCTTTTGAATGGCGAAACTATCTCTTCATCAAACGCTCAGGCTCATAGGCTGCTTGAAGAATCTTTCATTACAAAAAAAATACTTCTTCGTTTAAATAATACAGCCGATCCTTCGGAAATCCGTTCTATTTTAAGCGAAATTATTACTAGTACAATTGATCCAAGTACTACTATATTTACTCCCATTCATATTAATTATGGAAAGAATATCAAAATAGGAAAAAACGTCTTTATTAATTTTAACTGTACCTTTTTGGATTTAGGCGGCATTACTATAGAAGATAATGTATTGATTGCGCCAAGAGTAAATATTATTTCGGAAGGACATCCCATTTCCAGTCAAAATAGACAATCGCTTGTTCCCGGAGCTGTACATATCAAAAAAAATGCTTGGATCGGAACTGCGGCAACTATTCTGTCGGGTGTAACTGTCGGAGAAAATTCAATAGTTGCCGCTGGAGCGGTAGTTGCAAAAGATGTGCCTGATAATACAATAGTTGGCGGTATTCCAGCAAAAATTATTAAAGCTATTCCAGAATGAAAATAAAAAAAATAATTCTTACATTTATAACAACTTCAATTTTAACTGCTTGCAGTTCTAAATCAGAAAATAAAATGAGTACAACAGAAATTTTCCCACAAGGAGAGCCTCTTCCAAACGAATGGTTTACAGGCAGTGCCTTTTTAAAACCATTAGTGGCACGTGACAAAAACAATGAATTTTCAGCTGGAAGCGTAACATTTGAACCAGGAGCAAGAACCAACTGGCATACTCATCCTAAGGGACAGGTTTTACTAGTTACAGAAGGAAGTGGAATCTATCAAGAAGAAGGAAAACCGGCACAGGTAATAAAAAAAGGCGATGTTGTAAATATCCCTGAAAACGTAAAGCATTGGCATGGCGCATCCGCGGATACAAAAATGGTTCATATTGCGATTACCAATTTTAAGGGAGATACTCAAGTAACTTGGCTTGAACCTGTCTCAGATGAGCAATATTCAGAAGTTAACTAGACAAAAATAAATCAATTTTTAACCCCAATCGAACGACAATTAATGAGTTAAATTAAATATCTTTATTTGTACAGAAAACTAACAAATTAAGTATCCAACAAAATTAACTTCTAATTAGATTAAAACAATTTAAAATACTCTAATATCTTCAACAAATTTTGATTTGAATAATCTCCAAATGATTGTTTAATTTTACTAAAAACTAATCTGTTTTTATTTAGTCAATACTAAATTTGATTTTCAAGAATTTTATAAAAGTTTTTACATCCCTGTAAATTTAAATATCCTTCTTTTTTAACATTTTTTAACGTTTAACCCTTACAATACATACAAACCACTCTCGAGTAAAAATTTAAAATAATTATCTTACAAATTCATCTGAAAATAAGCCAATTTCTTTAAATCATTCATAAAATGGTTTGTGAATTGTGAACTAAACGTCACTCTTCGGGACAAAAGATTAAAATCATCTTTTGTCCCTTTTTTTTTATGTTGTAACTCCTTGTTTACCACATAGATAGCAGTAGTAATTTCATTGACCCGAGCGGTTTGGAATTGATTATTTTTAAATGTAAAATTTTCGGGATAAATTAAACCAATTAAATCACGAGCCTCTGCCAGACTAGCTTTTTCAAAAGCATAATTTAATTGCGCAAGCTTTTCAATTCCCATATTTACTAATCCTTCTAAACTATATTTGTCATCAGTAATATTGTTAAGCTTTACTTCAAGTTCATTTATTATTTTTCCGTACTCCATTTTCATTTTTTGATAATCATCAGCATCAATTTGTTCAGTTTACCAAAAGTTCTCTGGCTGTTGACAATCTCTTTTCATAACTAGATAACTGACTTACAATTTGAGTTTTTTCTAATCTAGCTGCAGATGTATGCCCGTTATAAACTTCTAGTATAACTTTTGAATACAATTTAACTACAGGACCTAACGGCATGTAATCTTTCAGGTTATTAATGAAAATAGAATTTGCGGTTTCTGAGTTAATCCTATATTTACAGCTATTTTCACAATGATAATAATAATAGAACTTATTTCTTTCTTTACACTTGCTCGCAGTAAGTTTCTTCGAGCACTTTGGACAGAGAAAAAATCCACGGAGAGGAAATTCATTTATAGTTACTATTTTAGGCCTGTATACTCTCGATCTACCATTTAAGACATCTTGAACTTCATTAAATAATTCCTCACAAATAATAGCTTCATGTTGTCCCGTTACAAAATAGCTATTCTCATCCTTATACTTTGGCACAAATATTTTTCCGCAATACAAGGGATTTTTTATCATAATCCAAAAACCACTTTTAGTTACAGTGAGCCCTTTTTTCTTTGCGAGAAAGTATATAGACTCAGTATTAAAAGCCTTTTTAGCAATCTCTTGAAATGCCCACCTAATGATAGTAGCCTGCTTCTCATTTATAGCTATATACTTCTTCCCGTCCTCTGTACTCTTGTGCACATAGCCAAATGGCGCAGTACCCATGTACCTCCCTTCTTTTCTCGCTCTTCGCATACCATGCATAGTATTTAAAGCTCGTCTGTCATTTTCAACTTCAGGCGCAGCTAAGTAAAAGGCAAGCATCATTTTATTTTCTGGAATAGTTAAATCTAATGGTTGCTCAATAGCTTGTGGTTCAACACCCATTTTTCGGAGAAGATTAATCATTTGATAGGCATCCCCAGCATTTCTGCTAAATCTATCCCATTTTGTAAATAAAACCAGATCTGTTTTATTTTTATATCTTTTTAAATTCAATAAAATCTCCTTCCATTGTGGTCTTTTAAAAGTTTTTGCTGAAAAGTCTTCGTAAACTACATCACGTACTTCAATACTATTTAGAAGGCAATACTTTCGCAACATCTCTTCTTGATTTCTTTGGGAATACCCTTTATCTGCCTGTTCATCGGTGCTAACACGTACGTATAAATCTGCTTTCTTTGTCATTTTTCTAAATATTTGATAACCGGCCTTAATGATCTGTCTATAAAACTTTTATTTTATACTGACAGTATCTGAAAGATCAGCCTGATTTATAAAAGCTTTTATAAAATCGTGCACTTCATTGTGCCGCTCTGCAGGTGTCTCAAAAGTATTGATATGAAATTCCTCATCCTGATCCAGAATATGAATAATCTCAGTAAAGCCTCCGGCAATCAAACTGCCTTTTAATTTTATGACATCCTGCTGCTGGAGGCCGTTAAGCTCTTTTCGAACCTGCAGCTTAAATGACTTTTCTATTTCCGGTTAATTTAAATTATTACATAATACAGTGATAAAAATAGAAAAATAATAAATCTAATTCCTTTTTAACATCCGTGCACTACTATTTATCAACAATCGGCCTGTATTCCCTCAGGCTGTATTGGGATTAGCACAACATTTCTCTTTAAGTTCATTATGAAAAACAGCAAGGTAATCTGTAATACGTCTTTTTAAAAACAATTCAAAGAGCAGCATCCAGAACTTGGATTTAAATTTAAACCTATACTCCCATTGAGTACATGTTATCTCTTCAGGATTAGTATATTTAACAAAATAATATTGATAATCCATACTATATATACCAGCCCAAAAAGCTCTCTCAGTCCAGTCTGTAGAAACCAAAAATGAAACGAAGTATAGCATTCTTCAATAAAATGATTGAAATTTTGATCTGTAGGATTTAGTACTATAAAAATTATAGTTGCAAAAATACTTATAGTGAACTACCTTTGCAATAACTATCAAAAGCGATAGGTTTACTTTTATGGGAAAAAATGTAGTAGTTAATGGTAAAATGTATGCCTGCACCATAAGTCTGGCTATGGATATAGTGGGAGGCAAATGGAAAACGGTTATTCTTCATCACTTGAAAAGTGGTGAGAAGAGATACAATGAATTACGAAAGGAAATACCCGCTATAACAGAAATGACCTTAAGCCTTCAATTGAAGCAGCTTGAAGAAAATGGACTTGTTAACAGGGTTGTATATGGAGATAAACCTCCTATAAAAGTGGTTTATAATCTGACTGAATTTGGGAGAACTTTTATTCCCGCTTTGGAAGCTATTGATCAATGGGGAATTTTAGTAGCGGATAAGATTGGTGAACCTGTTCAGGAAAATATTTGATAATTATGAGTCAAAATAGAAAATAATTATCTTACAAATTCAAATAAAATACGCCAATTTCTTTAAATCGTTCATAAAATAATCTGACCATCACCCCGAAGCAGAGCCTTCATAATAAAAATAAATTCAGACTTAACACTTTTAAATTATATAAATTAAGTGCAGAATTATATAAATAATATGAATTGTGATTCATGTAATTTTGAATGAGAAATAAAACCTCAAAATTATATAAGCAATTTATTATGAACTCAGTAACATCTTCCTCTTCTCTTTTTAACTCAGTTAAACAATTCAATATCCTTTCAAAGTCTAATGTTCGAAAAACATCGTTTAGATTTAGAAAAAAACATACAACAGTATTAGCTGACTTATATTTTAAGCATGAAGACGAACCTGATTTTGACTGCGATTTTTTACCTACGATCAGTCAAAACATTCTTGAAAAAATATAGAATTGAATTAGAATCCGTTATGTAATTATTGTAGAATTTTAACTACAAGTTTTATTTTTAAGTTGCAAATCTTGTATTATAAGTTACCTTTGGTAATAGAATATTAATTGTATCATTGAGATTATTGCTATATTCAGAATATTTCTATGAGTCAAAAATTATTTAAACACGTCCTGCTGGCAGATGACGATTTGGATGATTGCGATTTTTTTTCGATGTTTTTAAAACAAATTTTCCAGATGTGAAATTAACTGTTTCAAATGATGGCAAAGTATTAATGAACCTGCTTGAAGGTTCACCTGCAGATCCGACATCCAGAAAATGTATTCACTTAGGCCAATTATTTTATTACAAAACCTGCTGAATACAATGATTTGTCCAAACTGATCAGCAAAGCAATGGCATTAGTATCTCAAACTGATATTCAGCCTTCGTTTGAAAACTTATATATTAAAATTTAATTATTTTTGCAGTAATGATGGAACTTCCAGACTCAGTAAGAGAAAATGTTTTACGCAGTGTAATCGATACAGCGCCTTTTCCGATCGGAGTGTATACAGGAGAAAAAATGAAAATTGTTCTGGCCAACCAGAGTATGATTAAAACCTATGGAAAAGGACCTGATGTAATAGGAACCAACTATACTGAAATTCTTCCTGAACTTGAAAATCAGCAGATATTTGATCAGCTCCGCGAGGTGCTGCATACCGGAAAACCTTATGAAGCTAAAAATGCAAGAGTTGACATAGTTGTGGATGGTGTTCTAAAACCACATTATTTCAATTACAACTTTACGCCTATCTTTGGTACTCACGGAGAAGTCTACGGCGTAATGAATACAGCTGCTGAAGTGACAGAGCTTAATGTAGCCAGACAGCAAACCATAGAGATTGAAAAAAAATTAAGACTTGCAGTTGAATCCTCACAGCTGGGTACATTCGAAATTGATATTAATAAGAGTCTGATAGCAGGATCTAAACGTTTTATAAGTTTTTTTGAATTAGAAGAAAGAGATCTGACTCTCGAAGCTATGGTCTCTTTGATTCATGCTGAAGATACAGCTCTTTGGCACAATTCCATAAAGGGAGTCTCGGATACAGGAGACTTTAATTGTGAAATAAGGGTAATTATCAATGAAAAGCTGCACTGGATGAGATTTTCGGGTACGCTTTCTGAAAGCGATAACAAAGAAAATATTATAGTGGGAATCGCTCAGGATATTACCGAGCAGAAAAAGAATGCCCAAGAACTTATGCAGCTGGTGGAACAACGGACTCTTGAACTTAAACGTTCGAATGATGACCTGAAACAGTTTGGACATGTCATCAGCCATGATTTAAAAGAACCTGTTCGCAAAGTTCTATTATTCTCAAATATTCTAAAGGATGATATAAACAATGGACCAACGCCAAAAATAAGTCAATATGCCGACAAAATAAATAAAAGCGCGGCACGTCTGACAGAGATGATTGATTCCATATTAAACTATTCATCTGCCGGCAGTCAGGATTTGGAAGAGGCCGTCGATCTAAATTATATTATAGAAAGCATAAAAGAGGATCTTGAAATAAAAATTCTGGAAAAACATGCAATAATTGAATATTTAAAATTCCCTCTTATTCGCGGATCGAAAATTTTATTTCATCAGCTGTTTTACAATCTGATTGCCAACTCGCTGAAGTTCTCCCGTGACAACTACGATTCTTATATTAAAATTGACTACAGCATTGATGCCGAAAATTTAAAAATCAGAGTAGCAGACAATGGTATCGGCATTGCAGCTGAAAATTCTCAAAAAATCTTTAATGTTTTTGAGAGACTGCATTCTAAAGATGCCTATGAAGGAACAGGATTAGGGCTTGCACTATGTAAAAAAATTGTAGAAAGACACGGCGGAAAAATGATGAATATTGAATCTGAAAGTGCAGGTGCTGTTTTTGAAATTACCCTCCCGGCTGCTATTTTACAGTAATGGTTTTTAGAATTCGGATAGACAATCATCTTGTCATCATATAAGACGAAACTTTTGCGGGTTATCCAGAAGATTCCAATCCATCCTCATTACTTCGCTCAGAAACGATCTCATGACCTGTAATGAATTGGGTTTGACAGCATAAAATGAAGCCCCCAGTTCGTGAGCTGATTCAATATCTGAAGGGTCACTGCTGGTAGACAGCATAATAACCTTTACCTTTTTTAAATTTTCGTTCTGCATTTTGATTTCCCTAAGACACTCCAGACCACTTTTTCCGGGCATATTGATGTCAAGAAAAATAAGATCAGGAATCACCAGTTTACTTTCAAGAAGACTCTCCATAAGATACATGCCATCCTCTAATTGCTTTATAACAGCATCAGGATCAACCTCCAAAAGGGCATCTGCCAAAAAGTCTCTGTCATCTTCATCATCATCCACTATGAATATATTGCGGGAAGTATTTTTTGGAGTAGCCATAATTTACTAATTAGCAGTTAAAAGATAAAACAAGAATTCAAAAATCTGGAAATGTTTAGATCTGAAATATAAGTTTCTAAAAAACAGAAATATTTGGGAAATGGATTACTAAAAGCAAAGATAGCTAATAAATTTAGAATTGACCCATCTGGACTTTCAATAGAAGCTCTGCACAATTTACTTTATATTTGATTTTTAAAACATCAAAAAAAAGAAAAATATATACTAAATAATACAATTTTATATACAGTTAACAACAGTTTTAAATTAGTGTATCCTCAGGATCACAGGGAAAATAAATGGTTATACTCGCCCCTTCTCCTACTTTTCCTCCAGCAGTAATTGTTCCTCCTAATGTCTGCATAATTTTTTTACAAAGTGCCAGCCCGATTCCTGATCCGCTGTATTCCTGCTGCGTATGAAGCCTTGTAAAAACTTTAAATAAAGAATCTGCATGAATTTGGTCAAAACCGATTCCATTGTCCGAAAATTTGACCCAGTTACAATATACATGAAACAGCTGTTTTATGATTACCGGTTCCTGTGAAGCAGTTATCTTTATTACAGGCGGCCGATCCGGCGAAGCATATTTTAAGGAATTTTGGATAATATTTAAGAATAGCTGCTTCATTAAAAAGCCTATTGCCTGCACTTCTGGAAGTTTCTCACACTCAATAACCGCATTATTTTCTGAAACTGCCTCGCTTATTTCATCTATTACAGATTCAAAAACTAAATTAAGATCTATTTTTTCAGCTGCCTCTCTGGTATTTTTAATTCTGGTGTATTTCAAGATATCCTGCAGCAGTTCACGCATTCTTGAAGCAGATTTTGAGACACGCTGCAGAGAATCAAAATCAGGGTCTTGATGATTACCTTCTTTTTCCGCAAGTAGCTTGGAAGTAATCATCTGAATTTTTCTAAGAGGCTCCTGCAGATCATGCGTACTGATCCAGTTTATATTTTCCAGTTCAGAATTGGTCTCCCTCAAAACTTCACTTTGAAGCCTGTATTTTTCTTCTTCCTCACTAAGAAGAATCATCATTAAATTATTATGAAGGGAATGTGCATATTTGGCAGCTGAGTTTACCTCGTACTGCCTCCAGATACTGCTTTGACCTTTAACAACCTGTTTCCACGTATTAAACGAGTTTCGTGGATGCAGCCCTTTTTCATCCTTCACTATACTTTTTTCCGGATCACCTGCCCAGTTAATTTCTGAGACGGTTTCCGGGCGGTACCAAATGATATGGTTTGAATTGCCAAGAGGATGATAAATTACTCCGGCAAAATTAGAAGATCTTTCTAAGTCAGGAAAATCATCGCTGATTTTTCTAGTCACATAAAACTCAGCCGATCTTTTGTTCTCGGCCTGCTCCACAAAAGCTTTTATCTGATCATCTTCAGGGGTTAAACCGTTTTTATAAATTTTATCTCTAAATGATATCGAAACTCCTCCCGAATTGCAAAGAGTCAATAACTCTGGCATTTTGATAATGGCATTCAAAGAATTTTCAGCCAGCGGAAGATCATGAGCTGTCAAATGCTCCAATGCTTCAATGGATTTTCTGGCATTGATATTTTCGTCATTTGCTTCCCTGATATCAATCTGTGAGGTGATAAACTGGCCCTGAAGTTTTGCAGCGAGCCTCACTGCCGGCGAAATATTTTTTTCAGAATAATGATGGCAGGCAATCAGTCCCCATAAACGATCATGATGAATAAGGGATATGGTCAGCGTTGCGCCGACTCCCATATTTTTAAGATACTGCACATGAATAGGTGAAGTACTTCTTAAAATCGAAAGACTTAAATCAAGGTTTTTATCCTCTTTATTATCAATGGTAAAAATGGGAACGGGCTGGTAATTAATATCGACAATTAATCTAAGCTGATTCCTGATGTACAATTCCCTTGCCTGCACTGGAATATCAGTATGCGGATAATGCAGTCCTAAAAATGGTTCAAGGTCATTTCTGCAGCTTTCAGCATATACTTCACCGTTATACTGTTCATCAAAGCGATAAATCATTACACGGTCATAACCTGTAATTTCCCTTGTGCCCTCTGCTACCAAGCCACAAAGATCTTTGAGTGATTTTGTGTTGTTCATCTGTGTTACAAACTGAATAGTCTGCGTATAAACATCTCCCAGAATCTGTTTATCGAACTGAGGCTCGGCTTCTAAAATATAAACAGTATCACTCTTATGAATATTCACCTGAAATTTTTTGCCCAGCAATTCTATTTCCAGCGGAAATACATCCTGTACGGTATCTGAATTTATATAATTAAAAATCCCTTCGTTGGCGGTGCTGCCAAAAACAGTTTCAAATTTATTTCCTAATACCTGTGTATGGCTTACATCAATAAAAGACGAAATATTACTGGTACAATAGTCTATTATCCAATCATTTGTAAGTCCAATTAAAAAACCATGCGGCTGGATCTGTCCAGGAATATGTATCGGCTCTTGGTCACAATTGGTCAAGGTAACCAAATCGCGGTTAACTATATCTTTAATGTTCATTAAAATAATTGAATTTAGAAAGTATCAATGTATGCTTTTACAGCAGAAAACTTACCTTTAGTGTTAGTAGATAATTGCAATATTATTAACCTCTGCAAATCAAAATGATTTTTACGGCATCTAACTAAATGGATAAATATTTTCTGGTAAATTGGAGCGCATACTCTCCAGTGTGCTTTTCAAATCAGTCTGCACTCCAATGCAGAGCTGCTTCATTATCGCCTGGAGTTCACTAAAATCAGAAGGCTTAATAATATAGGCTTCCGCACCTAATGAATGTGCCTCACCTATACCTTTCAAAGCATTGGAAGTTGCCATCATTATAACCGGTACATTACCAAACTTCAAATCCTGCTTAATAATCCTTAATAGTTCCCAGCCGTTCATTTTCGGCATTCCGGCATCCAGTAATATCAAATCAGGCAGTGAATCTAATTCGGAAAGCAAACGAAGTGCGGCATCACCGCTGTCCACAAATTTAATTGCAAAAGTTTCTTCTGTACCCTTCATTGCCCACTTAAAAAATTCTGCATCGTCAAAATCATCATCTACCAGTAAAATTATTTTTTTATCCATTATGTAAATATAGTATTACAGCAATTTTATAAGCTGCAATGATGTAAGTAAATTTAACCATCAATTCTATGGAAAGCAAGGGAAAACTGCAGTTTGTTTTAAAAATGAAGTACTGCCAAGAGTAAATTTCCTTTTTTAATAGAATTCTTTTTTTATTTTAATTTATTAATAATCAATTCAACAGCTAATTAATTCTAATCATAGTTCTTTTGCAGCATCCTATTACATTCATCTTAATGAAACTCTTCCATTTTATTACTACAGAGCTAAGGTATATCATTAAAGATTAATTTATCTGCTATTCCAAAACTAATTCATTTATCATTCCGTTAAAAATAAAACCATGAAAAGGCAAAACAGCATACCAGTAGAGCTTACCTAATATTCCCTTTGGTCTAAAGGTGGCCGCCTGGTATAGTGTATTATTAAAGATTTTAAATTCCAGCCATGCCTCTCCGGGCAGTTTCATCTCGGCATACAAAATTAATTTTCCTTCTTTTTTATTAGCATAAACCACACGCCAAAAATCGAGTACATCGCCGGTATGAATTTCATGTCTGCTTGTCCTTCCCCGTCTGGCGCCTACACCTCCAAAAAGTTTATCAATAAAACCTCGCAGACTCCAGAGCCAATCTCCGTAATACCAACCCGTTTCTCCGCCAATAGACCAAATTTTGGCAATAGTAAGATCTCTATTTATGATTTCTCTTTTTCTTCTGTCAATAAAACAGTCCTTTTTTGGAACCTTAAGATAATAAGCAACACTTCCTTTAAACTGACCGCTGATCTGGGCATCTTTCCAACTCGAAGCCACTGCATCTTCATCAATTTTCAGAAGTGCCTTCTGTAATGCCTCATGGTAACTCATCGGCTTTACATTCAATAAATCGTTAATTCTATCATCACTGCAAACCACCTCTACTTTCATGCTGCTTACCAATGCCGAAGCGAGTTTAAAAGAGGTCGAAGTAATAAAATACAGCCAGTACGATGATAATTTTGGTGTCATTACAGGAAGCGTAAAAATGTATCTTTTAAGCTTCTTTGCCTCTGCAAATTGAAATAACATTTCCTTGTACGTCAGGATATCAGATCCTCCGATATCAAAACTCTCCTTGTAGGTTTTAGGATTCAGCAATGCTTTTATTAAAAATTCTAAAACATCTGCAATTGCAATGGGCTGGCATCTGGTATTGAGCCATTTTGGTGTAATCATTACAGGGAGTTTGTGAACGAGATCCCGTATAATTTCAAAAGATGCGCTTCCCGATCCAACAATTATTCCTGCCCTGAGCGTGGTGGTCGGGGTTTTTCCGGTTTTTAGAATTTCTTCTACTGCTTTTCTGGAGGATAAATGTTTAGATAACGATTTATCATTCACAATGCCGCTTAAATAAATAATTTGTCTGGCGTTTGTCTTGCTTATTTTTTCTTTGAAATTAGTAGCAGAAATACTTTCGAGCTGATCATAATTATCAGCACCTGACATAGAATGAATCAGATAGTAAGCAGCATCTATATCATTTGGAATCTTTTCTAGACTTTCCTTATTTAAAAAATCGACTTCAATAAGCTTTATATTTTCGGAAGCTTTTTCAGGAAAATAAAATCGGTTCTTATCCCGCACACAACAGATTACCTCATGTCCCTGATCCAGCAGTAAAGGCAGCAGCCTTTTGCCAATATATCCTGTTGCGCCTGTTAATAAAATTTTCATGCTTCGGTTTCTTATATTTTAAAACTAACCAGACCATAATCCATTTGAAAAATCTGACCGGAGATTGATCCTGCGGCTTTGGATATCAGATAATCTGCCATTTGTGCCACTTCTGGAGGTTTTAAATAATTTTTGAGTGGATGACGTTCGATCATATTTTCTTTCATCCGATCATTTCTGAGTATTGAAGCTGATAATGTCGTTTCGGTAATAGTTGGTGCAATAGCATTAATACGAATTGTGGGAGCCAGCTCAGCGCCTAATGATTTAACCAGTCCTTCAACTGCTCCTTTTGCAGCAGCAATACTGGCGTGATAAGGCATTCCCAGTTTTACCGCAACGGTGCTGAAAAGAACAATTGACGGATCTGTCCCCTTTTTTAAAGCCGGCAGATAATGCTGTATCGTTTTTTCTGCGCCAATAACATTGATTTCAAAATCATTTCTAAAATCATCGGTACTTAAACTCAAAATAGGTTTCAAATTTATAGATCCCGGACAATAAATTAGAGCGTCGATACTTTCAATTTCAGGAAGTGCATCAACTAAAACATCAGCTTTATAATGAATTAAATTAGGATGCGAAATATCAGGAGTATTTCTGCTGATATTATATACCTGCTTATTTTCTAATTGCTGCAATACTATTGCATTGCCAATCCCTCTGCTGCCTCCAATAACTGCAATCTTTTCCATTTTTCTGTCTATAATTAAAACTGTCAATTGATTGAATTTCCAGCCAGCTTCAACAATGAAGCTGAAAATATAGTTTAAAGATAGTTATTGTTTAACTTTTATTAAAAAATATTAAACAAAATAATTTAATAAAATTTTTTTAGCTTAGGTTTCTAAATTCATTTGGGGTCACTCCCACCTTTTGTTTAAAAAGACGAGTAAAATGCTGCTGGTACTTAAAACCCAGCTCATCTGCAATTTCATTTATTGATTTTTTAGGTTCAAACATTCGTTTTTTTGCCTCTTCAATTAATTTTGCCTGTATGTAATCTAAAGCGGTATTACCTGTTTCTTTTTTTATTAAATCCCCAAAATAGTTCGCCGAAAGATTAAGCTGTTCCGCACAGTAGCTAACAGTGGGAAGACCCAGTGTCTGTGATTTGCCTGACTTGAAATAGTGACGCAGCAGATTCTCGAATCTTATCAATATATCATTATTTACATGGTTTCGGGTTATAAATTGTCTGTCATAAAACCGCATGCAGTAATTTAAAAACAGCTCAATGTTTGAAACTATCAGGGTCTTGCTGTGCTTGTCTATATTAAGTTCAATTTCGTTGGCGATCTTATTGAAAGAGTCAATTATTGTCTCTCGTTCTTTTTTTGAAAGATGAAGCGCTTCATTGACATCGTATGAGAAAAAAGTATATTCTGTAATTGTTTTTCCCAGCTGTGTGCCGGCAATCATATCCGGATGAAAAACGAGTGCCTTTCCTGAAGGTTTGATAATTTTTCCACTGTTGTCAATTCCATAGATCTGACCCGGAGCAATGAATATGAGCGTGCCTTCTTCATAATCGTAAGGCTGGCATCCATACCTGATATCGCCGCATTTTATGTTTTTTAAGAAAATACAATAAAGTCCCATGTATCTTCGGAACTGCACATAAGTAGGTATTTGATCAAAATCGACCACACTAACTAATGGATGTTTTGTTTCAACACCCATCTCTTCATTATACTGCTTTACAGTTTCAATCTTTTTTACCTCTTCCATGTGGCATTTTTTTGGCTTTTTATACAAATTTAGAAAGACTTTCTCTTGCATTTACATGCGAGGCTTAAAATCAGTAAAAGTGGTAAATACATCTGTATTTTGTGTAAAAAGTAGAAATGTTTATTGCGGAACTTTGTATCTCAGAACCCCACAGACATCTCTCCCCGCTTTTAAATGAAGTATAAATACTTTAAACGGGGAATAATTACACTAAAGACAAATAACTTTAAAATTAATAAAATGAGCAGATTCAGTATTATACATATGATTTTACTTTTTTTATTCACACTAAATGTAAACATTATGCAAGCACAGCAAAATACCGATAGTAAGACAGCCCTGAACACACATCAGCAGACATTAGCCACAATAGCAGCCCTTACAGCAACAGGAAATCAGGAAGGTCTTAAACCAGCCTTGGTCAGGGGACTCGATGCTGGGCTCGCGGTTAATGAAATAAAAGAAGCACTCGTACAGTTGTATGCCTACTGCGGATTTCCGCGCAGTCTCAATGCTTTGGCGACATTTAAAATTGTATTGGAAGAAAGATTAGCCAAAGGTATTAAAGACAAAGAAGGAAAAGCAATTGTAATAGAGAACAATGTTTCGGATAAGTATGAACAGGGCCGAAAGGTATTGGAAGAACTTACCAATACCCCGCAGCCAAAACCAGCACCTGGTTTTGGAGAATTTGCACCACGTGCAGATGTATTTTTAAAGGAACACCTTTTTGCGGATATTTTTCACAGTGATGTACTAAATTACCGCCAGCGGGAGTTTGTCACCATTTCTGCACTTGCAGCAATGCCCGGCGTTGAACCGCAGCTTAAGGCGCATATTTTCATGGGTAAAAACACAGGGATAACCGATGCACAGCTTTCTGAACTTACAGGGGTTATTGAAAAAACTGCCGGAAGAACACAGGCAAATGTATTGAGAAAAGCAATCGGCCAATCTGAAATTCCGGTCATGAAGCCCGATATGATGATAAGGATTGCCGAAATAGAAATACTGCCGGAATATTTGGAGCAGTACAATGCCATTCTCAAAGACCAGTCCTCAAAATCAATAGAAATAGAGCCAGGTGTCATTTCAATATTTCCGATGTATCAGAAAGACAATCCATCAGTATTGAGACTTTTGGAAATATATGCAAGCAAAACCGACTATGAATCTCATATAAAATCGGAGCATTTCCAGAAATACAAGACCACAACGCTAAAAATGATCAAATCGCTTAAACTTGTGGAAATGGGTACTGTAAATCCTCAAACATTGGAGTTGATATTCGAAAAATTAAAATAGTACAAAACTTAAAAGAAGGATCTTTTCGAGCGTTTAAGCATGGGGAAATCATAACTGGACAAGGTGCTAGAGATGCGCTAAATAATGACACTAAAAACTGGTTAAGCTCCATGATATTTTTTAGATATGCAATTTAGTGAGAAATATCTTTTTTGCCACAAAAAAGTGTTTGTAGACACTCTTACTATCAATTAAACAGAGAAAATCACTAGATTATCACCCCATTATCGATTTCCTAATTAAATCATTTAATCTCCTAACCCTTTACTTTCTGTAAATTCCTTAAAAAATTCCTCAAAAAATTAAAATTTACTACCGGTTCGTTTGGTACTAACAGTCAATCCCTTTTGATAATTTTTGCGCCTGCTTTATTCAATTCAATTCAATCATATTTTATAGTGTACAGATCCACTTATCAAGTGACTTTTGATTTTTGTAGTAATCGAAAATGAAAATTTTTGGGCGTCTGTAATATTAAACTGAAGAATAAATGATTTGTTTATGCGAATAGGTCTCATCTTTTTAACAAAAATAAAACCATGTCTTGGGCAGAAATAAGAATTTTAAAACGCAATTAACAGATTGTCAATTCTTTAATTAATATTTAGAAAAATATTTATAGATTATAATGCCATTATGTGGTAAAGTAAAATAATACACAAAATATTCTTTATCAGTGAATTAGTTTTTTTTTATAGGAATTTAAATGTTTTGAAAAATCATCCACATAATGGTTGTAAAATTAAATTAACTAAAATACTGAATATCAAACTTTTATATTTTAATTCATGACAAAAAACATAAATCAGGCAAAAAAAATAATGGAAACAAAAAAATCAGTTTATAAATAAAATATCACAAAATACTTTTAAAAATACCTTTGTAAAAGTCAACATTGTAGTTGAAAAAAAAATAATAATAAACCAATTTAATACTAAAGCTTATGTCAGACTTTTTAAAACAATTCGGAGAAGATCTTGAAAAAAATGTACCTGGGTTCATCGCAGTTTCAATTGCAGAAATTCAAAGTGGAATGTCTTATTTTTCACTCTCTGTCGTTCCCGACTTTGATCCAGAATTAGCCTCAGCATTTAACCTTGAAGTTGTCAAAGCAAAAATGAATGCGGTTAGTGCTTTAGGACTAAAAAACCAGGTTGTTTCGGATATCATGATTACATTAACATCTCAGATTCATATTATAGATATTTCTGATAATAATCTTTACATGATCTATCTTGCAGTTGATTCAACCAAAGCGAACTTAGGGATGACTAAAGCCATTCTTAACAAGTATAAAAAAGAAATTGCTTCAAAGCTATGATTGATTTGAAATTGTGAAAGGGCTGACTTTTAATGGTTAGCCTTTTTTTTAAATAAATTTTAAAAAAAGAAATTATGAAAAAGGAATTACTGTTACTCGTATTTTTTACTTTCACATTACTAATTAAAGCACAGGATACTAAAGGTATTAGTGGAGATACCAATTGGTTAAACAGATGGACAAATTTTAATCCCAAAACTGCCAGTTATCACGATGCTTCTCTCATAATAACTGGTACAATTACTTCGGACACAACATTAAAAAAAGAAAATGTTTATGTGTTGGTCGGTACAGTGTATGTTGATCCAAATGTAACTTTGACGATTGAGGCAGGTACACTGATAAGATGCGATACTCATGCTTTGACCACGCTGGTAGTTACTAAAGGTGCTAAAATCATTGCAGAAGGTACCGAAACTGACCCGATTGTATTTACTTCAAACAAAGGTTCAGGAGACAGAAATCCTGGTGACTGGGGAGGTATTATTATTTTAGGAGATGCTCCAATAAACAAAACCGGAGGAATCGGTATTTTGGATTTTGATCTCGAACCAGAAAAAGCACTTTATGGAGGAGATAAAAGTGATAGTGATTCCGGTATTTTAAAATATGTTCGTATTGAATTTTCAGGCAAAAGAACCAGAGGGAATAAACCTGTAAATGGATTATCTTTAGCCGGTGTTGGAAAAAAAACAATAGTAGAATATATACAGGTTACATCATCAGATGAGGATTCTTTTCAATTTTATGGAGGATATATAAATACCAGTCATTTGGTGTCTTTTAGATCAGCCGATGACGATTTTGACTTTACTCAGGGTGTTCAGTGTAATATCTCTAATACTATTGCGATTAGAAGCCCATTCCTGTCTGATAGTTACGGATCCCGATGTTTTGAAGTGGAAACTGTTGATACACGAAAAGGAGAAGGTTTAGACAGTAATAAAGAAATGACCCGGATAAACGCTACAAATATCACGATGATGCACACTGAAGATATTGGAGCCGAAATCGAAGGGCTTAAACACGAAGCAATATTAATTCAGGAAAACGCTTTTTTAACCTTAACCAATTCAGTAATATCAGGGTTTAGTCACCTTGTTGTATTTGCAGATGGAATTCAAATTTCTACTCAATATTTAGATAAAATAATTTTAAAAGATTTACTTATAAATGATACCAGAATTATTGGAATAACTAAAAATATAAGTTTTAATTCTATCATCAGCAATTGGTATCAAAATAAAGAATTGGGTATAGAGTTTATAAAACTTAAAAATGAGGAGTTATTTTCCAGCGCATCTATGAGAAAAAAACCCGATTTTAGAGTTAAAAGCTAAAATACAGATTTTTATGATGTCTTAAATGGTGTAAAGGAGTTTAGAAAACTCTTTACAAGTATCAAAAAAAACAGTAATCAATCGGATTACTGTTTTTTTTACGTTCTAAATTATTAAATAGTGCTTAAAATATTTAATTTCAACTATTACGACCCTTAATTTAAATCTATTATTGAATGTTTTTAGCTCTTTTGGCTGAATCAGCAATATAAGAAAGCAGCCAGGCCATTTGTCCTTGTTTGGAGAAATAGATCTTTTTAGATTTAATATCCGGCATTTTCTCTAACAAACTCAGTAATAATGTATTTGCTGCGACCAGATGTTTTTGAGAATAGGTCTTTAATACTTTCTCAACGTCCTTGTTTTGTGATGCTAATGCTTCGAATTTTGCGTAATCACTTTTTATCATGGTGTTGTAAGCTTCAACATCCTTAATTTCAAATGGATTAAAATTAGCGATTGCACCATTCCCTTTATACAATGTGTAGAATGCCCATACTGCTCCCCCGGACATATATACATTTTCTTTTTTTAATAGTTGTGGGCTTTGCTGATACAAACGATTCATTTTTTCATTTAATTCAGGTAATGCTTTAGATAATAATTCATTAAATTCTGAAAAAGAGTCTGTTTTTGCTTTTTTGTTTATTTCCTCTGTAAAAGTTATAGTTCCTAAATCTAAGGTTATGGGGTAAAACATCAAAATATCATTATCATTATTGAATTCCTCTACATATCCTCCCTTTGTGTTTCCGCCACCAATATCAAGAATCAAAGAATCTGAATACTCTTTTGGCGGTATACACCCTTTTAATAATAACTTCGCTTCGGTTTCAGAAGAAACTATTGCTACATTAACATTAGTAAACACATGTAATTTTTGAAGTAAAGTGTCAATATTTTTTGCCATTCCAACCCCTGAAGAAACGACTATAAAAGCATTTTTTTCTTCAATTTTGTATTCTTTAAGCAGTTTGGTGTAATTTTTTACGACTACATTAAAGGCATTGTCAATATCATTTGCGGCTAATTTTCCATCTATAGCTATCCCCTTTGCGATAGCCACATTTTCTGTCCAAAAATCAACTACTTCATATTTTCCTTTTTTAATGTTTTGAACGTTTATCACCGACATTTTCACTCCCTTACTTCCAATTTCAATTCCGCCGTAAAGTTCTTGTGAAATTAACCCCGGAGAATTAAAAAAAATAAAAATAATTATGACGTTTAGTGCAATATATTTTTTCATTTTATATCGGTTTTTAACTAATTATGAGCCGCTTATTTTATTCAGATATGAAACATATCAAGGTCTTTTGTGTCAGAGAAGGTTATCCTTTCTTGCTTTTGTCAACAAAGATGGATTGTACTATTTTGATTTTAGTCTCTATTTTTTCTTTTTCAACTATTTTTACCAGCCAATAACAAAGCGAAATAGCCAATAAACCTATTAAACTCATAAAAATAAAGTCTGCTCTATAACTTGCATACGCAACTATTTCCATACCTGTCTTAGCACTTAATACATGTGCAAGACTGAAACTCATTGTAAAAACAGACATATACCTGCCCTCTTGCTTAGTATGTGATCTGGTCATGGCAAATGAATTTGCAAAAGGAAAAGTCAACATTACCCCAAGCGTCATAAAAAACATCATTAGATATAATATTCCATACCATTTATCATTCAATAATAGCAGGATATAACTAAGTACCATAAATGATAAACCAAGCATGATAACATTGAGCTTATTCATTTTATTTTTTTCTACATAATTAACAATAGGCAATTCAAACAGCAATGTTAATATACCACTAAAACTTAAAAGCAAACCGCTGTTTACTTCTGATAAATTAAATTGTTCCTTGTGATAAAGTGTTAAGGTAGTAAATACCTGAAAATACATAATTCCTGTTATGAGCGAAATAAACATGTGTGTTATAAAAGTCCTGTCTTTTAAAATGGCATATTTATCTACTCCAAAATTACTGGTTTTGAGTTTAAAAGGCAGTTTTCTTTCTTTAACCAGAAGAACAAAAACTATAACTGCAAGAATACATGTAGCTGAATCTACATAAAAAAGATATTTATAACCTATTAATATAATTATAAGACCACCTAAAGGAGGACCAAACAGAAAACCGAGGCTTGTTGCTGCTCTCACCAAAGCCAGTGCTCTGGTTTTATTTTCTTTTCGGGTATATGTATTTAAGGATACCAGCATTGCCGGCCTGAACATGTCAGCGATAGTTGTTAAAAGCAGGATTGAAACACAAAACCCTTCAAATGATGTTGTATATTGTAACATAAAGAAAACTATTCCGCTTCCGAAAAGGCTGCCAATCATTACTTTATAAAAACCAAATTTATCAGATAGTACTCCGCTTAGCCAGGTACCAATAAATGAGCCGACACCAAAACAAACCATGACCCAGCCAATCTGATTGTATTCAAAATGCAGATTCTCTCTCATGTATTTTGAAAGAAACGGAATGACCATGGTTCCTGTTCTGTTTATAAAAGTTATTAATGCTAAAATCCAGATTTCTTTTGGAAAACCACTGTAATTTTCCAGGTAACTTTTTCTTAATACGCTAATTATTTTCATTTGATGTTTTTTTTAATTTTTTAACTCTTTTAAATAAATCAAAAAGACAGCTTTTTAAATCGCTATTCGGGTTGTTTATAATTTTTAATTAGAGGAATCCTTGTTGAAAATAATGGTATTTACCACGACTTCTTTCATCCATTTAATCGTTTCAATTACTCCTGTTTCTTTGCAAATCATGTTGCAGCTTTGGTGTCCCCAGGCCAAATTATAAGGAGAATGGTTGAATTCTCCGATTTTCAGCTGGTTAATATAAAAAAGGTTAATTGGACTAATATCTTTATCAGCCTCTGACTTGTCGTCAGATTCAAAGAAGTTGAGCAGGAAGGATTCTGCACTTAATTTTTTTAAGCAAAGGGGGCAAATTGTGTTTTTAGAATTATCAATAATTCGGGTCTTGTAAAGTCGGTCAGTATTAGATAATTTTTGATTATCACAGGAGTTGCTAATAATGGTTATGCGGTTTTCGATCTCTCTTTCTGTCATTCCGGCATCAAGTGCTATTTCTTTGGAATTATAACAATGCCAGAATAAAAATTCTAGTTGTAAATAACAAGATTTTAAAGTCAAAAGAGAGGCATATTCTGCAACTCTGATTCCGGCTCCTTTGCATTTACTCGTATTAAAACCAAGAATTATCTTCTCTTCGTCTTTTGAGGGAGACGATACTATTCTCGCAACAAAATGACCTTCAATAGGATATGTTCTTTTCTCGGCTACAGTGAGCTTATTTTTGTAAGGATTAAACGCATTCCATTGCGCTCTTGTTTCATAAAACAGGATGGCATTTACGCCAAGTTTTAATTTCCTGTCTTTCATGATAGCGTGTGTATCTGGTTTTGTGTAATAATCTTCAGGAGTTATTACAACTATAAAGCCGCTTTCAAATCTGTCAGAAGTAAAGACAGAAATATCAAATAAATGAATGGATTCAAATGGAATCAAAACGGTTCCGTTTCTATTGGCTCTGTTTTGAAAAATTACATCATCATTTGCGCTTCTGGTTTGTCCGGTTTTGTATATTTTACTTTGCAGTAAACGAGGTAGTTTAGGTAGTCTTTTTGCCATATGTAATTGTAGGTTGATTACTTGGTTTTATTAAGATTAACAGATATAAAAAATAGTAACAGTTCTATTGAAAAATAAATCGATAATCTGATGGTTAGATTTTTTTAACTTGAAATTTTTAAGGTTGAATCATAGGCTTTAATTTAATTTGTCACTGGAAAAAATGAATTGTAATAAAAAACTCAGTTTATCTTAAGTTTTTTTTAACAATAATAAACAATTATATCAGAATTGTGGAACTTTTTTTAAATTAAATTTCAACATATTTTTTCACATGTCTTTTTTTTTATTAGTTAAATACTTAATTTTTTAAATTATATTTAAAAAATTATCTTTTATAATGCTTTATTTTGTTTTTATTTTTATATAAACCACATTTTTTTCTGAAAAATATTTGACTATTTAAATTTGTATTAATTAAACATTTGTTAAATTATATTAAAACTAAATTAACTTAACGAAAGAGTATTTTCATTGGCCGAAGTAGATTAAAACATGGCCTTCTGTTACTAAAAATCGTGCTTTTCATTTGTGTATTAGAGAAGTATTAAAATAAAAAAACGCCTGAAATTAATATTTCAAGCGTTTTTACTAAATCCTGTCGGTACAGAATCTGTAATATCTTTAACTTAGATATCACTCCTCTCTCACCAATTCCATAATCTTATCATAAATAGCAGTATTCTGATACACTCCCATAAACTTTTCAGCTCCGGGACCATACGCAAAAACCGGAACAGGTATTGCTGTGTGGTCGTTGGTACTGAAATTTCCGTGTACATATCCTTTTTCAATACTTCCATCAATTAGAGATAGTCCTCCAGTTTCATGATCTGCCGTAACAATCAGTAATGTTTCAGGGTTTTTATCTACAAATTCCATTGCTTTTCCAACTAACTGATCAAAATCAAGCATTTCGCGCACCACATATTCTACATTGTTCTGGTGTCCTCCGTAATCGATCTGAGCACCTTCTGCCATGATAAAAAACGGATTTTTTGTTTTTAAAAAAGTATTCGTGGCTTTCTCTAAGGATTTTACTAAAAAATCTCCTCTTCCATCTTTAACAGAAACCACTGCTGAATCATCTAAAACTATCATTTTATTGTTTTTTATAGTATCGAGGCTCTTAAAATTATCCAAAAAAGAATATCCTTTTTCAATTAGTAATTTTGACAAATCTTTACCGTCTTTTCTGGCTTTAAATTCTTTGAGTCCGCCGCCGATCAGGATATCAGACGGATTGCTTAAAAAATCATACGCTATTGGCTCATTGTAACTTCTTTCGGGCTGATGTGCGTAAAAAGCGGCCGGAGTAGCATCTGTAATATTTCCTGCAGAAATAATGGCTGTTTTAAAATTTTTCTTTGCTAACTGCTGTGTAATCAATTCTAATGGTTTACCGTTTTTATCAACACTAATAAACCGGTTATTGGTTTTAGTTCCGGTCGCCATAGCAGTAGCACCAGCTGCAGAATCTGTGATGTAGCTATCAGATGATTTAGTAACAGAAATTCCCTGTGTTGGAATATTGAAGAGACTTAATTCTCCTTTATTTGCTGTATACCCCGCGTAGATCTGAGCAAGCCCCATTCCGTCACCAATAAGAAGAATAACATTTTTCGGTTTTTTCTTCAGAAAAGCTTTCATATTTTTAGGGATATATGCAGAGTGAAATTCTGTGTTCTGATAAAAGTTTGTTTTAATTTTACGAATGAATTCTGCAAGAGCCGGCACATTGTCTGTACCAATAAAATCAACTTTTAAATTCATCAGGGTCATCCACGTATTGACATTGTCCTGTGTCCCCCAAAATCTGATTTTTTTATTCAGATCATGTACTTTTTTTATTGCCGACTGCATCTTTTGCAAATCTGCCTGTACTAAAACACCTTTGCCATTCCATATCGTAATGTTTTTTAGGTCAGCGCTGATTATTTCAATCCGGGACAATTCTTCGGAAGTATAATTTTCATTCAGTCTTCCGTCAAAATGAATAAATTCAGGATAGGTCTTCCATTGCGATGGCAAAGGTCTGTTTCCTGAAATAACAATTTTTATGTTTTTATTTGAGGTGATAGACGGAAATGTATTTAACTGCTGTACCAAAGCTTTTAGGGTAGCATCGGCATCAGATTTAACGTCTATCATCAAAATTAAAGGTTTATTATCAGGATATGCTTTTCCTTCTAAATTTTTCAATTTTAAGGAAAGCGGTTCTAGATATAAACTTTTCAAAGTGTTATGCTGCACAATTTCTTTTGAAGTATGAGCAACAAAAAGTTCATTGTTTACTAAAAATACATCTGCTTCTATAACACCGGCCTCATTAGAATAAGCCCCGTAAAAAGGCAATGACCCGGCATAATCATTATGCGAATGAATATTAGATGAATTGTATTCCTGTGCTTGTACAGACAGGAATGTTATGAGGCAAAAAAGGCTTATTATTTTTTTCATCAAAATAGAAATTATTCTTTTGCCAGGCCGTAGGTAACCTGACATAGAATTTTGTTTATTTACTATCCAACCGTAGTAGTGTATTGTGATAAGTCATTTAGTTTTTACAACTGCAGACCTTTGGGAAGCCTGCAGCGTAAAAAATAAAAAAAATAAAAAAAACAACACTAAACTATCGGTTACCAGTATCTGCATTAATTTGAATCAACTGGTTTTTATTAAATTTTTTAAAACTGTTTTGAATTAATTGGGGAAAAAATTCATACAGTGATAAAATGATTTATTTTTTTATGGATACTTTACTTTTTTATTTCGGTATTGTAGATCACTTCTCCCTTTTCGTTAACAGCCTGTACATGTAAGATGTCGACTAAGACTGAAAAGACCATAAAACCGTATTCTGAAACAGCAAGTTTGCTAAAAGGCAGACGATCGATCGGAGTTACTTCTGAAGCAGATCCTGAAACGAAATAATGGGTTTTACCCTCTGGCAGCAAATGCTGTAAATCGTGATCATGTCCTGCGATATAAGCATCTACTTCATATTTATCCAAAAGTGATTTTAATGATTTTCGCACTGCTTTGGTATCGTAGCTTTCTCTCCTTTTTAAGGTTGCTGTAAACAAAGGATGGTGTCCGACAACTAATTTCCATTTCACACTTTTTGGAGCATCTGTAAGGGTTTTGACAAGCCATTTTTTTTGGGCGGTCGAATCTTTTGAAGTCAGATTTTTCGAATACTGTTCATTTTTGTAAAATTCAGGAATTAAGGCATTAGTGTCAATAAAAGCAATTAATACCTGCTGATTCGCATCACCATTGATATTAAAAGTCTTGCTGTAATAACGGGCAGGCATATTCCAGCGGCGGCTTATTTTTGAGTAAGCAACCTGCGCATCCGCATTTCCGGCATAATCATGGTTTCCTAATACCGGATACCAGTTCCAGTGTAACGAAAAATCGGTATAAATATCTTCAAAAGAAGTTTTCCATTGCGGATCATGTTCACTGGCTACCCCTACCGGATAGAAGTTATCACCTGTAGAAATGATGAAATCACGGTTTATGTCTTTAGCTGTTTTACCCATTTGTTTTGCTACCGGAATCTGATGGTCCTCTCCAAATCTTCCCCAGTCTCCCATTACGATAAAATTTAGCGCATTCGGGTATTTTTTTACACTATTATCTGCTGTTTGGGCAGCAGCAAAATGTAAAGAAAGTGTGCAAATAAATAGCAATACTCTATTCTTTGGTAATATTTTAATTTTCATTTTTCAATATTTTAAAATTGAAGGCTGCTTTAAAAAACCGGCAGCCTTCAAAATATCATTCAACAGAATTAGTATCCGTCATTTTGTATTAAATATCCAGGAACATTTGATGCACCATCAATTGCTGTCTGAGGAATTGGAAACAATCTGTGTCTTACATCTGTATCTGTTTTTTCAGTCCATTTGTCTTCATAATGACCAAAACGAATCTGATTGGTTCTTCTTAAACCTTCCCAGTAAAACTCAAAGCCATATTCTCTGTACAGGATATCTAAATTGATTGCAGGAAGCGCAGCAGGAATTGGAGCACGGGCAGTTCTTGAAGTTCTTACCGTATTCATATCAGCCAAAGCACCTGCATTATCTCCTTTTCTTAATTTAGCCTCAGCACGCATCATAAAAATTTCAGCATATCTAAGCAATACCATATCTACACTACTGTAATAGTTTCCATCAGGAGAAGTGTGGCTAAATTGGTATTTTGATACCCTGTATCCGGCATAATGCATACTGCCTTCCTTAGTAAAATCTACTTTCTCCGTCAGGTTAACATAGCCTACATTTAGATCCGGTCCGTTTCCTTTAATTTGCTTCACCGGGTAAATTCTATATCCGCCATCGCATTTAAAGAAAGCACCATTGGCATCTTTTCTTGCTGCCCACGGAATACCTCTCATAATTCCTCTGTCAATTTCAAAGTCTTCTGCTTTTACACAATAATAATGATCCTGATCGTTTAATGGAGAGAGTCCGGTAAGGTCTTTTAAATGTTCCGGTACCTTCGCATTGTTCTTGTAAAACCTTGAATCAGCATCGGCAGGATCTACAGCACCATAAGCACTCACCCATGTCTGATAAAAATCCGATGTAATAGCCGGACCGTCTGTTCCGTCTGCATTGATAGATTCCGGTCTTGGAAACATAGACCCCGGAATTGACCAATACGCCCAACGGTTGTTTTCATCTCTTAAAACACCACGTTGATCCAATGCAAAAATTAATTCTTTATTGGAGTTATTGTTATCATCAAATAAATCAAAATACTCAGGAGACAGGGCGAATTTGCCTGAGTTTATGATGTTGTCTGTGTATTTAATGACCTTATCCATATCAGCAGCTGCAAACTGAGGTGTTCCATAAGGATCACGGTAAACGGCAGCATTTAGATATAATCTTGAAAGAAGTCCCCATACGGCAGCCTGTGTCATTCTTCCTGGTCCTTTATCATTATTGATTACATCTGCAACAGACAGTAATTCACTTTCAATGTAAGAAACAGCATCCTGTCCTCTGAGTATTTCTGAAATACTGGCTGATGACTCTTTTTTGAACACAAGCCCCCAGCTGTCTAATGTTAGCATATTCAAATAAGCCCTAAGTGCAATCATTTCGTAAAGTGCTCCCTGTGCTTCTTTATTTCCTGCATCTGCAAGAGGTTTTAAAGTTTCAATAGCAGATAATGTTCTCGAAATATTGATGGTAAGCTCGTTCCATGTACTTCTTACCAAATCATTGGTAGCCGTTGTAGTATGAGCATGTACAGTTAAATATTTACCTCCATCGTACCAGTCTGTTCCTCCTCTGTAAGGTAAGATTCCTTCGTCGCTGGCAATTAATTGTAAACCAAAATTATTGGTATGTATCCAGGTTGCTTTTAATTGTCCATACGCCGGAGCAATTGAACCACTGATGGCTTCTGCCTGTCCGGATCCTGTTAAGTTTTCATCCAGTACTTTTTCTTCAAGATCAGTACAACTCCAGTTGAATAATAAACTGAAAGCAAGAGTCGCAACTATTATTTTATTTTTCATGTTTTGTTATTTTTGATTAAAATGCCACGTTTAGACCAATTGAAATGGTTCTGCTTCTTGGGTAACTGAAATAGTCAATTCCAAACGACTGAATTTCTCCAACTGAAGTTCCGGTGTTTATTTCAGGATCATAACCACTGTAGTTTGTGATTAAAAATAAATTTTGTCCTGTTACCGAAAGACGTAAATTATCCAGTACATTATCAAGTCCAATCATTTTTGGACTGAAATTATACCCCAGGGTTGCATTGTTTAATCTTAAGAAACTTCCGTCTTCCAAATATCTGGTAGATACTGTATTGGAATTTGTTGTAGCTTCATTTGGAAATTCTGAAGCTCTGTCTGTGGTGTTAAAAGAATTTGCAAGCTGTCCTTTATTGAATGAAGTCATTGCAACGTGGTTGTAAATTTTATTTCCTGCCACACCATTAAAATTAAGTCCCAAATCAAAATTCTTATATTTAAAATTCAGGTAAAAGGCATAAATATAGTCCGGTATTGCACTTCCTGTCACGACACGGTCATCATCCTTGATCTCTCCGTCAGGATTTGTATCTATATACTGGCTACGACCATCAGGGCCGATTCCGTTAAATCTTTGCATATAAAAAGAACCGATAGAATATCCATTAAGAGCTCCGTTTATTGTTGCTCCGGACTGTCCGCCTCCTTGTGCTCCTCCTGTTGTTAATATTTTATAAGGTGAGTCTTGTACTTTGTTTTCAGTAAATGATATATTTCCGCCAATGCTATAAGAGAAGTCTTTGCTTTTGTCACTGCTGTAATCCAAAGCCAGCTCAATACCACTGTTTCTGATCTCCATGTCAGGAATGTTTGTCCAGTATTTTGTTGCAGGCTGAATAGGATCTACAGGTGTTACTTCTAATAAAATCTTATCTGAAACTTTGTTGAAATAGTCAATAGTTCCTGATAATCTGTTGTTGAATAAACTGAAATCTAAACCTATATTGGCTTGAGTTGAAACTTCCCACTGAATATCCGGATTCGCCAATCGGGTAAAAATTGAACCATAAGGATATCCGCTTAAATCTGTAGCAGACGGATCCAGAGGGTACGTATTGTTTCCGGTATTACTTTCTGTATAACTTGCTTTGGTAATTTTAGATGGAATCTCCTGAGAACCTGTCTGACCCCAGCTTGCTCTTAGTTTAAGATTGTTTACAACTTCAGATTCTTTTAAAAAATCTTCATTTGTAATGTTCCATCCTAATGCAACAGACGGAAAGTAACCATATCTGTTGTTTTTACCAAATTTAGAAGACCCGTCAGCACGCATAGTGGCTGTAAGTAAGTATTTATTGTCATATCCGTAATTTACTCTTCCAAAGAATGACTGAAGCTCATTTTCTACCGCAGATGAACTATGACCTGTCGATTTGACAACTGTTTCTAACTGATTTTTTGGCTCTATACCGTTGTCCGCAAATCCTTCAAAATTATAGTTCTTTTGATTTACCTGTATTTTCTGGTAAGACTGTCCCGCTAAAACGGTAAAGCTATGTGCATTTACATTAAAATTATAGGTTAAAGTGTTTTCATATAAAACATTATTATTAGAAGTAATAATGTTGTTCAGAGTCCCTGCATTTTTATCAGCATACAATGCGTATGGTATTTGTTGTATATCTCTTTCAGTCATGGAATAATCGACTCCAAGATTGAATTTATAAGTTAATCCTTTTATGAATTCGTAAGATGGTGCAATGTTCGCCAGGATACGATTGTTGTTCGTCTCATCAGAGTAAATCCTCTGATTGATTAAAGGATTCAGAACATTGTTACTTAAATTAACATTAGGCTCTCCATTTACATAAACCGCATCAGTTGGATTCATTGTCAGCATGCTTCCAACTATATTTCTGATGTCTGGTCGCGAATTTTCAAGTTTTGTGGCTGTCATATTAAAAGCAATATTAAACTTATCGTTAAATGCTTTTTGAGTTAAGTTCAAACGTCCTGAATAACGTTTTAAATCACTTTTTTCGAAAATACCTTCCTGGTCGTCTATACCTATGGATGCTGCATAAGTTGACTTCTCAGTTCCTCCGCTCATAGATAAATTTAAGTTTTGAGAAATACCGGTTCTGGTCAATTCGTCCTGCCAGTCTGTATTTGCACCTCCATCAATCAGATTCCCGTTAATGGCAGTAACCTGTCTTCTAAATTCATCTGCTCCAAAAACATCTACTTTGTTAGCCAATGTCGAGAATCCGGTAGTCATATTAAGGTTGATCTGAGTTCTGCCTTTTGATCCCTTTTTGGTTGTGATTACAATCACCCCATTCGCAGCTCTCGAACCATAAATGGCAGAAGCAGAAGCATCTTTAAGAATATCTATACTTTCGATATCCTGTGGATTGATAAAGTTTAAAGGATTTGATGCCACACCATTACCTGTATTGTCCAAAGCAAATCCATCCACCACATAAAGCGGCGTTGTACCAGAACGTAAACTTCCAACTCCACGAATAATGATATCCTGAGAAGCTCCCGGTTCACCACTTGCCCCTGTAACGTTGACACCAGCAACCTTACCCTGAATCAATTGTCCTGTATTTGCTACGACTCCTTTATTGAAGTTTTCACTTTTTACAGAACCAATAGCTCCCGTTACGTCAGATCTTTTTTGAGAACCATATCCTACAACTACAACTTCATTTAATGTACTCACCTCTTCTGTCAATGCGACATTCAGTTTTTGATTTGCTGAATAAGCAACTTCTTTTGTTTTAAATCCAACATAAGAAAAAACTAAAATACCTTCGTTTTGCTGTACTTTAATTTTAAAATTCCCGTCAAAATCTGTTGAAACAGCCCCTTTCGGTTCTCCCTTAATATACACAGAGACTCCTGGTACGGGGTTCTTTTCAAGATCAGAAACGACAATTCCTGATACAGATCCCTGCGCATAGGAATATGACATACATCCTAAGGCAAGAATTAATAATGCATAAATTTTTTTCATTTAATTAACTATTTTATGTTTCGCCAAAAGTATCTGAACGATCTTGCTAACAGGAGGATTTTTGTTTTCCAAAAGGGGATTTTTGATTCAATTTAGAGTAGTATAAACATTAAAAAAGGGGTGTTTTTGTTCATTAACATTGCCCTAACTTTATACAAATACAGCGCTAACAATAATTCTAAAGAGAATATTCTTTATACTCCTTCGGACTTTTTCCAAAATACTTTTTAAAAGAGCGCCCAAAGTATTTTGGATCATTATAACCACACTCAAAACTGATTTCGGATATGTTTAATTTTTTAGTTTTTAGTAAAACTTCGGCTTTTTGTAACCGAAGCGACATTAATATATCAGAAGGAGACTGATTTAAGATTTCTTTAAACAAACGATAGCATTTTACTCTTGAAATTCCCAGTTGATCCACAAGCATTTCTACATTAAATGAAGGATTTTGTAATTCTTCTTTAATGATTTCCAGGGCTCTTTTTAGAAGCTTTTCATTTGGAGTAATGTGATCATTATCTTCTGTCAGAATCTCAAATATTTTTTCCTGCATTTTATATTCTTTCAGAGACTCTTTATTTTGATTAATCAGACTCTCAATTTTTTTTCTGATAAAAGATCTTCTGACTGGTAATTTTATATTCGTTTCTATACCCATTTCCAATAGTTGTTCATCCAGTTCATAATTAATATGCTCTGTGATGTAAATCATTGGGATTTTGATATTCGAATTTTGTTTGTTTGTCTTTAAAAAACTAATCAGCTCCTTAGTGAATGCAGCCTGATAAAAAACCAGTGCAGAAATGTCTATCTGCTTCATTACCGCATTTAAATTAGAAACAGAGTTTTCAAAGATCAGGTTGTAGTCTTCGCTTTCCAGTACCTGATTTGCTGCCGGATTATTATATGAATCCCCAAAAACCAAAAGGTATTTTTTATCGGAAGAAAACTGATCCTGATAATTAAAGTTTTTCCAGGATATTGTTTCTTTTACAGTGGTTTCCGAATCAATAGCTGCTATTGGAATAAACAAAGTGGTTTTAAATTGTTCTTCTGAAGAAGGAATGAGTTCACCCTCCAGATCCTGTAATAAAACCTGCAAAGCTTTAAAATAAGGGCTGTAATGCAGAATATTGTACCAGTTGTTTTTTAAAATAATACTATCAGAAGCTGCTATGATTTTTAAAAAATTATCTTCAAAAGTAACTTTAATACTCAAAGTACTGTTCTGATCAGAATATTTACAGAAATCGTTGAAAAAATACTGTAGGGATAACTTTAAACGCAGCACGTCTGTCTCAGCAAAAAAAGGTGTGTTTTCTATTTCGCAATTAAAATTTACCTGATTAAACTGCAGATCCTTTTTTAGTTTTTCAATATTATTTTTTAAAACAGGAAACAAATCCACGGCTGTTTTCTTAATTGGTCCAAGATCTTTAACATGTTCGAGATAATTCCATTCGGAGATAAGATTCACCAGTTTGCCAGATTGTAATATCAAAGCTTTTTGGGTTTCGTTGTCTTGTTTAAATGAACCTGATACTTCAATTATTTTTGCAATCGGTTCCTGAAACTCAGCCAGCATAAAACTCTTAAACTTTTCAATTTCGAAGTTTTGGTTTTTAAAGTTGCTGTGAAGAATTAAAAGTTTTTCTTTCTGTTCCTCTATTTGTTTGTTTTTCAGATCAAGTTCGGCATTAATTTCTTCGAGGTATTTTTTCTGGTTTTCAATGACAGCAGTACGTGCTGTTACAAGCTCTTCGAGATATTTTTGCTGAGTGAGAGCCGTTTTATTTTTGAAATAAACTACAGCCATACAGATCAGCAATATAGATCCTGATAAGAGGATATAAAACAATATGGACTGATAAAAAGCTTCGGTTATACGAAGGCTGAAAAAAACAGGTTCTACAATTCCGTTTTCTCCCTGCTTTAGCTTAAAACTGTAAATTCCGGAGGATAAATTAGCATATTCTATTTTATTGTTAGCCGGCAAGCGAATCCATTTTTCATCTCTCCCATCCAGTTTGTAGTAGATATCTGTTTTTTTATTTCCCGGAAACAAAACAGGTATTATTTCAATTTCTAATCTGTTATGAGAAAAGTCCTTTTGAATGGTTGTTGAATAATTTTCGTTACCATCAACTTTTAGTTTTATTTTTGCTTTATAATCAGGGATTTGTATTGTATTTGGATTAAAATAGTTTAATCCGTTTACGCCACCAAAGAAAAGATTCCCTTTAGAATCCTGATAATAGGCTCCTTCAGAAAACTCAGGTGCCTGCCATCCGTAGTCAGAATTATAAGAGGAAATTGTATATTCTTTTTTATCAATAGAAGCGATTCCTTTTGTGGTACTCACCCAAACCTTATCTCCATTATCTATAAGTCCGTACACCATGTGACTTGGCAGTCCTTCTGCTTCGGTAATGTTTTTTATTACACCTTTGCTTCTATTAAAAACGGTTACACCACCAAGAGAAGCTATCCAGTAATTATCTGATTCATTATCTACGAAAACAGCATAAATACTATTGCCTAAAATTCCTTCGCTGGTAGTAATCTTTCTTAATGTTTGAGTCGTTAAATTAAAGACAACAACCCCGTTATTTTCTGTCGCCAGTATGAGATTCTGATTGTTTTTTTTAACAAACCGGATATGATATTTACTTAACAATTCCTGCCCTTTGAATTTTTCAAATTTTCCGGTATTCAAATTAAATCTGGCCAGACCGCCCCAGCCTCCCATCCAAAGCTGTTTATTCTGATCTTCGCACATAGAATAGCACCTTGCAACTGACATTCCCGGTACATTACTGGTTTCGTAACTGGTACATTTATTATTTGCAATACGCAAAATTCCTTTATAAGTACCTGCCCAAACAGTTCCGTCACTTGAGGTAAAAAGCGATCTTATTCGTTCCCAATCCGGATTTGATGAAGCTTTGTCAATTTTAAAATTTTCAAAAAAATGACGTGTTTCGTTGTAATAGTAAAGTCCTTTTGTGTAATAACCCAACCAGATTTTTCCCTTGTTGTCTTTGGTAACAGCTCTTATTGTTTCTGCTGGCAGATACGGTTCTTTAATAGGATGAGGCATAACAGAATTTATTTTTTCAGATCCTGAATACGCCATACTCAGACCACCGTCTTTCAGACCTAACCAAATATTTCCAAAATCATCTTCGTGAAGTGTTTCTACTTCATTACTTTTAAAAGAATATGGAGCATACAGATCAGACACATAATGCTCTATATTATTTGAATTAGATTCATTTGTAATGATATACAAACCATTTTCACGCGTGGCAAACCATATATTGCCCGATTTATCTTTTAAAATATCATTGATAATAAGATTAGGGTACTTTCTTAACAGAATATTTTTTAGATTATTGAAGTCTTTTTTCTTTATGTTTACAGAAGTTGTTTCACTAAAAGAACCATTTTTATATTCATAATAGGTATTACTGGTTTCTACGACAATATTTCCTTTGTGAGATAAGTACATGTTTTTTGGAATACTTTTGAATTTAAACTCTTCAAATTCATTATTCCCAAGATAGCGGTTTATATGACCTTCTCTGGTGATGATCCAAATTTGACCCTCGGCATCTTTCTGTAATTTAGTAATATAGTTACTGGCTATCGTTTTATTATTCTTAAAATTATTTTTAAAAACTTTGAAATTATTGCCGTCAAAATAATTTAAACCATCCCATGTAGCAACCCAAAGTCCGCCATCTCTGTCATTTTCGATATCTGCTATTGAATTATTGGATAATCCCTGATTTGTTGTAAAATTTTGAAATTTTATCTGCTGTCCAGATAAATATCCCGAGAAAATAAAAAAGAGTAATACTAACCTAATCATTGCTTGTTTTTTTAACCCGCAAGGTTACAATCGTAAGTTTATTTAAACATAAACTGTAGGTTAAGTTAAAGAAGTCAGAAGAATTGAAAGGTATTAATATACAAGTTGAGTCATTTTGAAATGTAGAAAGCGTCTGAAATAAATATTGCTTGTCGTCTGGTTTAATATTTTATCCTTCTTTTCCAAAGCTATCGGATTGTAAAAATGTTTATTTTTATCAATCACTAAAAGCAATATATGAAAGCATTAGTCATTGGAGCCACAGGAGCTACGGGAAAAGACCTTGTCAACGTTTTGTTACAGGATACAGATTATAATGAGGTTGTAGTGTTTGTTCGTCGCCTTAGTGGAATAATTCACCCAAAGCTGACAGAGGTTTTGACCGATTTTGAAAAACTGGAAGAAGTTTCAGTATTCATCAAAGGAGATGTTCTCTTCTCCTGTTTAGGAACAACACTAAAAGTGGCAGGTTCTAAAGAAAATCAGCGACATATTGATTACGAAATCCCGTTGAAATTTGCCGAAACAGCAAAGAAAAATGGTGTTTCGAAAGCAGTTTTACTCTCTGCATACGGAGCTTCATCAAGAAGCAAAGTATTTTACTCCAGAATAAAAGGAGAATTGGAAGACAAGATGGCAAAACTTGCTTTCGATTCCTATATTGTGTTCAGACCAGGATTATTGCTTCGAAAAGAAACAAACCGTGCGGGTGAACGTTTAAGTGCTTCGGTACTAAAATTTCTGAATGTATTAGGATTAATGCATAAATTTAAGCCAGTGCCTACTTCTTTACTTGCAGAAAAATTAGCGCGAGCTCCTAAAATTTTGCATTTGGGCGAACATATTATCCAATTGAATGATATCTTCAGATTTTGAGTCTTCTTTAGATTGATTATCTAATAGTGAATTTATAAAATAAATAATATTTAAAAACAGAATTTCAATAAATTTATGATTTTAAGATAATTAGGCATCTTTATTTAAATTGTTAATCAAGGTTTTTTTTATTCTAAATCATCGGCTTTCATATCTATAAACATTTTTTTTCTTTTATATTTAAGCCCATTGGGATTATAGAATGAAGATACCCATTTAGAAGATTCAGTTTTTAAATGAATTGGATTCTCTGCATTAGGATTTTCAGACATTTTTAGAGCTGTATATCTTGCATAATAATGGTTAAATATTCGTACGAATTCTGTGAAATATAAATCAGCTACGTCCTTATTTCCCCTAATTACAAGTGTATTTTCATCATTATTGGCAATAGAATTATCGCTAAAATTTGCAGAACCGGTAACAATTATAGGGTCTTCACCCAGCGGATCAATAAGAAGAACTTTATTGTGGATAAAATTTGTTCCTATATTTCCAGGTTTTGCGTTCAATAAAAATCCGGCATGAGTTTCTTCCAGCCAGTCATATAGCCCATCTTTCAGGTATGTCCCGTAAACAATTACATTATCAAAATCATTTGTTACCAGAGTCGTATTTTTATCCTTTTTATCAATTATAACATACTTCAGATTGTCTGTGGTATCTATAATTACTTCTTTCATTTTTTTACTGAAAGAAAAGGGAAACATGCCACATATCAGTTGTTTGGATCCATCCATGTAATCGGCATAAGTTTGCAGAATATTTTTCTTTTCACGAGGACTAAAAAAAACGGTCACACTATCTTTAGGAATTTCATCATAATCAAGATCCGGCTGAATAGTGACTGTTTTTTTGTCAAGAATATCATTTAAAGGATCCTGTACTAATTCTTCCCAATATTTAAAATACTTTTCGGCAATTTTTGTGTTTCGTATTACATGCCCAACGTTGCATTGTCCAAAAATTCCTTTAGGAGTAATATTGGTCGAACCTGTCCAGACTTCTATCGGCTGATCATTTTTCAGGAGAATGATAAATTTATTATGTGCTATATATTTTTTTTCTGCTTCTGCCTTTCTGGGTATCATAATTTTTCTCGGCAGTCCTGCTTCGTTTATAGCAGTATTATTGGCTTCCTCCTCACCTCTGGAGTCATAAATTATTTTTACATCAACTCCCCGTTCCTCACATGCAGTTTTAAAACTTTCTAATACAGGCAGATACTCAAATTCATAAAAAGCAGCCCGAAGTTTATAGGAACTGTCCTCTGCTTTGTCAATAAAGCCCAGCAAGGCTTCTTCAAGCCCTCTAGAAAGCCATTTCAATGCTTCGGCAGTTTCCTTTTCGGTCATATCATTAGAACCAGGTCTTTTATTTTTGAACCTTCTTGCATAAGCAAGGCTACCTGCAACTCCTCTGTTAAAATAAACGGAATGCTCCCCGGTATCTTCTGTCGGGGTAGTAAATCTTATAGCACATGGTTCTTTGTAAATCAGGTATTTAGGTTTTCCAAAAACAGGAGTAACAATATATGTATAATCATGATTGCATTTGATACTGAAATCTTCCCATAAAAATGACTGCACAGGATGTTCATAAGTGCTATATAACTGACCTTCATTAGTATTTCCTGCTGTTTCTACAAAATATTTAAATCCCTTAAGATAATATTTCTCATTTTCGGTGTGGTCTTCTCTTTCAATTGCAAATCCGAGAAGTCCTTCTGTCAGGTTTTTGTCCATTTCAAAAGAAAGCAGAACAGCCGAAGTGCCAATTACTGCTGTTATTTCAAGTCCGTTTTGTTTTGCTCTTTTACGCATTTTTATTTGATAATTAATTTAAATGAAAATTTTGAATTTAAAATATATCCTGAGAAGAGTGTCGAGAGAGAGAAAAAAGTATAAGGCGTTTACTAAACAAGGCTGTGATAATTCAGCGAGTCTAAATTACACAACTATAAAATACTGATAATAAGTAGTTTTACGTGTTTTGTTTTTAGTAACGTAAATTTAATATTATTACAATTGAGGTTTCGTTTACTATCTGAATTAAATGTGCTGAATTTTTAAATCGGAGTTAATTTGAAATTAGCCGGGATAATTTACTTTTGAAAAAGTAATTAATATTTTTACTAAAAATGCTAAAAATTAATATTAAGCTTTATGAGGGAGAATAAAATTAAAAATGACTAATTTGATATAAAACAAAAGAAAGCTTCTTAAAAACTAAATATGAATGTTGTTTTTAATAGCTTTTGGTTATTTGTTTTTTAGTTTAAATAAAATATTATTATGATTGTTTTTTTATCAATGTAATAAAATAAAGAATGTTTCGGATACGAAATTGTTGCGCACAACCTGCTCACGAAACTTAAAAACTAGTAGCTTAACAAAAGACGATCAGAAACATTTTCGTTTTCTAAAGTTTGTCCTTCTAACTGAAAACGTCTTAACATTGATCGACCACAATTGATATATAGCTCATTTTCAAAAATACCATGTTCTATTGGTAAATCGCATAGTAAATTTCCAGATTTTTTATGCCCATCAATACTAAGTGCAACACGAACACCTTTTGACTTTGCTTTATCAATTTCTAACAACAGATCTTCTAATCTAAAATCTTGAGCTCCATAAAGAATAGCTTGACTATGAGAATATGGCGGATCACAATAAATTAAATCGCCATATTTTGCTTGAGAAAAAGCTTCTCTATAATCACAATGTGCGAAATCTACTTTATTCAAACGGTTTTTCCATTCAATAACACGTTTAGAAAAACTTTCAACTGAAATTGGATCGTGAACTCCACATGGAGTTGACATGTATCCATCAGCTTTACGAAAACGGATTATTCCGCCATAGCATGAACGAGTTAAAAAAAGAAAATCTGCTCCATTTGGGTTTTCATTATATGATGCCAAAACTTTTTTATAAACTTCTACTTTTGTTTCCTCTCCTATCTTATTTCTTCTTTCTGCATACCAATCAACGAGTTCGCTAGAATTGGTCTTAAGCATTTTCCAAATTTGCATTAATGGTTCAAATGTATCAGAACCTAATCCATTATGTGGTGCTACTGTTGCTAAAATTGCACCACTTCCAAGAAATGGTTCAAAGTATCTTCCATATTGAGTTGGAAAATATCTTGTGATTTCTGAGGCAAATTTTTGTTTATTTCCAACCCATTTTAATAATTGTGATTTTGGAGGATAATAAGTCCCATACTTTTCTTCTAATGTGAGTTGCATATACTTGGTTTATTTTTCAAAGATAATACATTTGTGCTATTATCCTATTTTGGGATATACTATTTTAGGATATATTTTTGAAATGTGAAAAAGTCTCTTAATAGTAAGGAACATAAAATATTACTCGAAATGTTATATCAACTTCGAGTATCTTCTAGTTTACGCCAATCAGATCTCGCCGTTTTACTAAAAGTACCACAATCTTTTATCAGTAAAATTGAAAGCGGAGAAAGAAGAATTGATTTTATTGAGCTTCGGGAAATTTTAAAGTGCTTTAACACAAACATAATGGAATTTCTAACCGAATTTGAAAATAAAATAAATGCAAGCAGAAAGTAAGTTTTTAAAACAACCACAAGAATTCTGGGCAAATGTGAAATTGATTAGTCAAAAAGTTGGCTATACTAACAGAGGAGTCGGGACTATCAAGGTTCCATCAATTCAAGACATTGAAAGTGCATATGACAAGTTAGGATTAGATTCAAGCAAAATTGTTTTAAACAACAAAGTAACTGCCTTCGGCAGTTTACTTATTGAATATTTTCAATTTCGTGCTGATTTTCTAACTAATCATATTGAACCAAATCTTCAGACCTTAGCACAAGCCAAAGCTTTGTACACAAAACTTAAAGTTGATTTAAACCCAACTTGTCCAGAACCTTTAAATAAGCAGAAAGGTGAAAAACATGGCCCAGCATATTTTACTTCTATTATAAATATGCTAATCGAAGCTAACTCAAAAGGATATGATTGTAATTACGATCCAAAGGAATTATCTGCTTTTACTCATAATAATTTTCCAATTCGTAGTTTGTCACGAAGAGTTGATGGCTCATTTCCAAATGTTATAAATCCAATTGCCTTATGGGAAATCAAAGAATATTACTACACAACTACATTTGGAAGCCGTGTCGCTGATGGAGTTTACGAAACTCAACTCGATGGTTATGAACTTAACGAAGTTAGAGAACATTTAGGAAGAACTATTCATCATTGTTTAATGATTGACGATCACAATACTTGGTGGGCAATGGGAAAATCATATTTATGTAGAATCTGCGACATGTTGCATATGGGACTTGTTACAGAGGTGATTTTTGGAAAAGAAGTTGAAACTCGTATTCCTATACTTGTAAAAGAATGGACTACACAATTTGAAAAAGAAAACAAATAAGGGCAGAGCCTAATCACGCTACAAGCAATTTGGGTGTATTTGGCTTAACTTAAAGTTGGTATTTTACCAAATAAATTTGTGTTTATCCGAATATTTGGCTTCATTAATCCTAAAATGCTTGTAGTATGATAATGCTTGGTTAATCCGAATTTTTTAAAAAGAGACTTTGACTTTGATTCAATAAGTGTATATATAAAAGAGGCACTTCCTCAGAAGTGCCATTAGAGCATCTTAACCTTGGGGCGGGCTAACATAACTCATGTGTTTTATAAAATTTGCTAAAAAGGGAAACACGAAATTGTAAATTAAAAGCAGTCTTTACTGATTCGTACCTGTTTCCCTTATTATAATACATTTTTTCTTTATAAAAACTTATTATTCTAAATCATTAATTAGCAGAATAAGTTAATATAGGCGGCAGGTAAAGTTCTTCAAAATCAACACCTGTAAGTTCAAGAGTTTTTAAAAAAGCTTTTGCCTTATTTTTAGCCTGACTATTTGTTCCCGTAAAATACACTTCATTTTTATTTTCCTTTTGTTTTAGAAACGAAAGCATATCCTGATTTGCGATATTAAGTATTTTTATTACATGGGCTTCTGGCAAGAGTGAAGCTATTATTTCACTTGATGATTTTACTTTTGAATTTGGACCAAGGCATTCTAAACTAAAAACAGGATTGCTGGCATGTATAAGTATCTTTCCGGTCATATCTGGTAAATCATTCAAGAACAACTGAAGATCTTCTCTGGGGATAAATAATATAAGTATTTCCGCTTTTGCGGCTTCATTTCTTTCAACAAGTTTTATCTTAGGGCCCATTTTTTGTATAAGGTCTTTTAAATGAGAATTTTCCCGGGAATGACTAATTAAGACCTGATGTCCAAATTTAGCAGCTCTGAAAGCAAAATCTATAGTAAGACTACATATACCTATAATTCCTATTCTCATATCATAATTTGCATTTGATTTATAAAAAATAAATCGTTTTCGTAAAATAGTTACTTAAACAAATATAGTAGTATTGAATGTTGTGTTATTGCCTAAAGAGTCCTAATAAACCTACATTGTTGTAGATTTAAAACTACAAATTGGTAAATTATATTTATGTTTGCTAAGTTTGCTGATTTAAAATGTATCAGATGTCAAAAACAACGGTTTCTTTTTCTTTTCATTATTGCTGTTGTTTTTTACTCTTCCTAATTTCGTTTAAGGGGATCTGTCAGGTAAATTACATGGCGAGATGGTATACAGCAGATAATAATGAATTACCTCAGAGCAGTGTAAAAGCAATCATTCAGGATAAATACAATTTTATATGGATGACAACTGAAAATGGTTTAGTTCGTTATGATGGTAATGATTTTCTTGCTTTTAATGCATCTACAACAAATTTAAAATATAACCGCTTCACTGATATTTTTGGGAACATCCAAAAAGACAGTTTATCAAGTTTTAATGAAAGCAAGAAAGAACTTGTACTAATCAAAAAAGGTAAAATTCAGGTTATAAAAAAAGAGGCTCCTGTTTATAAAATTATACGAAATCACAAACGTTTTTTCTTTCATGATGGATTGCCTTCCAATTTTACTATTGATTCTTATGAACCCTATTATATTAAATTATCTAATGGGAATATATTTTTTATAGATACTGAAAAAATAGAATTGTGTGATACAAAACTGAAAAGTATTTACAAGCATGCATATAAGTACAACAGTGTCTTTAATTTTTTTGCATTTAAGAATACTCTTTTTTATCTCAATGATAATGGCGGCTACGATTGTTTTTCAAAAGAAGGAAAGACTTCAGGAAAATTAAATCTCTCTTTGCCAAAAGGAAAACGAAAGTTATATTGGAATATCACTACTGGCCAGATTTTCTTATCCGTAAAAAATAAACTTTACTCTTTATCTGCTAATAAAGGCCGGTTGAGTGCGGAACCAATTGTAGAATTTAAAGAGTTTGCAAAAAGTAATATTATCTCTATTTATTATGATCGTAAAAATCTAAAGTTATATTTAGGAAGCAGTACAAATGGATTATGTATAATTTCTTTTCCGTCATTTAAAACCGTAAAAAAAGATCCTGAAAAGAATGAGGTCTATTATGGCGCAGCCGCTTTTAATGACAGTACAATTATAACTGCAGGAGGACTGATCTTAAACAATAAAAAAGTTGTGGATAGTATTCCTTTTATGAAAAGTGTTTTTCTAGACGAAAGGCTGAGTATTCTTAAGGATATTGAGAATAATATATGGGTAAGCAGAGACTTTGGAGTATATTGTTATTTAAAAAAATCAGGTTATAAAAAATATAAAATCTATTCTTTTGGTCAGAATCCAAAAACTTTATTCAAAGATGCAAATAACACCATCTGGGTAAGTCTTGGAGAAGATGAATTTCATAAGCCTAAGTTATACTCTATAAAAAATGGAGTAACTTCTCTCGCTGCAATTTCAAACAGCAATATCAATTATATAACCGAATACGATGATAATACACTCTATTTAGGAACTGATAAAGGTTTGTTTAGATATCTTAAAAATACCGGAAAATTATATTTTATAAAAAATACCGAAAAAATAAACATTCGGAGTATTTATGTTGACAGCGAGAAAAAAATATGGTTCACAACTTACGAAAGAGGATTTTTTCTCTATGAGAATAATCTTTTGCATAGTTTTCCTCCGGATGAAGACCAATATCTAAATTCTTCCCACTGTATTATTGAGGATAAAAAAGGTTTTTTCTGGATTCCTACCAATAAAGGTCTTTTTCAGGTATCCCGAAAAATTTTACTTAATTACACCAAAAATAAAACAACAAGTATTTATTATCACCAATACAATAAACAAGATGGATTTTTAACCAATGAGTTTAATGGCGGATGCCAGCCAAGTGGTAATTTTCTTAAAAACAATGACATTGCTTTACCATCAATGAATGGTTTTGTTTTTTTTAATCCTTATAATGTTTCAACAATACTGCCGGGTAAAGAGCTTTTTATAGATAAAGTTATTTTAGACCAGAAGTCAATTGTTCCAAAGGATACTATTGTGTTGAAAAACAACTTTCAAAGGGTAAGTTTTTTACTCGCCTATCCTTATTATGGTAACCCTGAAAACCTTACCATTGAAGCAAAAATGGACAAAATAGGAATTGATCGCTGGGAACGTATAAAAGATGAAAAATCAATATCTTTTACCACCCTGCCCCCAGGCGAATATAACCTGACTATTCGAAGCCTGTCTGGTTTTGATGCCAATTATGTATACAAAAAAGTGGTATTAATTGTGCCTGCAAAATTTTATCAGACAGTTTGGTTTGCTATTTTTTGTGGTATTTTGGTTATTCTGTTTATAATTTTTATTTGGTATGTAAGATTGCATTATATTAAATTGAAAAGAAAAAAACTGGAGTATATTATTGCTAAAAAAACGAAAAAGTTAGCAACTACAGTTCAAAAACTGGAAATAGTAGAAAATGATTTAAAGCAGGAAATAAAGCAGCATGAAACGTTGGTAAAAAGTATGAGCCATGATATAAAAAGCCCTTTAAAATTCCTTTCAGCCTCTATTAACCATCTGTTTATAAACGAAACAATTCAGGATAACACCAAGCTAAAACAAAAGGTAGAAACGATACAGGCTTCAACTCAACAGCTTTATGAATTTGTAGAAAACCTGATAAAATATTCTTCTATTTTTATAGAAGGAAAAAATCTTGAGGACAAAAGTTATTTTTTATATGATCTTATTGAAGAAAAGATTCAGATTTTTGAAAAAATTGCTGAAGCAGAAAATATCAGAATCATAAATAATATAAATCCGAATCTGGATATCAGGACAAATAATAAAGCATTGTCTATCATCATCCACAACCTGATCGATAATGCTATAAAAAACACTAAAAACGGAAAAATAGAATTGCTTTGTACAACTCAGGAAAACATACTTACCTTAAAGATCATCGATAACGGAAAAGGAATGAGTCAGGAACTTATTGATTATTATCTTGATTTTTATAAAAAACCTATCGTGAAAAACTATCACTTAGGATTACACATGATTATAGAACTTCTTATAGTTATAAATGGAAATATCAATATTACTAGTGCAATCAATGAAGGGACAACTATTGAGATAATGGTTGTGTATACTTAATTTTCAAAAGATTTACAGAGATTAATGAGTTCTACTAAATTATTGATTTTAAGTTTTTCAAATACTCTTGCTTTATAAGTACTTACTGTAGACATGTGGAGATTGAGTTGATTTGAAATTTCAAGATTGCCGTTGCCATTGATTAGTAATTCAACTATTTGGAGTTCTCTTTTTGATAAAGCCTCAAGCGGATTTATATTTTTTTTACCAGTCTGAATTTCAAGAAGTTTACTAACCAGTTCGGGAGAAGCATAAGTTCCGGATTCAAAAATAGAACTTATTGCAAACATCATTTTTTCTTCACTGCATAATTTATTTAGATAACCATTGGCACCCGAAGAAATATATTTTAAAGCATATTGTTCTTCTTCATGAGCAGAAAAAACAAGTATTTTAATTTCAGGCTGTATTTCCCTGATGCTGTTTATCATTTCTGTACTTTTCCCTCCCGGAATGTTAATATCCAGAATAACCAGATCGAAAGGAATGTTTTTTAAAAGTACAACGGCCTCAAAGAAATTTTCTGCATTCGAAATGGAGACATCTTCAAATTGTTTTTCTAAAACCATTCCGACTCCATTTCGTACAACTAAGTGATCATCAACTATTAAAATTTTCTTTGTCATAAGTAAATTAATTATTACAAAATAACGGACTAAATTTAAAACTTTTAAAATTTTAACCTCTTATTTTCAATAAATTTTAGCTTCGAAACGGTTTATGTATTTACGAATACAGAATCTTTTCGGTTATAGGAACGAATTTTGAAGTCCTATTAGCTTTATAAGAGAGCAAGACTAAAAGAATTTATAACTAATTTTCTATTGAGCAATTTATTAATTCCGCTGATGGAATTATATAAAACGTCAGTTCGAGTGTTTCATTTTCCGGATATGATTTTCTAACGAAATCACTCGAGCTGATGATAATTTACAATCAAAAACAATTTTTCTAATGAGTTTTTTAAAAATTTACAAAGCAATTTGGTTAAGTGTATCCTCAGGATCACAAGGAAAATAGAGGATGATATCTGTACCCTGATTTAGTTTCCCTTCTGCATGAATGTCTCCTCCAACTGTCTGCATGATTTTTTTGCACAAGGCCAGTCCTATTCCTGATCCAGTATATTGTTCCTGGTGGTGAAGTCGGGTAAAAACTTTGAATATAGATTGAGCATATTCCTGTTCAAAACCAATTCCGTTATCTGAAAAACGAATCCAGTGACAGTGTACTTTATATAAATGATGCATTATTACGGGCTCCTGAGATGCAGTAATTTTTATTATCGGAGTTCTTTCTGTTGATGCATATTTTAAAGAATTCTGTAAAATATTAATAAACAACTGCTGCATTAAAAAAACAATGGCATATACTTCTGGAAGATTTTCATATTCAACAACTGCATTTTTTTCTTTAATTGTTTCCTTCATTTCTTTCAATGTGGCTTTCAAAACCTCATTAAGATTTACTTTTTGCAAAGTATCTCTTGTATTTTTTATTCTTGTGTATTTAAGAATATCTTCCAGTAATCCCCTCATTCTGCTGGCAGATTTTGAAATGCGTTTTAAAGAATTTGAAATGGACTCAGTAGAAATAATATTCGGCTCAGTGAGCATTTTAGAAGTAATCATCTGAATTTTACGCAACGGTTCCTGTAAATCATGTGTACTAATCCAGTTGATATTTTCAAGTTCTGAATTGGTTTCTTTCAATATTTCGCTCTGATTACGGTATTTTTCTTCTTCTTCACTCAGCATTATCATAATAAGGTGATTATGTAATGTGTGGGCATACTGAACAGAAGCATTAATTTCGTATTGCTCCCAACGAATACTTTGGTTCTTCACAATCTGTTTCCAGATATCAAATGAGTTTCTAGGATGAAGCCCATTCTGATCTTTGATAATACTTTTTTCAGGATCTCCGCCCCAATTAATTTCAGATACTGTTTCGGGTCTGAACCAAATAATATGGTCATTATTTCCAAGGGAGTGATAAATGATTCCGGCAACATTTGTATTTTGTGAAATTCCCGAAATATGATTATGCAGTTTGTTGGTAGAAAATAACTCTAAATTGTTTTGACTAGTAATTTGTGAAATGATTGATGCAATTTCTTCGTCAGAAGGTGTTAATCCGTTTTTGTAGAATTTTTTTCTGGAAACAATGCATACTCCTGCGGCATTGCATATATCTAATAATTGAGGACTAACTACAATTTTTTCTAAAGATTCCTGCAAAATAGGAACGTCAAGACTTGTTAAAGACTCTAATGCTAAAGTAGTTTTTTGGGCATTTATAAATTCATCATTAGATTGCCGTATATCAATTTGCGAGGTTATAAATTCTCCCTGTAGCTTGGCAGCTAGCCTAATTTCAGGAGAGATATTCTTTTTTGAATAATGATGGCACGCTATTAATCCCCATAATCTGTCATGATGCATTAAGGAAATTGTAAGAGTTGCACCTACTCCCATATTTTTAAGATATTCGACATGAATTGGCGAAGTGCTTCGAAGGATTGATAGACTCAAATCCAGATTTTTGTTTTCTTCATCATCAACAGTAAAAATCGGTACAGGTATGTAATCAATATCAACAATAAGTCTTAACTGATTTTTAATGTATAATTCTCTTGCCTGAACAGGAACATCAGTGTGAGGATAGTGTAATCCTAGAAATGGTTCGAGATCTTCACGGCAGCTTTCCGCAAATACTTCTCCATTATACTGTTCATCAAAACGATAAATCATAACCCGATCGTAACCGGTTATTTCTCTTGTTCCTTCAGCTACAAGAGCGCATAAATCCTTCAGAGATTTCGTTTTGTTCATTTGAGTCACAAACTGAATCGTCTGTGTATAAACATCTGCAAGTTTTTCTTTATCAGGAAACTGAGGTTCTGCTTCCAGAATACAGATACCATGACTTGTATGTATACTGACCTGAAAGCTTTTTCCTAAAAGTGTCATTTCAAGAGGAAATACATTCTGAATTTTATCTGTGGTCAGGTAAGTTAGAATCTGTTGCTTTGCTTCTGAGCCAAATACAGCATCAAAATTTTTGCCTAATGCTTCAGTATGTGATAAATTTATAAAGCCAAAAATATTATCGGTACAAAAATCAATTTTCCAGTCTGAAGAAACCCCTATTAAAAATCCATGTGGCTGAATTTTACCAGGAATATGAATAGGTTCATGTTCGCAATTATTTAGTGTAACAATATCGCGATTAACTATATCTTTAATCTTCATTAGGCGTTTTGAAAATGATTATGAATACTGTCAAAAGCATATTTAGCGCCTTTTATAATTTCATCTCCACAATTAAAATCTCTTTCGTATCCGGAAAGAATATTTAGAAATGCTTTCCAGTAACTTCCTGTCTTATCCCCATATCCATTGAAATATGACGTACCATTGTTACCAGACAGTTCAGGAAATTTTGAAACATTTTTCAAAATAAATCTTCCTCCCAAAGTAGAACCTTCTATTACATACAATACTCCCAAAGCAAAAGGTATATTAATATCTGTATCCTGAAAAACTTTTGATAAATGATTTTTTTTATAATTAAGAAACAAAAGATCATCTTCTATCAGGTATCTCTTCTTTCTCTGATCTAAATCTTTTACAATTTCTGAAAGCATTGGATAAATAATGTTTTCTGTGTCTTGGTGTACATCGTGCATCAAACTTAAATAGTTGATGTACTCTTCTATTTTCATGTCCTGAGAAACAATTGATAAAGAAATGGGAAGAGCCTCTAATTTTTTGTGTGAATGTGCAGTCTGAGTTTTTAAATCATTAAGAAAATCTGAAGATATTAAAGTTGAATCTGTATTCATTATTTGGGAATATTATTTTTATTTTTCAGGAGAGTTCATATTAACTTCTCTTAAACAAATTTAAAAAAAAATGTGTTGGTTTGTTATTCTTTCTTAGTAAACCCTTTTCTTGTCATTTCGCCCCAGCCATGAGTTCCTTTAATTTTTTCTTTATATCCAATTAAAGCAGCATACACAGCCAGTGGATGGAAATACAACGGTTCTATAAAAGCGGCTAATAATAATTTTAAAAAATCGGTATGTTTAGGGTATTTATGAAAAGTACGCTCTTCGCTTAACAAGGCAACAACAGAAAAGAAAACAGCAAAAGTATAAACAAAAAACACAAGCAATATAAAGAAATGCCAGTTTAATAAACCAAAAAAGATGAATAAAATTGTAATCAAAAGTCCTGTAAATTCTATTCCTGGAGCCAGAAATTCAAATAATACCCAGTAAGGTACACTAATCATACCCAGAAGTTTATACTTAGGATTCAGAAACATTTTTTTGTGGAAGCTCAATGTTTCAATTGTTCCTCTCATCCAGCGGCTTCTTTGTTTTTTGAATATTTTAAAATCTTCCGGGGCTTCTGTCCAGCAAAGCGGGTCCGGAATATAACTTACTGTATAAGGCAGTTTGTTTTCAAGCATATAACGTCGCATTCTTACAACCAGTTCCATGTCCTCTCCTACTGTCTTTATATTGTAACCTCCGGCTAATATTGCAATTTCCCTGTCAAAAGCACCAAATGCACCGCTTATCAGTAATAAACCGTCAAGCCTGCCCCATGCCATTCTTCCTAAAAGGAATGCACGCAAATATTCCAAAACCTGAATCCTTGGCAGAATAGCATCTGGAATATTTACTTCAACTAAACGTCCATTTTTAATAATACACTGGTTGGCAATCCTTACAACACCACCTGTAGCAATTACTCGCTTGCCATGAGATTCCAGAAAGGGTTTAGCCAGTTTCAAAAGCGAATCTTTGTCAAGGATACAATCTACGTCTATGCAAACTACATAGGGATTTTGTGCTATATTAAGTCCAACGTTTAGTGCGTCGGCTTTGCCTCCGTTCTCCTTATCAACCACGATTAATTTTTTAAAAGCCGAATTTCTGGAAGCATAAATTCCTTTGACCTTTTTGGTCTCAATTTTAGCATGGATGTCAAGCTCGGTTAAAACCAGATCGTAAATTTTAATAAGGATTTCCATAGAATTATCTTTACTACCGTCATTGACTACAATAACCTGGTAATTGTTATAATTTAAGGAAAGAAGGGATTTTACATTTTCTTCAATGGTAAAGCCTTCATTGTAAGCAGGAGCAATTAAGGAAAGTTTAGGCGCAAATTCACTTGTAAGAAGCACTTCATAGTCTACAAAACTGTTTTTCCTGAGATAACTTCTCAACTCTTTCATGGAGAGGTAAGCTAAAATGAGATAAGAAGACATGATTAATATTGCATAACCGAGTATAAGATACAAGTACACATCAATAAACCATATCATTTCTTTATTCAAAAAAGTCATTTGCCTGTTAAATTAAACTGTTAATTCCTGTAATACGTTTTGTGCCTCATATTGTATTAATGTATTGGGAGTACGTTCTGCCAATTGTACGACATAGGGAACTTTTTGTGTGAGTTTAAGTTCTTTTATGAGCTTAAGACCTAATGTAATAACGGTCGCGTTTTGTGATTCAAGCAAAAGTTCAACCCCTTTGGTATCACCGATATCATGTTTTTTAAATGCTGCAATAATGTTTACCTGTGTCCAGTCATCAATTGGGTAAGGATGTGCCTTGAGATGTGTAATGCCTTTTATTCCAGCCAGTTTAATACAGGCATTTATTGCTGTAATTTTTAAAGTTTTGTTGCGTGCTTTAGAAAATGTCAGGATTCTTTCAAAAGAATCTGTTACATTCATTTCGGCGAGTTGCGTAATTCCTTTGCATTTCACTTCCCACTTCAGGCTTTTAAGCATTTTAAAAGAATCATTTATTAGTCCTGATTCTTTATAAAAATGCTCCAGTTTTTTTGCATAAACACCATCATAGTTTTTATGAAGATTTATAACCGATTCGATTAAAACTTTTCTAAAGAAAAAAGATTCAGACAGCTTTTCATACTCTTCACCTTTCTTTATTTCTAAAAAGGGAGTGTCCTCAAAAACAACCAGAAATATTAATTCTGCAATTTGCTGGTCGTGTTCTTTCTTAAGCTTTTCCAGCTTTATATTTTTATTTCTACTGCTAATAATAAAAAGATATAAAACGGCTGATGCCCCTACAAAAAAGCAGATTGAAAAAATCAGGAAAGGCTCCACCCAATGTGCATCTCTATAGAGTTCCCATATTTTTATCATAATTAGTGTTTCTTTGTTATAACTAACGGAACATTAGTCTGTTTCTGTAATCTTTGGGAGGATTTGGATTAATCAAAATTTTATCGGTACTATTTTCTTTCCTCCATGCAATAAAAGGCTAATAGTATAAAAACTTTATCAGGTACGAGAATTTAGTAATTTGTTAATCCTTACTAAAAGTACAGCAGGGCTTACAGGTTTTGACATAAATTCGTTTGCACCTAAATCAAAAGAATCAAGTTCTGTCTGTTCTACACCTGATGAAGTAAATATAATGATAGGAATATCTGATTTAAGAGTCTCCCTGATATATTGTGTGATTTCCATACCACTTATACCAGGCATATTAACATCCGTTAAAACCAAATCATAGTTGTCGCTTTCAATCGCTTCCAGTGCCTCCTGTCCATCTGAAAACTGATCTACTTTAAATCCTTTGGATTCTAAAAAAAAAGACAATGATTTGCGTAAGATATCATTATCTTCTGCTAAAATTATTCTCATTGGTATTGTATTTTTTGAAGCTAACTAAATTTATAACTTAAATTAATGCAAAACTATGGTATAAACCTTTTTAACACAATTCCTTTAAAACTTTTACGACTTCTACAATTCCAAAATGCAAAATATTCATTTTATCTAAAGTTTCAGCCGTAAATTCTTCAATAACGGCTTCTTCTTCAATGGCAATCAGACAATTACTAAGATCCTCCAGCATAAAAATATCCACACTGGATTTCATGTGGTGTGCCAGTCTTCTAACCGTATCATAATCGTTTTTTTTGAATGCTTCATCAAGTTGTGCTGCCTGAGCTGGAATTTTTTCTACAAACAGGCTGACCATTTCTTTTCTGAATTCTGGATCATCTCCTCCCATTTCATCTAAAAAAGAAAAATCAATCTTACGTTTGTATTCATGCACAAAATCTTTATTCATCACCATTTTTATTGCTTTTAAAAGTACTGACTGTTTAAAAGGTTTTGGTACATAAGCATTCATACCTGCTTTGTAACAACGCTCCTGTTCCCCTACTAATGAATGTGCAGTCATAGCTATGATCGGAATAGCTAATTTCATTTCGTTTCTTATATACTCGGTAGTCTGATACCCATCTTTTACCGGCATCTGAAGATCCATTAATATCAAATCGTATTGGTTTTGAGACAAGAACGTTATACCTTCTTCACCATTTTCGGCAATATCTAATTCAAAGCCAAAATTTGTAATAACACTTTTAGCTAATTTTTGGTTTAATGGATTGTCTTCGCATAGCAATATTTTAAGCTTTCCTAAATCGTTTTTAGACAATGGTTTAGATTCAATTTCAATGTTTTCGGCTTTTTTATAGGTAAGAGTAAAGAAAAATTCTGAGCCTCTTCCCATCCTGCTTTTTACCTGAATTTCACCTTTTTGCAACTCAATAAGCTGCTTTACAATATTAAGACCAAGTCCTGTGCCTCCAAATTTTCGGGTAGTACTTTCCTCAGCCTGTGTAAATCGCTCAAAAATATTTTTAAGTTTGTCTTCTGGAATACCAATACCGGTATCTTTTACAGAAAACTTCAGAGTGTAAAAACCATTTGTTTCACCAACTATTTTTACGGAAATAGTAACCTCTCCTTCTTCCGTAAATTTAAGGGCATTGCCGGTAAGATTCACTAATATCTGATTTAATCTCCCCTGGTCACCTATTACCATATCCGGCATTTCGGGATCTACATAAAGATTGTATTCAACGTTTTTATGGACTTTTACTTTTAATAAATTATAAACATGTTTAAGGGTCTTTTTCAAATTAAATGGCTCTGAATCAATAGTCAGATTCCCCGATTCTATTTTTGAAAGATCAAGAATATCGTTAATGATTAAAATAAGGTTTTCTCCGGCAGTCTGTACACTTTCAATATAATCACGCTGTGTATTATTTAGTTCGGTCTGAGTCAAAAGTTCTGTAAAACCTATAACAGCATTTAATGGTGTTCTGATTTCATGACTCATATTTGCCAAAAAGCTGTCTTTGGCCAATACAGCACGTTCAGCTATTTTTTTTTGTGCATTTAACTCAATATTTTTGGTTTGTAATTCTAATTGAGTTATGACGTGTTTTGCAATAATTGTCAAAGCATTTCTCTGGTCATCATTGAGTTCCTTAACGACATGGTCTATCGCACAGATAGTCCCGATATTAAATCCGTCAGGTGTGGTAAGCGGAATACCAGCGTAAAATCTGACTTTAAATCCACCGGTAACATTCGGGTCGTCTTTTAAGCGTTCGTTCAGAAAAGTGTCATTTATTTCTACTATTTCAGATTCCATAATAGTATATCGGCAAAAAGAAATTTCTCGAGGTACTTCCTTAATACCGATTCCTATCTCAGATTTAAACCACTGTCTGTTCTCATCTATAAACGAAATATGGGCGATTGGTACTCCACAAATATAAGATACCAGCTTTGTAGCATCATCAAAAGCATGATCTGGTAGTGAATCAAGTATATTGTAGCGTTTTAAAGCTGCTAACCGTTCTAATTCGTTGTGTGGTATGGGAAATTTTATGTCGTTCATTTTTATCTTCAGATATAGAGCATAAAGATAAAATAATTTCAGACAAATAAGTAGAATAAATCGTGTGAACCCAAGATTTAACAGGCTTTTTTATAATTTATCCGTAATAGTTTTTTCACCTATTGGCTGAAATTAAAATAAATTCTAAACTAAATGGAGCCGAAGCTTTTTTAATTAAAAGCCTTCGACTCCATTTAAAATGAAACTATTCCTGTAAAAAATTATGGATTATACTTTACTTCTAATTTTTAATCATTTTTATTCTGCATAAAATCAGGAAAACCACTTTTTGTCCATTCTACAGCTCTAGCGCGTGTTGCACGATTTTTGTCTGACAATTCGTGTCCCTGAATTTCTTTATAATCTCTTGCATGGTAAATCATTATGATTGATTTACCATCTTCGCTTGTCGTAAATGAATTGTGACCTGGCCCATATCTTTTTAGTTCTTCATTCGTATAAAAAACCGGGCCGGGAGATTTTTGCCAATTAGAAGCATCCAGTAAATTTACATTTTCATCAATCCACAGCAAGCCCATGCAATAATTATGATTTGTGGCACTGGCTGAATACGTTACAAATATTTTTCCATTTTTTTTAATAACAGCAGGGCCTTCATTAACATTGTATTTTTCTCTTTCCCAGCTAAATTCTGGCTCAGTAATAACTATTTCGGGACCTGTTAACGTTGTTGGATTTTTCATTTCAGACAACACCAAAGCAGTACCATGATTACCACCTCTTACATTTTGAGCCCAGATCAGATATCTTTTTCCTTTATGCTCAAAAGTTGTCGCATCAAGCGAAAATGACTCTTTTTGCGTTTTTAACTGTCCTTCTTCTGTCCATTTGCCTTCCATTGGATTTGCAGAAGGATTAGACAATACCCAGATTCTTATGTTCCAAATATTTTCTGCTTCACCTGCGGCAAAGTAGATGTACCATTTTCCATCAATCCGGTGTAATTCAGGAGCCCAGATATGGCTGCCCATAACGCCTTTTTCATGTTTGTGCCAGACTTCTTTATCTTTTGCTTCTTTTAAACCGTTTATACTATTGGCTTTCCGGATTACAATTCGATCATATTCCGGCACGGTTGCAATTAAATAATATTCGCCACCATCCGTTTTATATACCCACGGATCTGCGCGCTGTTCTGCAATTGGATTATTAAATGTTATGGATTGTGAATTGCCCTGAAATGGATTGATTACAGCCATTATTACCAAAGCGAAAATTCTAATTAATTTCATGCTTATTTGATTTGTTTTTGAGTTATATAATGTATTCGTTTAAATCTGATATTGTTTTATTTAAAGTTGATTACTTTCTTAGTCCCTTTATCAAATTCTACAGTTACAGATCCATCTGTTTGTTGTAAAATTTTTACTGGAACGAGCTCTTCTTTCTTCCACTTTTCGCCTGATTTCTTCCAAAGCATCAGCGTTGCATAAATGCCTTTTTTGTTTGATTTGGAATCACTGGAAACATTCATTACCGAACTTTCATTACTTTCCGGATGCAATCCTTTTGCTTTTAAGACTTCAGTTTTATCCCAACCCAAAAGCGGAATCATAGCCAGCTGGTATTTTCCGTTGTCGATAATCGTAACTTCATGTCCTGCTATATTTTTTTTAGACGAAATTATTTCTTTATCTAATTTAGGCAAAGCATAATGTCCCAAACGCATTGATACAGGTTTGTCACTGTCATTTCTGTCTACTCTTAAAATTCCGTTAGGTAAAGGAATCTCGGCCAAACTGAATTTTATATTTTCATCGGTTTCTAAAACTACATTTCGGTAATAAATATCATTTTCAAATTTTTTGAAATTAAATAATCTAAAGGCTTCCCATTTATCATCTTTATTTTTAATGACATAATTCATTGCCACTTCACCATTTGGGCCATCTGCCTGCCAAGGAAAAGCGCTGTTGTAAGAAAGTCTGTTGTAGTTTTCTGTAGATCTGAATTTCTGCCAGTCATCTTTTACCTTTTCATGACACCAGGCTCTTACTTCTGACGCGCCAATATTAGGATAATCTGTTATCAGGATTTGCGAATCTCCCTGATATTTACTGTAAACTTCATCTTTTTTGAATGTAGTATCCCAATCGCCATTGTTTTCTTTTGCTGTCCAAAACGGACTATTATCCGGAACCAGCAAACCCAGAAAGATTTTCCCCATCCAGTACACACTTCCCCGACAGCTGTAATTTTGAACGGCTGGTTCGAATTCACCATAAAAACCAAGCGTAGGCACATTGTCTTTCATAAAATCAGGATGTGTCAAAAATTGTTTGATTACGCCGGATGAAATTCTGCGCATCCATCCGTAATTGATATCAGGATCATTTTGGAATCCCATCAGTGGAAAAGGAACTACAGCACCGGTTCTGTAACTGATGCTTCTTCCCCACATAATCATTTCGCCGTCTTTACTGAACAAATAAGGATAATTGTGTTTTAAATCACTAAAATTTGACATAAACTTAGCCGCAATTTCAGGATAGTATTTCTTTCCAAAAAACTCCGACCAGATATTTCCATACATCTGAAAAGCCCACATACTGTAATAATCGTAAGCCGGACTGTCATTGTACCACCCATTGCCCCGATAATGTTTTAGTGATTTTTCTAAATATTCAACCAATAATTTTTCATTAACAGTATAGCCTTGTTCCTTAAAAAAACTCAGTACAAAAATGTTGAAGAATTTCCAGTTGGAATCTACCGTTGGACCGTCTCCGTAACTAATCATAATTTTGGCCAGATCGTCTTTTTGATTTTGCGGAAGCGGTTTCCATAACACTTCAGGATTGGTCAGAAGCGAAAGTGCCAAAGCGCCAAATTCAACCAGCTTTTGACTTGGTCCGCCATTTTTAGCACGGGGTTCAATGTAAGTCGGACTGTTTGGATCAGCTAATTTGACTATCTGATAGCGATAATAATCGGCTACTTTTATATTATTGATTACTAAATTGGGGTTTTCCTTCAATAAAGGTGAAGCAATAAACAAGGTTCTGCAAAGGCCTTCGAGTTTTTCTGTCGGAACCTGATTTGGATTTGACGGATAACTTTTTCCTTCCTGCTTCGGAAATTGCATTGGATCATCCAGTTTATGAATATAACTGAAAGCTCCTTCCAGCAAATAAAGAGCCGCATCTTTCCAGTGTTGTTTTGTCATTCCGGTTTGCGGACTAACAGTATAATCAGGTTTTTTAATCTGAAATACAGCAGCCGTATTTTCTTTTTGCTGTGCAAATAAAGACAGGCTGAAAATACCTGCGAAAAACAAGAATACTTTTAGTTGATTCATTATGAAATGTTTTGTATTATTTTTTACTGACAGTTTGTATTTTAATTACACCTTTCTTTAATCCCGGAGCAGTAACTTCAAGATTAATAATTCCTGATTCACCATTGTTTTTGATAATTACCAAGGCACGACCATTCCATGCTTTTCGGGTATTCGCAACATAAAGATCAGTATCTTTTAAATTAGCATTATCAACTCCCGCAATGGTTCCTGCACCTGTAACAGTAAATGTAAGCTCGTTTTCTGCGTTTGGATTTAAAATGCCTTTTTCATCTGTGATTTCGACAGTTACATAAACTAAATCCTGACCATCAGCTTTTATGTTTTTTCGGTCAGCTATCAGTTTAATTGTAGTGGGCTGTGTGGCTGTTTTCAATGAAACAGACTCAACTTCTTTATCGTTTTCTAAGCCCACAGCCTTTAGTTCTCCCTTTTGATACGGAATCGTAAAAGTTGCTTTGAATTCCTGTGCTTTGCCTGTTTCTTTTTCCCCTAGATTTTTTCCGTTCAGGTACAATCTTACTTTTGGATATTTTGAATAGACTTCAACTTCTATATTTTTTCCTTCCTGATTAGGCCAGGTCCAGCTTTCCCATGTTGGCCAGACTGCCCATGATGTCAATTTTATCAGGCCGCTTTCAGGATTTGGCTCGCGAACAGCCATGTACATTTTTTCATTATCGTTGTATAGCATGCTTCTGTAGTGCGAGATTGGTTTTCGCCAGCCTATTAAATCAATATCTCCGCAATAAGCACCATGCCACGGATGTAAATTTCCGGTCCAGTGCTCTCCTTCCGGTTCTCCCGGATACACATATCGGCCAATCCCTGATTCTCCAATATAATCCATTGCTGTCCATACAAAATCACCCAGGATATAATTGTTTTTCTGAACCAAATCCCAATTGGCAAAAGCATCTTTAGGATACGATTCGGTTTGCACTATAATACGCGAAGGCACTCTTTTATGATCTTCTTCGGCATGATGCAGCTGATAATTATATCCTGCCACATCGTGAGCGGCCATCAAAGGATCAAAAATATCCCAACCCTGATTCCATGTTGTCATGGCTGATGTTACCGGACGTGATGAATCTAGATTTTTGACAGCATTTGCCAGCATTTTTGCAGTTTCAACCGCTTCCGGTTTGGTTCTTTCAATAATTTCATTGCCTATACTCCACATGATTATTGAGGGGTGATTACGATCTCTCAACACCATCGATTCTACATCATGTTTCCACCATTTGTCAAAAAGCCCGGCATAATCATAAGTATTTTTCTTTTCTTTCCAACCGTCAAAAATTTCGTCTATTACAAGCATTCCTAATCGGTCACAGGTGTTTAAGAAAGCTTCTGAAGGAGGGTTATGCGAAGTTCTGACTGCATTGAATCCGGCGGCTTTGAGTAATTCTACCTTTCTTTCTTCGGCACGGTCATAAGCAGCTGCTCCAAGTGCGCCATTGTCATGATGTACGCAGCCACCGTTTAGCTTTATTTTTTTCCCGTTTAATGAAAATCCGTTTTCAGCACTAAAATTTATGGTTCGGATTCCAAAATCTGTTGTTACCACATCAAATACTTTTGAAGCTGTTTTAACAACGGATTTCACTTCATAAAGGTTAGGCAATTCAATTGACCATAATTTTGGATTTTCTACTGTCAGTATCTGTGTGATTTCTTTTTCTTCATTTGGCAGCACTGTAATTTTGCTTTCAGAAAAGGCATGATTTTTATCTTTTTCAAACTTCATAACTGTCGAAAGCAAAAGATCTTGTGAAATTGAGGTTTCGTTTTTAACAACCGTTTTAACCTGAATTGCAGCCTTGTTGTTTTTAACTTCTAAGGTAGAAATCGCAATACCCCAGTTTTTTACATGAACCGGGTTTCTGACCATCAGCCACACATTGCGATAAATACCGGAACCGCTGTACCATCTGCAATTTTTCTGTTGGGAATTATCAACTTTAACGGCAATTGTATTTTTTTCTCCAAACTTTAAATAAGGAGAAAGATCATATTCAAAAGAAGTGTAACCGTAGGGTTGAAAACCAACTGATTTTCCATTGATAAATACCTCTGCATTCATATAAACTCCTTCAAAATAAATAGCAATCTTTTGTTCTTTCCATTCAGCAGGAACTGAAAATATTTTTCTGTACCATGCTTTTCCCATTGGATAGAAACCGCCGTCTCCTTCGCTTGGATTGTTTTTTTCTGATTTTCCTTCGATACTCCAATCATGTGGCAGACTTAATTTTCTCCAGCTGCTGTCATTAAAATTTGTCTGACTGTTTTCAGAAGCATCTCCCAGTGCAAATTTCCAATCTGAATTAAATAATTGTTTGCGCTGTATTGTATTATTTTGCGCTGTAATTTCTGTTATACAGCTTATTAGAAGTAAATAAACTAAAATTATTGCCTTTATTACTCTTTTAGTTTTAGTCATTATGTTTGGTTTTGGTTAGATACGCTAGCTGAAACCATAAACACTTGTATTTATGGTTGGGAAAGCAAGTTATCAAATAAAAAGTGTAAAAACAACACTTTAAAATTATTGCCCTTTACTCTAACTTTTAAATCTTATTTGCTTAATTGCTTCCTTTATATATTGATCCTGAGTGAAATTTGATGTGGTTTCATTAACAAAGTAATCTATTTTTAAGCCTTTTTTTTGCACTTCAGTTCCATCTGGATAAAATGCGCCTAAGCTTGTGAAATTAGTTTGTGTCCCATCAGCCATAGTGAAAGTAGCAATATTCATAACAGAACCGGCAGTGCTTTCGCCAATAGTCAGGCAATTAGGAGATGCTTGAATAGCCATCCCGATAAACTCCATTCTACTTTGTGTTGAACCATTAACTAATAAAACAATTCTTTTGTCGTAGTATTTTAAATTTTTACTACCACTTTCAAAGGGATCGAGAATATAACTAATCAAAGGGGTATCAAATTTCGCCAATGAAGGCCTATCAGGTAAAGGGAAAAGAACTTTTATAAATTTTCTTTTTTCAGGATAAGTATATTTTGGAATATCGGCTTCTGAAATATATTTTGGAGCATTTCTTAAATCAATTACAATTCCATCTGTGTTTGAAAATTCTTCAAATGCTTCTTTTAATTCATTTTTAGTAATTTCTTTCAAATTTATGTAGCCAATTTTATTATCAATAAGCTGCCATTTTTTTTCAACATAAAAGCTTTTTAACCAGGAAGGATCTTTAACTTCAAAGTCTTTATAAAGATGAATATATTTATCAATGATAGAATCTTTTCTTTTTATTTTAACTTTAATGCTATCTTCATTATTATAGAATACCCATCCTGCCACCCTTTTCAAATAAGAATCATTTGAAAAAGAAAGCATGGAGCCTACTTTTTTGTTGAGTACTGACTTAATATTTTGATCTTGGACTTCGATTATCAAATCCCCTAATTTCAAGTCATCTTTTTCACCTAATTTGTTATTAAAAATACCTGTAACTACTAGAGTGTCATTAACAAGTTTTACTCTAAATGGCGGTTTGTATTTAAATATTAGCGAGTCAGATACAAGTTTCGAAAGATGATAGGCGTGACAATCCTTTATAGAAGCTATTAATTTATTTTTTTGTACTTCATATTCAAGATTAGAATTACTGTTTATGAAACCATCAACAAAATAATCCAACTGACTTACCCAATTGGTATCGATTAAATATTTATTCACATAATGATACTGGATAACATTCCAATAGCTAAATAATTCAAGTAGTCTGTGACTTTTAATTTTATAATCAAATGATTTAAATTCTCCACTATCTTTTTGAGCTGTCAATTTCCTGTTTATTTGCTTCACAACATAATAATCACCGATAATTGTATTTTCTTTTAATTGTTTTAAATAATTATAAAGTTTGTCATTCGCTGAATATTGTTCTATCCAATCATAATCCAGATTTTTTTTGAATAAATCCTCATTATCAATATCTATCTTTATTTTACTGGTTTGAATTGATAAAATGAAATTTAACAAAAAATCATTAAGTTCACTTTGTGAAGTAACAATATCCAGCTTATCAATATTTTCAATAAATATGCTATCCCAATCGTATTTTCCTTTACTTACTTCAGAATGATGATATTTAATTAATCCCCAAACAAGTCCAAATTGTTTATATTTCTCAATAACTGTAATTTCTTTTTTTTCCTGCGAAAAAGTTTGTATGATAAAGCATAAGCAAAGAGCAATTGCAAAAATATTTTGTCGTTTCATAAATTTTATTTTAGCTATTTTCTTGTTTAGATTTCGACCAATACAAAAACAAATAAGTAATAACCAGACTATCAAATCAATAATTTTTGTCATTAATTTTCTGAAAATACGTTTAGATTCCATTCATCAAACCATTTTAAAACAGGCTTTTCATCCTTAATTGTTACAGGAAGCCACACATATGTCCCATCAATAGGATTGTCAGGTTTCCAACGGTCGGCCATGAAAACAAACTGATCTTTTTTGCCCTGAACAGGAAAAATATATGTGCTTTGTGAATGAAAAGTAAGCTCTGCATCTTTACCGATACAGGGATTTCCTATCGATTCCCACGGTCCCCAAATAGAACTCGATTTAAAAGAACGTGCTTCATTTGGTTCCCAGCCTGTACAGCCTGAAGTTATCATATAATAAATTCCGTCTTTTTTTAAAATTACCGGTGCTTCGTTATGACCTGCCGGCGCCATTCGGGTCCATTTTTCTGTAAAATCTAAATAATCATCCGTCAATTCAGAAATATGAAGCGTCAGATTTTCCTCAGAAGAATGGATAAGATACCCTTTGTCATTATCATCCACATACACTGTCATGTCCCTCGCCATTTGTCCTTTTTTAAAATCCCTGCGTACCAGCATTCCGTTTTGAATAGCGGTTATCCATTCCGGGCTCCAGGATTTTAAATTGCGTTCATCAGCTGAAGCGGATTTTAATTCATCCTTAAAACCGATTGGCCAGACTCCTTTATTGGGACGGTATGATTTTTTATATACAAAAGGCCCTTTTGGAGAATCACTTATGGCTACGGCAGCTTTGGCAGCATCATAACCTTGTCCTTTCAATTCCAAATGAAACCACATGATGTATTTGCCCGTTTTTTTATTAAAAACCACTTTTGGACGCTCCATAATGCATCCTTTTGTTATTTCAGATTTAGGATCTTCCTCTACTTTTAGCACAATTCCTTCATTGTACCAATTGTACAAATCTTTTGATGAATAGCAGCTAACTCCTTTCAGTGCAGTATTTCCGCCCTTGCCTTCGGTTTTAAATTCGCCATACCAATAATAGGTTCCATCAACAAAAATAACTCCTCCACCATGGGCATTAATATGCTTGCCATCATTGTCTTTCCATAGTTTTCCTGGTTGAAAAGAATTGTTTTGTCCGAAAACGAAACAACTCAGAAAACTTATAAGTATCGAATATTTTAATTTCATTTTAATGCTTTTTTTGATAAACCCTGATATAATCTATTATGTATTGTGACGGTAAATTATCGCTTGTAAATTCACCTCCGTTCATTCCTCCTACTGCCAGATTTACCAGTAGATAATGTGGCTGCTGAAAAGGTTTTATTTTCTGATTTTTGTAGTTCATCGTTTCATAGACGCTAATCTCGTTTAGCAACTGATCATCAACAAATAATCTGATCCATTTGGCGTCCCAATCCATTCTCCAGATGTGAAACTGATCTTCCCAATCTTTATTAAAATCAGTTAGCATTTTTGTCGAACTGTCCCAGACTGTTTTGGATTCATCAGATTTCCAGCATGCATTGGCTAATATTTTTCCGGTGTAATATTCCATAATGTCAATTTCACCGTTTGCAGGCCAGTTCCCGTGTATGCCTAAAGTCCAAAATGCCGGCCACATTCCTTTTCCTGTTGGAATTTTAGCCCGCATTTCGAATCGGCCATATTGCCAGGAATGCTTTCCACTGGTAATTAAACAGGAAGATGTTACTTTTATGGAATCTCTGTTTTTTGTCCAGTCGGAATGGGTTTTTGAAACAAAATCCGGGTTTGATCTGTTTTCTTTTCGGGCTTCAATAATCAGGAAACCGTTTTTACAGAAAGCATTTTCTTTTTGGTACCATTGCGCTTCCTGATTTCTTACAAAGCCGGTTTCGTAATTCCAGTTCTTTTCATCCGGAATTCCATTAGTAGTAAATTCATCACTCCAGACTAACTCATATTTTTCTTTCTGATGTTGCTTTTCTTTAAATGAAACAAAACTACACAGCATCGCTGTACTCCCTAAAACAAAAAAAATATTCACATTAAATTTCATTTCATTACTTATTTACAATTCGGTTATATTATTCTTTTTAAGAAAATGGGGGATTGCTCAAAATCCCCCATCGCCCAAAAAAATATAACCAAACTAACTTTATTTTTATCCGCTTAATTCTTATTTCTTTACAACCCGAATTGTTTTATCAGGATAAGAATTAAACTTTATGAAGTATATCCCTGTGCTGTTTTTATCCAGATTTAGGTGAATTTTACCATTTTCAACAGCATAATTAGATTGAGAAATCAATTTACCATCTGCCGTATAAATTGCAACCATTTGAGACGTGACACCAATTGGAAAGTCAATATCAAACTGACCTGAGGTGGGATTTGGATAAGCTTTTATGTTTTGTGAAAATGCAGTCTGAGGTTTATTGGTTGACAAAGTCGTATCGATGCTTCCGTAAAACTCAAGTTCAGCTATATTTCCGTAACCCGTTGGCGTGTACCAATAGATATATCTGTATTTTGGAGTTGCCAGACCACTGTCTGTTGCAAAAAGATCATTGGCAGGAGTTTGTGTAATCACGTGCAAAACCTCAAACGTATTAAGATAATCCTCACTGTTCGAACCGCGAATTTCACTTCCCGGAATGCGATTGCCGAATCCGTTTCGGGGAACGTATCTGATATCCGTCAGACTGGCTTTGCCGTTTGTTCCGAAATCATATCCCAAATATCCTGTTGCCGTTGGTCCATCCACGAAAGTGGTGATATCTTCATCAAAAGCTTTTTCGATTGTAAAACCACTATTGTTATAAGAGCCCTGATGTCCAATTATACTGCCGGTAATCTTTTGCCCCGGCGCAGGTATAGCTGTAAGAAGATTTGATTCAGGTCCTTCACCCAGAGTGTTAAAGGCTGCGATTTTATAATAGTAAGGAGTTCCGTTTGAAACTGATACATCAATATATGAATTTGTTGTAGTGGTTGCTATAGTTGTAAAAGGTCCTGATGATGAAGTGGATCTTTTTACATAAAAACTAACGTCGTACATAAAATCCCATTCGAGATTTACTTTTGCATCACCATACGCCAAACTCGCATTAGTAACCGCTGGCGGAATTGCAAACGCCATTGTTTTAACCTGCAAAGGCGTAGAATACGGACTTTCACCACCTGTATTTACTGCTGCCAGCTTATAGAAATAATCTTTATTCTCCTGTAAATTAATATCATCAAAGGTCGTTTCTTTTAGATAGACAGCCACATCTTCGTAAGTTCCATTCAAGGTTTCCGATCTTTTGATTGTATAGGATTCTGCTCCTGCAACAGCCGGCCATTTTAAATTGATTATAGATTTGGATAGTGCCTTTCCAACGATATCTGAAGGTGTAGCGGCAATTGGAGACTGTTCAAAAACCAGTACAGCCGAGTACGTTGATTCTGTATTGTCTTTACCTACCACTTTGATTCGGTATTCTGCTCGTGAATGCACTAAATCAGTTTTCTTAATAACGTTATAATCTGTTGTTTCATAAAAAACAGAAAAGTCATTTTCGCCTGTTAATTTTCTTTCCAGAATATATTTATTTACTAAATCAGAATTATTGCCCGTCCAGTTAATAGTAATATTTTGATAGTCAGATGACAATTGGTAACTCAGTGTCTCCACTTTTGTTTTCCAGGTTGGAATGTATTCTCTATTCGAACTAAAGGCTTTCGCCGAAGCATTATTCGCATAATACTCTCCTGCAGGAGTTAAAACCACATAACTTGTAGCGTTACTGGAAATCGCGGGTGCGGTTTGAAGCCATACATAATTTTGCCAGTTTGGATTTCTCGTTTTAAAGGCATCGTCTATTGTAACATACATTGCCCTTGCGTCTTGAACCCAGTTGTATATTGAATAACGTTCTACATAATCGGTAGTTTCCAGAAGAGTTAATATTGCTGCGAGATCATTTTTATGTTTAATGGCGTTTGCATCCGTCAATAAAGTTGGACCGTCAGGAAAATTATTGCCTGTCCAGTTTGCTCCTATATTCCATTCTGTAATCCAAAGCGGTCTTTTATATCGGTCATAGATATTCTGCAAATCACTTTTCCACTGAGCAGCAGTTTTGTACCAGTAACAATGAATTGCTACATAATCGATTCGGTAATTATTGGCCTCAGCCTGTGCCATAAAAGTCCCCATCCACGGATTAAAAGGATCTGATGTTGCAGGAGAACCTAATCTTAAACCTGATTTCATCAATGCCGGCCAGGAAGCTATGGCAGCCTCAACCGTCATATTCGCCTGATCGGGACGATCCGGTTCATTAAATCCTAAAAGATGTGTATACCCTTCTTTTGTGTAGGCAGGAGTAAATGACGGCCAGAAATTGGTCTGTCTTATCGGTACATATTCAATATTGGGTGTAGAACTCATTCCGGTATTCCAGTTGTAATACCAGGTAATATTGGTGGCATCCATTGCCTCTGTGCTTCCACCCGCAAGCCCTTTTTTATTTACTTCGTGCCATTTCATTGTTCTGATAAACGAAATGGTTCCGTTTAAATTTACAGGCAAAACTGCAATTTCCAAATCCTGATTTTCGGCTATAAAAACCCTGCTGTAACCGCTTCCGTCTGCATTTGAAGCGAAGGTTGCCATGTAGCCTTTTTTCAATTTGAATGATTTTATTGCGTTATCAAATGAACTCAAATTATCATGAGGCGTTACAGCTGCATATTGCTGAGAGGTGCCTCCAAAATTTTCTGCGGTAAAAACCTCCAAAGGCATTTCGTTTACCGAATAAGGAGCTACCACGGCTCCACTGCCATAATTAGTCACTAGCACATTTGTGCCATTGCCGGCAGCAACGCTATTTAACGTAATGTACTGTAAATATGAGCTAATAACCTCACTCGGTTTCTTGTTTTCAAAATACAATCGGGCGTTTGCCGAATTTAGATTCACAGTTGTATTAATCAACGGATTATGAGCATTTTTTAAATATAAAGAAGCAGATCCGTTTAAAACTACGCTTGATTTTGCATAAGCACCAACATTCACACTGCTTGTAATTTCGGAAGTTATAGCAGAAGGGCTTATGATTTTTTCCGGAGCATAAGCTGTATTTTCAAAAGTTACCGAACTCACTTCCATATCAACAGCACCAACTGCATAATTTTTACCAATAATGATATTTGCCAGCTGTTGCGTCTGAACTTTTAAATCTCCGATTCCAAAAAGGGCTTTATCACCTGTGATATTGACATAATACGTTCCGGCATTCTGAGACTGAAAAGATAAATCGCCTCTCCTTAGTTTATTAATAGCCCCTGTTGCAAAACTTTTTGACGAAATAACCGTTCCGCCACCATTCGCTGATGTAGAAACAGATACACTCATTTGAGAACCGGGAGCTAAATTTGAAATGTACTCATACAGCCATGAAAATTGATAATCTCTGGAAGCTTCCAATTGTACAGGAAACGAATAAACGGAGTTTTCAGCCGTTCCGTCCCATCTGATATAAAGCAATCTTCCTGCATAATTTGTATCAACCGATTCGAAAGTGTGTCCTGATGTTACATCCATATACCGTGCTCCGCTGGTGGCATTTGCTGTATTGAAAATGGCTGAAGATAATGAGTTGGTCCAGTTGTAAGCTGCGGGAGAACCTGAATTATCATTAGCAAAACCATCCCAGGTATTGATTAAATTTGAAGATTTTAATTTTAAATCCCCAATTGCCATAAGTCCTGATCCTGCTGTAATAGTAACATAAAATGTTCCGTCAGCAGTTGCTATAAAAGAGAAATCGCCTCTTCTTAATTTGTTGGCATTACCTGTTACAAAACTTTTAGAGGCAATAGCTCCGGTTCCGTTTGCTGCGGCTGATATGGCTACATTAATTGGAGTTCCGGGAGCAGAATTCGATACATATTCATAAATCCATGAAAATTCATATTTCAGGTCTTTTTCCAGTTTTACAGGATAACTGTAGGTCGAAGTAGAATAAGCACTGTTGTCCCAGCGTATGTACATTATTCTTCCGTTATAAGCTGTATTGTCTGATTCGAATGTATGTCCGGAAGTTACATCCAGATATCGGACTCCGCTTGTAGAATTAGCAGTATTCCAGGGAAGACTTGCCGAGGTATTCGCCCAGCCATAATCATTTGGTTTACCCGAATTATTGCCTGTCACTCCTGCCCATCTCCCTAACAGGTTATCTGAACCGTATGCTGTTTGTGTAACTGAATTATCAATAACAAAATCAAGGGCTTTTGAAGTTAAAAAATGACCGTCCTGATACATATTTACAAGACCGTTTTTTACAGCATACCTATACGTTTGCTCCTGAGCATTATCAGCAGAAGTAGATAAATTTTCTACAGCTGATAAAACTGTAGAATGATTAAAAGTATTTTTATCCAAAGAAGTCCTGAATCCTAGTCCTGCTGTGTTTTTAACCTCTACATCAAGTCCTCTGCCCTGAGCCGAATTTACTTTGGCTTTTATTTCCAATGTAAATTCTGTCTGGTTGGACAACGGAAAAGATAGTATATCCGGAGCAGTACTGTTACTAAATGTCTTTGAACCGTTTAATGTCGTAGCCAAATTTACTTTGACCGGCAGATTGGGCACCTGTGCCTGTATCCGAAACAAAAACACAGATAGTCCGAATACTAAAAAAGTGTATAATTTTTTCATATTAAGTCTTATTTAAAAATTGGTTTAAAATTTTTATTTTATGCTTTATCAGTTACCTTCCATAGGTTTGGTATTAGAACTGATAAATTTCATTTTTAAAGTTTAATCTGAATTATAAAAGAAGAAATCAACAAATAAATTTTAATTACATAATCATTTAAAAAATAATTATTTAAATTATTTAATTTAAACTTACACTTTAAGTTATTGGATTATTGAAAACCTTTTCAGAATCTGCAACAGTAGTTCAACAGTTCAAAATCGTAAAGTGATTTTGAACTGCGAATACTACTTTTATATAGGAATGAATTGAAATTTAGAACTTACAGAATAATTGAATTTGCAAGTGTGAATTCATATCAAATCTGGCTTTCATCGGCAACAGCATCCTGCCATTTATCCCAAACCTTAATGTTAGGATCGTAACCGTCGTACCCGTAGTTCTGGCTTAATTTACCTTTAATATTTGCCGTTATAGCGCTGTTTGGAATTGGCCAGTAGTTATTGCGTTTGTCCATCGTATAAAACTTAGTGCCATTTGGTACCACAATTCCATTTGGATGTTTGTTATAAAGCGTATAATGCACAATACGCTGATACCAGTAACTCCCTCCGGCGTTATCTGTTCCTGATTGTTTATCCCAATTCGCTATATTGTAGGTCTGTCCCCATTCATCAGGTTTTCCACTCAGGGCGAGACAGTGTGAAATACGTTTTAACTCCACATTTCGCCATTCTTCCAGATAAAGTTCTCTTCCTCTTTCTGCACAAATATCACCAATTGTAACCTGTGTGTACATCTGAGAAGCTCCGGCTCTGGCTCTGATAGCATTCACATCCTGAGTTGCTCCCCCTATATTGCCCTGATAAAAACGTGCTTCGGCTCTTAATAAATAGGTTTCTGCTAAACGATACAGGTACCAATGTGCCTTACTTCCGGTACTCGCTCCCTGAAAATCAGTTGCATTTGGATTAGTTTCATTTACAACATCATGCAGATAGATTTTATATAATGGGAAATCAAACCATTCACGAAGAGTATCTTTTGATAACAGAACACCATTATGTTTCATTCTAAAATTTTGCTGATAATATGCAGAAGTCTTATCACTGTATTTAAGATCTTCCATATTGACCCAGTTACCAACAGTATTATTGTGCCTAAGATCCTGTTTGTCCTCAATACCGTTTACCACCCACATAGGATGCTGTGAATAATAGGAAGCACTAATAGTTGCAATACCGCGTCCTAAAGCTCTTGCATAATCATATTTTACCTGATAATTGGCATTGTTTGAGGCAAAACGGGCTGCTGCCTGTTTACCGTCTGGTGTAGTTAGTGTACCTGAATTCCAGTTAGGTCCAAAGATTCTCATAGAAGCAAAAGACAAAAATGATTGTACTCCTCCGTTTGGCATCACCAAAATGGCCTCTCTATTGGCAGCAATAACCTTATTTTCAGGTCTGTGTAAATCCCAAACGACATTTCTGGTAATGGTCCATGTTTGTGGATTTCCGCCCGGATCAAAAGTTCCAAAATTACTTTGCATCAGAGAATAACCTGACTGATTAATCAGGATATTGGCCTGTGCTTCTGCTTCTGCAAATTTTCCGGAAGCCAGATAACACTTAATCAGCAATTGACGGCATGCTCCTTTATTCACTACACCCAGATAAGGCAGTTTTGACTGTTCCGGAACCCATTCTACAGCCTTTTCCATATCGGCTGTAATCATTTCGATGATTGCTTCTTTTTTGGTTGAATAATAACTTTGCTTTGGAACTTCCAGAATTTTAGTAATTAAAGGTATATCACCAAATTGATATACAAGATTTAAATAGCGGTATGCTCTGTGAAAATAAGCCTGACCGATATACTTATTCTTAACTTCCTGTGTTAAACTGGTCACCTTATCAATGTAGGTCAATATAGTATTGGCATGTTTAATACCGGTATAAGCTTCGTCCCAGTAAAACCCAAGATAAAAATCATCATTTGTTGCCGTTTTAAAACTTCCGGTAGGCACTATAGTATTCGCAAAATCAGAAATAGTACTGGTATTATCCGTTTTTCCATATTTTGCCATATCAGAGAAAACATATTCTGTACCAATAGGCACACTATTACCGGCATTATTATAATGAATATAATTATTACGCAATTGTTTATCAGCGCTTGCTAAAACTGCCTGTAAGCCTGATTCTGTTGAAAATGTAGTTTCAGGTTCGTAAAATGATAGCGGATCAGGGTCCAGAAAATCCTTTGAACAAGAAACCAAAAGAGCAGTCATTGCTACTAAAGGTGCTAATGTTGAGATTTTATTTTTTATATATTTTTTCATTGTTGAATAATTATTAAAGTGAAACGTTAAAACCTAAATTAAACATTCGTGTAGCCAGTCCGCCTGTTTCCGGGTCTCCATAGTACTTCCATTCGCCAGAAGCAGACCATGTTGCAGCATTCTGAACTGAAGCATAGATTTTGAAATTTCTAACATGCAGTCTGTCTAAAAGATCTTTAGGAAGTGTATAAGCCAAAGAAATATTATCTAAACGAATAAAACTGCGATCGTATAATTTTGCTGTGCCGGCACCTGCAGGCCCTCTGGCATCAAGGCGTGCCCAGTCATTGGTTGGATTATCAATGGTCCAATAAGGGTTTACAAACGGATTGTAGTTGTTGGTATATAAACTACCGTCATTATACGTATTCATATAACGTCCGTCAAGTGATTTGTGTCCCATGTAAGAATACATATTGATTGCCAGATTCCAGTTTTTATAAAATTTAAATTCATTACGAAGCGACCAGTTAATTGGAGGGGCTGTCTGTCCTAAAAATTGTTTGTCTTTTTCATTATAAACAGGTTTTCCATTCACATCATCAGCTGTGTAGCTATTTTCAACTTTTGGATCTCCAGGACGTTGTCCGTATTTTGCAGCTTCCTCCCACTCCTCTTTTTGCCAGATTCCAATTACTTTGTAATCCCAGATTTGAGAGATTGGTCTTCCTATAAACCATCCATTGGTTTTATCATCAGACTCTTTTTTTCCAATAACATTACCATTGGCATCCTTGATATCTTCCATATTACCGTATAATGCATTAATGATGTTCTTGTTGTATGAAAAGGCAACCATTGTAGTCCATTCAAAATTTGGATTTTTTATATTTATGGTATTAAGAGCTATCTCAATACCTCTGTTTTCAACTTCTCCAAGATTGGTCGCAATTGATCCAAATCCTGTAAAACCTGGTAAACGCTGAATCATTATCATGTCATGAGTAACTGATCTGTAAACATCAATTGTACTTGTAATTCGATCATTTAAAAAACCAAGGTCAAGACCAATATTGGTTGCTTCTGTTTTTTCCCACTGCAAATTCGGATTTGCCATACGATCGATTCCTAAATACTTCACATCAACAATATTTCCTGAAGCATCGATATAGCCCATTGTTGCACCGGTACCAGAACTCAAGTTTGCTAAAGCTATGTAGGGATCAGAAAGCGTTCTGTTTCCGTTTTTACCCCAGGACAAACGTAATTTACCTGTACTCATAGGACTCCAATTAAACCAGCTTTCTTTATTAAAAGTCCATGCTGCTGCAACAGAAGGGTAAACTCCATACGGATCTGTAGATCCAAATGCTGAATATCCATCGCGACGAATCGTTCCTGTTATCATGTAACGATCATCAAACGAATAGAAAAGTCTCGCCATTAATGCGTCGGCCGTTTGATGCGTATCGTTGGAGGTAAACGTACTGTTTGCAAGTGTTGCATTAGCTATGTTATGAAATCCCAATGCATCTGATGGCAGAATATTATTGGCATCAACACGATCTGACCAGGTTTTCAGTTCTTCTGCTTCCTGAACAAAAGTGGCTATGATATGGTGTTTTTCAGCAAATGTATAATCCCATGTTAAGGTGTTATTCAGGTTCCATGTAAAATTTTTACCGTTTTCCCTGTCTACTCCTATGGTAGCAGGATTCCAGCCTTTATGACCTGATGACTGAAAATAACGATTGTAAAAAAATTGATAGCGTGGTGCCACATTAAAAGAATATGTAATTCCAAAAGGTAAATTCACTTTTGTATTAAAAATAGTATTCAGTACAGTATAACCTCTTTCAAGTTCAATGAATTGGCGGTCGTAGTAGTAATTGTATCCTCCAATAGTTGGACCCATCGGTTGTCTCTCATATGCACCGTTTGCATCTGTAAAGTTGGAAAACGGGCTGTTTCTCAACATATTTGCATCCCAGTAATTTGTACCTGTGCCTACAGCTATATCTCCGTCTGTACGGTCCTGAAAATTAACGTTTGCGCCAAATTCAAGCCAGCTTGTAATTTTTGCATCGACTTTCATATTCGCACGAACTGCCTCATAATCATTACCCTGAATCGCTCCTTCTGACGTTAAATAACCCAAGGACATATAATAATTTACTTTGTCGCTTGCTCCGGAAACGCTTAAATTATTGTCGTGATTGATTCCTGTTCTAAAAGTACTATCATACCAGTTGTGTGTTTTTCCTTCTGTAAAATTTTTCAAAAGCATAGGGTCAGTAATACCCAAACGCAGTCCCCAAACTTCATTCAGACTTTTTCCTTGTGTTTGCCCAACAGGCTGATAAGCTAACCATTGTGCCTCAGTGATACCATATTGGTCTAATTGACTTGGATTTGTATAGTATCCCGGTTTACCGGCAGCTGTTCCTGTTATCCATGCCTCGTAATTTCCTGTTGCGGTATTTTGTCCATATGTTTTGGCAGTCTCCCAATCCTGACGGTATTTTACATACCCCTCTGGAGAATATACATCACGATAGGCACTTTCATTGATAATTGTTGTATTGGTAGTAATATTTATAACAGGCTTACCTGTTTTTCCTCTTTTTGTGGAAATAACAATAACTCCTGCAGAGGCTTTAGAACCAAATATAGCTGTTGCTGATGCATCTTTTAAAACATCAATCTGACCAACATCATCAGGATTGATTTCTGAAAGCTCTCCATAAAACTGCATTCCATCTAAAATAATAAGGGGCGAATTACGATTTGCACCATCAGGATTGTAAACAGAAGTCTGTCCACGAATCTGTAACGACCCTCCTCCTTTTGCATCAGCTGAATAACCAACTTTCAAACCTGGAACGCCTCGTAATAAATCCTGAACAGTCTGCGGATTTTGATTTGCCAAAGCTTCCGGCTTAACCTGAACAATTGCTCCGGTTAAATCCTTTTTCTTCATTTTACCATATCCCACGACTACAACTTCCTCTAAAGCAGCTGCATTCTCTTTTAATTGTACAACAATATTCGATTTGTTTTTTACAACTATTTCCTGGGTTATAAAACCAACAAATGAAACAACTAATACTGAATTTTCATCTCCTGCTAAACTAAATTTTCCGTCGAAATCTGTTGTAGTTCCAATTTTTGTTCCTTTTATCGAAACAGTGGCTCCCGGTAATGGAATACCATTTTGATCTTTAACCTGCCCGCTTATACTATTTTGCTGCTGAATTTTTTCAAGCTTTTTTGTACTCCCTGAAGCCGCAGTGTATGCATGCATTTGAGATAAGGAAACCAATACACAAAATATTGTAAGTTTCTTTTTCAAATCAAATCCTGATGCGCAATCCGGAGCTTTGATTTTCTTAATAAAATTTGTCATTTTTGGTAGTAATTTTGGTTAATTGATTAGTTAAGTTTGTAATCACAGGACAATGCAATTGGTAATTCTAAATTGTCTCTCTAAATCCAGAAATTTTTACACAGCCTCATGATTTACAACACAAATCTAATGCAACACGTATAAGTAAAAGGGGGTAATTACAGCATTATAAAAGGGGCAAATCAGCATTTTACCATTAAATACAAGTTTTTTTAGTACCATGATAAAAAAATAGGTTTAAAAATATTTTATTCATAATTATTTAAAATTTAAAACAAGACTTTTCATCGGATTAAGAATGTTTTTTCTTTAAAGAGTAAAAAAAAAAATACAGCTTAAAATAAATAAGGCTGCCAAAATTGACAGCCTTATATGTATTGAACAATGATTATGGTCATTTTACATAACGATACATTTCTGATGCTGCCAGTAAAAAAGCTCCCACTCCAAAATCTGCTGTAGAATTTTTATCAACCACCTGTCCCGGAATTGCTTTTTCGCCAATTGGCTGTACATATCCAACCGTCCCATCTTCCTGAAGAGCGAATTTTGTTAAATAATTCCATGATTTTTGTACAACTGGCAGATAAGTTTTTTTGTCTAAAATTCCATTATTGATTCCCCACAAAAAGCCGTAAGTAAAAAAGGCCGTACCACTGGTCTCCGGTCCCGGGGCATGTTCAGGATCGAGAATGCTTCTTGTCCAGTAACCTTCGTTTTGCTGAGCTGCTGCTAAAGCCTGAGCCATATCTTTAAAACGATTGATGTATTCGTTCCTATGTTTAGCCGATTTTGGTAAATCCTGAATAATTTTGGCATAACCGGCAAAAATCCAGCCGTCTCCCCTTGCCCAAAAGTCTTTTTTTCCGTTGGCACTTTTGTGTTTTGGATAGACATATTTGGCATCACGGAAATATAGCTTAGCTTCATTATCATACATAATTCCATCTGCATATTGCAGATAAGAATGCAGTTTTTCCAGATACATCTCGTTTCCGGTAACGTTGTACAGCTTTGTCATCACCGGCATTACCATATACAATCCGTCAACCCACCACCAGTAATCATTTGTTGAAGTACTCATTTCGTATTCGATCACTTCGCGGGCACGTGCAATTTTGCGTGGATCATTTTTTCCTGTAAAATTGTATAAATCGATATACGTCTGAAAACAAATCTGCCAGTCTCCAAACAAAACATGTTTGTCGGTTTCTCCATAATTGTATTTCCACTCTGACTTGTCATTTGATTTGGCACCCATCCATTGGTTTTTCTCGGCCCAGGCCATAGAATAATCCAGGTATTTTTTGTTTTGGGTTACTTTGTAAGCTTCCATGTTTCCGGTATGATAGGCCGAAACATGCCAAAAAGAATTGCCCGGTTCAGGGTGTGTTTCCTGCCAGTGATTGTTGACTTTATCAATAATCGAAATCACTTCTTTTTTTGATTGTTTTATTGAAGATGTTTTTTGGGCTGTGCTTTTGCAACTAAAGGCTGTTAAAGAAACAGTGCTTATCAGTACAAAAAGTGATTTTTTAAAATTCATTTGGTTATGAGATTAGATTAGTGTTTTGACTTATTTGGTTTAACTAATTTAAAACTAAATATTTTTAGAAACTAGTGTCATCCTGAGCGGAGTCGAAGGCTTTTAACCGTAAAAGCTTTGAGGGGCTTCGACTAAGTTTATCCTGAGCGAAGTCGAATGGACTCAGCCTGACATCCGTTTATAATTAACCTTATTTTGCTATTTATATCATTTTTCAGCATGGTCAATCGGAATCTGCTGACCAGACCATATTTTCTTTTGTGTCCACGGCTCATAAGCATCACTCCAAAACGGATCTGTTTCCAATAAGCCCAAAACTAAAAAGGCTTCGGAACACAAATATAAACTTCCTGTTGAGATATATCCTTCGCCAATATTATTCTGATGCCCGTATAAACCTACCTGAAGCCAGCCGTTTTTATCGAAAGTACCTTTTGTATTTATCTGGTTATGAATCATAGCATACAGCGCCGACCGAACCTGAGCCGGAGAAACTTCTTTTGGCAGTTCTTTCCAGAGTGCAATTTGGGACAGCAACTGAAATGCACCAAATCGATACGCCAATGATCTTCCAATTGGAGGATAAGTTCCATCCGGCGAAATTAATCTTTCCTGAATGGCCGCATAACGTTTGGCTCTTTTTAACTCAGTATCATAATCGGCTTTGTAGTCGTTATTTTTCTCTTTCAATACAGTTAAAATATCCAGTTGCATAGGGTGAATGACGAAACTGTTATAATAATCCCAGTGAAAATCGGGACCATCACCGTATGTCCCGTCGCCTAAATACCATTTTTTGTGTTCTGATAAAGCATAATTCAATCGATTAGTATCCGGATCTTTATCGAATTTAATTATCGCTGCCTCAACCATTCCGGCAAAAAGAAGCCAGTTGCTATGATAAGGTTCAATGGTTCTGGTTGATTTTAAAGCTTTAATTACATTTTCTTTTGTAACGGCATCCAGCGGTTCCCAAAGCTGTTTCGGTGCACGAAGCAAGGCCTGAGCAAAAAATGCGGCATCAACCAAAGGCTGTCTGTCTTTTACAAAATTCATAAAATCTAAACTGTTCGGATCAGTTGCATTATGAATGGATTTTCGTGCTAAGTCAATATATTTCGCTCTCAGTTTTCCTTCCGGAGTTTCGTCAGGACCTAACTCCAGCCACGGAGCCATACCTGAAAGTGTTCGCCCAAAAGCCTCCAGATAGGTTACATGAGTCCTTTCGTCCCAGGCACCGGGAGATTTTTCTACAGGCATCAATGTTTTTAACTGATTTTTGCTCAATGCATCTAATACCGGATCGCCTATTTTGATTAAAGAAGCTACGAAAAATTCACGCACTTTTTTAGGGGAATCTTTTTCCAGTTTTTTTGATTGGGATTGCAAACCCGTGAAAGCTGTAAAATAAGCAAACCCTAATAAAATTGTATTTTTTAAATGATTATTCATATATCTTTATATTTATTAAAATATCTTTTGTCTCTTCTGAAAACATTGTCATCCTGAGCGGAGTCGAAGGCTTTTAAACATAAGAGTTTTGAAAAGGGCTTCGACTTTAGTTTATCCTGAGCGAAGCCGAATGGACTCAGCCTGGCAGTAGTTTTCAATTCAGGTTGATTTCCAGAAACTTTCATTTAGAATATATTTGTTATCCTTTACATTTTGATACTTCTTTTTAAACTCCGAAGGATTTAAATTGTAAAATTGCTGAAAGTGCTTCCTGAAATATTTTATATCTCCAAAACCGGCAATTGAAGCTGCTTCGCTTATCTGTAAATCTGTAGTGATTAATAATGTCGCTACTTTTCGCAATCGTACATTTCGGGTAAACTCCGAAACCGATTTTCCTGTGATTTTCTTGATTTTTTTATACACCAAAGAATAACTCATTCCTAATTGTTCTGACAAATCATTTACATTAAAATTCTCTACATCCAAATTCGCATCAATAATATCTACAATTTTATCAATCAGTTTTTTATCTTCGTCAGACAGCTTTAAAGTTGCAGACTTTTTTGTAACCGAATTCAGCATATAATTTTGTTCACTATCACGTCTGGCAAATATTCCGCTGATTCGGGCTAATAAATAGTCATTGTCAAATGGTTTAGTAATATAATCATCAGCACCTACTTCGGCACCTTTTAGTTTTACATCTTCTGAAGTTCCTCCTGTGAGCAGTATGACCGGAATATGTTTTAATTCTTCATCGGTTTTGATATGCTTGCAAAAAGCAACTCCGTTCATTTCTCCCATTACGACATCAGAAATAATCAGGTCCGGCATTACTTTTTTAATTACAGCTAAAGCCGCTTCTGCATTTTCAGCTACCGTAACATGATACTTTGGCGTTAATATTCGCTTTAAATAATTCCTGATCTGAACATTATCATCTACTACAAGAATGCTTTTTGCATCCTTAATCAAATCCTGAACATTTTCTGGTTCTTCGACATTTTGCAGTACATTTTTCTGAACCGTATCTTCAAAAGCCTCTTCCAGAAATAAAGTTCTGTCGCTCAGATCTTCTCGGATTTCAACATCCCCAAAATATTCTTTTCCCTGTAATAATTTAATTTCAAAAACAGATCCTCCATTTTCATTATCACGACAACTTACTTTTCCGTGATGCTGAGTGATAAACTGTTTTACCAGATAAAGACCGATTCCGAATCCTTTGCGGTTGTTTCTGATATTTTGATTGGACTGATAAAACAGATTAAAAATTTTGTCTTTATCTCCATCCGGAACTCCTTCTCCATTATCGATCACATTGATAATTACTTCATTTTCTGAACTTCGCAAACTAACGGTAACTGCTCCGTTTTCTTTTTCGGTAAATTTTAAAGCATTCGAAATCAAGTTAAACAATGCCATTTCGATTTTTTCCCGATCTACATAAACCATTATTTTTTCTTCGGAAATACTAAAACTATAATCGATTTTTTTGGTTTTGGCATGCTGTACAAAACAGCTAAAAACCTCTTTACACAATTCTACAATATCAATCTGACCAATTTTCAGTTTTCCGGTTTCGGTTTCAGTTTTTCGAAAAAGAAGCAACTGGTCTACCAGACTCAGTAATCTTCTCGAATTACTGTACACCATTTCTATTGCAGCCAGATCTATCTGTTGGTCTGTACCGTAAATTATTTCTTTTAACGGATTGATAATCATGGTCAAAGGCGACCTGAATTCATGTGAAATATTAGTAAAAAAGGTTAATTTTTTTTCATTCAGTTCCTTTTCCTGCTTCGCCAAATCCTGAGACAGCCTTACCTCATATTTTAGTTTTTCCTGCTGACGCTGGTATTTATCGACTACATAAATAATCAATCCGATAAGGAGAAAATAGACAAAATAAGCATAACCACACCTGTACCATGGCGGTAAAATAGTAACTGGCAACGAAATAGATTTTGTATTCCAGATTCCCTCAGCGTTGGTAGATTTAATTTTCAGCACATAATCGCCTTCTGTTATTTTGGAATAATTGGCATTTCGAATATTGTCCACATAATGCCATTGTGAATCCCAGCCTTCTAAAAAATATGCATAGGATATTTTTTCAGGCAAACTGTATTCTAATGCGGCAAATTCGATATTGAGCATCGATTCGTCATAAGGCAATTTTAATTTATCAATTCCGAAAACAGACAAACCTTCTTGGTCATAAACCTTATTGTTTACTTTTATAGATGTTATAATCAGCTTTGGAAAATCATGAAACTGGTTCGTTATTTTGGTATTGATAATATTAAAACCTTTTATTCCCCCAAATACAATTTCGCCCGTAGAAAGTTTAAGCGCAGCATTGTAATTAAACTGATTGCTTTGAAGTCCGTCCGCATCATGATAACTGGTTATTTTTCCGTTAGCTGCATTGTACACAAATATTCCGTTGTAGGTGCTGCACCAATAATTTCCCTGATTATCCTGTACAATATTTAAAACCGAGTTATTGGGAAGTTTGTTTCTCTGAGTCAAAAATCTGCTTTTGAAAGTCTGTGGATTAAAAAGCATCAAACCGCCGCCTTCTGTACCCACGAGCATTTTTGTGTCAGAATGTGAAACGATAGCACGTACCGGATATTTTACATCAATCTCTTTTCTCTTCATTGTTTTAAGATTGAGCTGATACAATTTCGTAAAATTTCCGATCCAAAGATTACCGTTTTTATCTTCTGTCATCGAAATGATTCCCCTTATTTTAGCATCTACAAAATCAAAATGATCCGTTGTTTCATTATAACGGTATAATCCTTCTTCATCAGGAGAAGCGGCCCATAAAACATTGTTTTTACTTCGAAAGAGTACCCAGATATTTTTTTGATTCCCATTTAGTTTAGGATTAAAAAGATTGTATTTTTTAAAGCTTCGGGTTTGGGAATTGAACAGACAAACCCCTCCTCCGTAAGTTCCAAACCAGGTTCCTTTTGTATCTTTTACAATTGCTGAAACGAAATTGTTCGATAACGAATTGGGGTTGTTGGCATCATAAGAATAATTGGTAAACGAATTATTCTTTCGGTTCCATAAACTTACGCCACCGCCGTCTGTACCTATCCATAGATTTTCATTGTCCTGTTCGGATAACGAAAGAATAAAATCACTTGGCAGCGTATTTTTTATTTTTTCGTTTTTGGAAACTGTTGTAAAAGGGCTTTTTCTTTCTTCGATTGTATTAACGCCTCCTCTCAAAGTTCCGATCCAGACACGATTTTTATTGTCTGAAAACAAAGAAGAAATAGCGTTACTGTTGAGTTTTTCTTCATTCAGGGCTGTACTTAATAACGAAAAAGTATCAGTTGTATAATTGTATTTTACAACACCGTTCCCATTCGTAGCAATCCACAATTCTTTTGCATCCGGTTTACACATCAAATCTGAAACAGGATATTGAATTTCCTGATTTTTATAAAGATGATGCGTTTTATTTAAGACATTGTACCGAAACAATCCTCCTTCTGCTCCGATCCAGACATTTGAAAATTTATCATATAAAATACAGCCACTCCCTAAAACAATCGGAAAAACGACCGAAAGTTTTTGTGCTGATGCATCCATAGTTACAAGCCCGACACCTGCAACACTGCACCATAATTTACCTGACTGATCAAAATCGATTTCCTGGACATGATAATCCCACTGCAATTTTCCTTTTACATAAAGTGGAATCTGAATGATTTTTGCTTGATTTCCTGCGTAGTAAAGCAAACCTTTACCCGCTGTAGCGATGTACATCTTTGATTGATAATCCCTGATTTGATTGACCACAAAATCAATCAGTTCATTTTTAGAAGTTTTCGCATCTGTATAACTTCTTGTTGTAAACTTGTTTTTTAGATAATCGTAAACACTGATGCCGCCTTTGGTACCAATCCAGATTTCATTTTGAGTACCACAAATACTGACAATCCTGTTATTAACTAACGAATTGGAATCATTAGGTTCATTTCTGAAACTTAAAAAATTATAGCCGTCATATCTGCTGATTCCGTCATACGTTCCAAACCACATTAATCCGCGTTTGTCTTTGTAAACAGAAGTCACAGCATTATTCGCAAGACCATTTTGGATTCCGATGTAACCAATATCATATTTTTCCTGTCCGTATTTTGGAATAGCAGTTTTTACAGCCTGTGGTTTAGCTGTAAAGCAAACTAAAAATAGTAAAAATAAAAGGGCTTTATTTCTCAAAATATTAGGTATAAGGGCTAAATATTGTTAAATCTAAGAAAATCAGAAAAACCTATGAACAATTCATAGGCTTTCTTTCTACACAAACATAAATAAAAACGTCAAATTATTTGATTAATGAAATGACATAAGAATAACTATATTTTTTATCCAATAAACGGTACGGATCATGAGGCAAACGTCCCCAGCTGTCATCACCACCCAGACCTCTTTGCTTGTAATCTACATGCAGGTAAACTGCTTCTTTTGAATCTAAATCCAAATCCGTTGGATGGCGCTGTGCCTTGTTTTTTCCCGGATCCAGATCTTCTGTCGAAATATTCAGCGCACTAAATCCAAGAGTCTGTAATCCTTCTATTTTTATACCCTGACCTTTATTGTTTTTTAAAGTCAGCCAGCGAACATCTGTTTTATAACCGCCTTCCTGAGGACGAATGTAATTACTTGTATACTGATTAATTACCTTATCTGAATATTCGCCAATAAACGAAGCCGAATTTCTATCAGAATAATTTTCCCATGGCCCTCTTCCATAATAACTCAGATTTTCATAAGAGCCGTCTAGTTTTGAACGCATTCCAAAACGAGGCAGTTCCGGCAGATTTTTGCCTTCCAAATCAATAGCAGCAGTCACTTTTATAGAGCCATCATTCTGAATCAGATAATTTACAGTGTATGGAACATCAATACCTGCTAATTTATACGACACTTTTACAAGTAAACCTTCTGAAGTATTTTTATCCAGCTGAGCACTTACAACTGTCGGATTTTTGGATGCTTCTTTCCAGATTACTAATTTATCCTGCATATTGCTTCCAAAATCATTATCTGTTGGGGCACGCCAGAAATAAGGTGTCGGGAAACTGGCAAAAATAGTATTATCAGCATTTTTTAAATTGTATTTCAGGATTTCTCCTTTTTGCAAATCAAATTCTCCTGCGATATTTTCTGTCTCAAAAGAAAGTACATTATTCTTAACCGTATGTTTCAGTTTAAATGTACTTTTTGCAATGCTGTTATTTTTAAAATAATAACCTTTTCCTACTGCAAACTGTTCTCTGGCAAATTCATGGCCTTTTGCAACCAAAGGCGCATCGTATTTTGAAACCGCATACACATTTAAAAAAGATTCTGAAGTTTCGTCAATAGAACCTAAATCTAAAGCAACCTTTTTAAGTTCTTCAGGAGCGGCATCTAAATCGAATTCTCCTGATTTTAGTTTTTCTCCGTTTTTAATCAGTTCCCATTTAAAAGTAAAATCAGAAAGATTAGTGAAATTAAAACGATTGACAACGGTTAATTCATTTGAGTTATTAAAACGAAAATCAATATTTTGATATACCTTTTTGATTTCATACAACGCAGGTTTTGGCGTTCTGTTTGAAAATATCACACCGTCTGCACAGCCATTTTCGTCATTTTGAAGTTTTTCAGCTCCTAAATCACCGCCGTAAGCCCAAAACGTTTTGCCTTCTGCATTTTTGGTTTTAATACCCTGATCCACCCAGTCCCAGATAAAACCACCCTGCATGTGTTTGCTGCTGTTAATGATATCCCAGTATTCCTGAAAATTTCCTCCGCTGTTTCCCATTGCGTGTGCATATTCACACATAATGTATGGGCGTTTTTTATCAGCAGCTGCATAACTTTTCATACTCTTAATTCCGGGATACATCGGGCATACAATATCTGTGTTTTTGTTTTCTCCGGCTTGTTCAAACTGAACCGGACGCGTTGAATCTACTTGTTTTAACCAATCGTAAGCATCATAGAAAACAGGACCGTTTCCACATTCATTTCCTAAAGACCAAATAATGATTGAAGGGTGATTTTTATCAGCTGCAAACATTCTTTTGATACGATCTAAATGTGCAGGCGCCCATTCCGGCAAATAAGCAGGATGCTTTTTCTGATCAAACCAATTTTGCCATTCAGCTCCCATTGCATGCGACTCTATATTGGCTTCATCCACAACATAGAACCCATATTCATCACATAATTCGTATAAATGCGGATCATGCGGATAATGACTCATTCGGATTGCATTGATATTGAATTCCTTCATTAACTTAAGATCTTTTAATGAAGTTTTTTCATTTGGAACATGCCCCGTTTCATCATCATGTTCATGAATATTCACGCCTTTAACCATAACCGCTTTTCCGTTGACCAACAATTGGGCGTTTTTGATTTCTACTTTTCTAAAACCTGTTCTCTTAGAAACAATTTCAAGCGTTTTACCTTTACTGTCTAATAATGTAATAGTATATCGATACAGATTTGGCGTTTCTGCATTCCATTGTTTTACATTTTCAATCGTACCAGCAAAACTGATTTTTTCCTCTTTGGCATTTACTTTTTTGCTTTCAGAATAAACCGTTTTTCCTTCTTTGTCAAATAATTCTACTTTAAGAGACGGATTTTTGATCGTATTCTTTTCGAAATGTTTTAAAGTGATATCTAAATTGAAAATTCCGTTTTTGTACAGATTGTCTAAATCACTTTTTACAAAATAATCCCAAATAGTAGTTTTTGGCATTGCCTGCAAATACACATCGCGTTCGATACCGCTTAACCTCCAGAAATCCTGATCTTCTAAATAACTTCCGTCATGCCAGCGGAAAACCTGAACCGCAATTAAGTTTTTACCTTTTTTTAAAAAAGAAGTAATATTAAATTCTGCCGGAGTTTTGGAAGCTTTGGTCATTCCGACTTCTTTTCCGTTCAGGAATATTTTAGCATAACCGGAAATTGAACCAAAATGAAGTATAATCTCCTTATCTTTCCACGAAGGTAAAACTTCAAAAGTTCTTCTGTAAGTAGCCACCGGATTATAATCGCCGTTTATAAAAGGAGGATTTTTAGGAAACGGATACGTAATATTCGTGTAAATTGGAATATCGTAGCCCTGCAATTCCCAGTTCGAAGGAACCTGAATATTTTTCCAGTCTGCATCATTCAGATTCATTGCATAAAAATCTGCAGCTCTTTGAGACGGATTCTGGACAATATTGAATTTCCAGCTTCCATTCAGACTCTGATACAATTCTGATTTTTGAGGATTATTACCTTTTAATTCGGTTTCGTTACTGAATAAAAGAAAGGAGCTCCTGCCCGCTTCTTTTCCCCTGTCAATTATCTGGGGATTTTCCCATTCATTATTCTGGGCATAATTATTTTGCAGGCTCAAAAACAAAGCAAGTGCTAATACAATTTTTTTCATTTAATAATTTTTACAAAATCAGATTTAAGATGTAATACTCCGCAATTTTATTCCAGATTCAGCTTGTTATAATTGTTTAGAAAAAGATAATTCCCTTTACATATAAAATAAAAAGAAGCTGAATCAGAAATAAGAACTTGTTTACAAATTTAGATAACGCCTCATAAGCCAGGAGGGGCATTACAGCAAAATAGAAGGGGTATATCTGTATTAGACAATCAAAATATACGTTTAAAAGGTGATTTTTGTATTATTCATCTTTTAAAATTTTAAAAAAGGCTCAAAATGGATTTATAAAAAAAACCAGTGAAATACTAACTTCACTGGTTTACTGATTTACTTTAAATTTTAATTCGTAGTTTATCTATCAGAACATAAACTGAAGGCGTGTCTGCAGGAAATTTGTAGCACCTTTTAAATCATACCGATTCAGGATTCCGTATCCATAAGCAAACTCAAGACGCAAATTGTTAGACATGTACCAATTGACCATAGGTGTTATCTTCCAGTATCTACCTCCGCTGATGAGTCCATCGTTTAAATCTAAACTTGAAAATCGTATCAGACCTTCTATTTCTCCAAGTCCGCCCTTAAAAACAGATTTTTCTATCGGAATAAAAGTAAAAATTCCGCCTACAGTATTATAAGGTCTTTTACCTCCCGTGAAAATATAAGTAGCAAGTAATTCTCCTCCGTTAAAAACTGGATTGTTTGTAGATGAGGAATTAAATGAATGCCAGTAGTATTCTGAACCAAATGTCCAGGAACCGTTAGTATAATATATTTCACCTCCAAAAATAGTTGACTGATTCGAAGAAAATGTACCTGTGTCAATCATAATCGGAGCCGGGTTTGATTCTGGTCTTGATTTAAGACGAATTGAATTATCAACAGGCTGACCTACCCTTAAATTACCTCCAATATGAAGCGTTGTATTCTTCTCGGCAGAATGTATAGGAAGCCAGGCCACCCTTGAAACAAACTGCCATTTATAGGTTGAGAACGATTGCCCTTTTGAAAGCCAGTCGGTGTACATACCAATATTCCAGACTATTCCCGGTTTTGGTAAATATCCAAGCCATTTTATACCATCTGCCAAAATAGGAACATGATCGATAGCCATTTGTCTTTCCATGTAAGGAAGTGAAAAACCGTTCATTACCTTGCTGAGCGAAATACCTTCTTTGGTTCGTCCTACAAATATATGGCCCCATATTTCTGGTGTTGCAACTGTAACTCCCGTTTCACGGACATACCAGGATGTCTCCTGAGAACCATCGTACATAAATGCTGCTTTCCAGCTTATCGCTCTTTTTGTTTTCAGCTGACCGCTTACCAAAAGTCTGAAATCACGAACGTCGAACGTATTTTTTAGTTCGCTGTTAAGCAAGTCTAACTGGGTTTCCATGCTTTCATTCGGGTTATACGCTGCATATTCAAGCAACATACCCATACCAAACTTAAAAGTAGAAAAGCGTGTATCCAGCATATTCCATGGTTTTTTCTGAGCACTGGTGCTATCTAAAACCAGTAAAGTTTCTCCTTCTGTACCATCAGGAATGGTTTCTTGTTTTTCCTGAGATATAGCGCCGAAAGGTAAAATTAGTAACAGAAAAAAAACTCTATAAATCCACAGATGGAAATTTATAGAGTTTATTATAGTTTGTTTGGTATTCAAAATATCAGTTTTTTAGATATTAATAATTTATGGTCTTTATTTTTGACCTGTCAAGCTTGCAGGATCAAGAAGTTTTTTGATCTGATCTTCTGTAAGCAGTTTTTTTTCGCGAATAAGTTCCAGAATTCCTTTATTGGTTTCAAGAGCTTCTTTAGCCAGTTCAGTTGTTTTTTCATACCCCAGTACAGGATTGAGAGCAGTTACAATACCCACACTTCTTTCCATATAATGATTTAATGTTGCTTCATTTGGAGTAATACCTTCGATACAGTTTTTTCTGAATAATGGTATCGCTTTAAAAAATAACCCTTGCGACTCCATCATCGCGATGGCTTCTACAGGTTCAAAAGCATTTAACTGCAATAAACCAGAATGCGCAGCAAGTGTAACGGTCAAATCATTTCCAATTACTTTGAAGCATACTTCATTCATTAATTCAGGCATTACAGGATTTACTTTACCCGGCATAATAGATGATCCCGGCTGAAGTGCAGGTAAATTGATTTCAAAAATTCCGGCACGTGGACCTGATGCAAGGAAAATAAGATCACTGCTTATTTTTGATAAAGCAATTGCTAAACTTTTAAGAGCCGAAGAATAAATTACAAATCCCTGCTGACTTGATGTTGCTGCAATAAGGTCTTTGCTTTTTACAATTGGTTTTCCTGTAATTTTTGCCAAATGAACAGCAACTTTTTCAGCATATCCCGGTGAGGCTGTAATCCCAGTACCAATAGCGGTTGCTCCCATGTTTTGTTCGCATAAAAAAGCTTCTGATTTACGTAAGGCAGCAATTTCTGCATCAAGCTGGTTTGCAAATGCGTGAAATTCCTGTCCCAGTGTCATTGGTACAGCATCCTGACCTTCTGTACGTCCCATTTTTAGGACATCTTTAAATTCATCTCCTTTTTTATGAAAAGCTTTGGCTAGTAAATCAGCCTCTTTTATCAGTTTATCATTGTGCAGTATCAAAGCAATTTTAATAGCTGTTGGATAAACATCATTTGTAGATTGCCCCATATTAAGGTCATCGTGAGGCTCTATGTATTGATATTCTCCTTTTTTATGTCCGCTAAGTTCCAGCGCTATATTGGCCAGAACCTCGTTAACGTTCATATTGGCAGAAGTTCCTGCTCCTCCCTGATACAAATCAACCAGAAACTGATCATGATATTTACCGTCTATTACGGCCTGACACGCTTTTTCTATGGCAGTCAGCCTCTCTTTTTTAAGTCTCCCTACATCTGCGTTGGCTCTTGCTGCAGCTAATTTAACTATGGCAAAAGCTTTTACATAATCAGGATAAAATTGAGTTGTCATTCCGCTAATCTGAAAATTTTCTAATGCACGGGCTGTCTGAACTCCATAATAGGCATTGTTCGGAATTTGTTTTTCACCTAAAAGATCTTTTTCTGTTCTGGTCTGGGAATAAAGTGAGCCAGCAAAGCATCCGCACAGGATTGCAACGTATTGTATTATTTTACACATAATTTTAATTTTTTAGGATTTTAATTATTTACTGAAATGATTTTATTTCTAATTAACTTATTATAAATGCTTTATATAATAATCTTAAACGAATAATTTTTAATTAGTTAATTTTAAATATTCTTGATTTTTATTCACTGATTGAAAAAGAAACTGGATTTATAGAAAAATTTATTCCATATTTTTTGTTATGTACCTTACGATTTCTTCTTCAAGCTCTTTGGTAAGGTTCTCATACTCTACTTTCAAATGAAAATTTTCCTGCATCATTTGCTTATGCTTTTCGATATTCAGTTTACTACAGCAATAATCATCACACATATTCTTAAAATCATCATCAACCAAATACAATATTTTGATAGATTCTTGATAAGTGTTAAGCTTTTCGCTGCATAATTTTTCTGGAATCGACATCTTAGATTACGTTTAGTTACAGATAATCAACCAAATGTAGTTAAGTCGTTGATAGCTTGTAAGTTAAAAACCGTTAAATTTAACCGTTAAATATCAGAAAAAACTTAGTATTAGTGTCTAATTCTTACAAAAAAGCAAACTTTATCATAATATATTAATAATTTTTTTTTAAATTTATGGTGATTCAAAATCTGCTCATTGTTCTCATTTAAAGCAACTTATATGGAAGCTGAAAAAAAAATTACGAATGAAGAAATTTTGACCGAACTGGAAACTGTTTTGAAATATAGTTCGCTAAAAAGTTCCCCAGTTTTAACCAATTTTTTAAGATATGTTGTGGAAGAAACTGTAAATGAAAACCAGCATTGTATTAAAGAATATTCAATAGCTGTTAATGTTCTCAACAGATCTTCTGATTTCAATTCTAACGATGACGCAGTAGTGCGAATCCACGCCGGAAGACTTCGCAGAGTTATGAATGAATATTATCTGACTCAGGGTCAGAATAATGTACTAATGATAGATATACCAAAAGGCAGTTATATTCCCACATTTATCAGACGTATAAACAACCGAATAGCAGAACCTTTGCAAAACAACAATACAAAACCACTCATTGCTATATTCCCATTCAAATCAATTATTCAGGATCAAAATTTGAGTATTGTAGCGGAAATGTTATGTGGAGAACTGAGTGCAGAACTTTCCCGCTTTGACGAAATTGCAGTTATTGGGAATTTTTCCAACGAAATGATTTCAAAAATCAATCAAAATGCGCTTGAAGCCGCAAATCTGATTGGAGCAGATTTTATTGTAACCGGAAATCTTAAAAAGAACGATCAGAAACTGCAGATTAGACTGAATTTACTAAATGCCTCAACTGGCGAATTTATACTTACAAAATCATTTGAATATGAGAGCCTTGAAGATTTTATAAAAATACAAAATGAAATCATCGAAAGTGTGGCATGCATAATTGGAGGCTATTATGGTGTTATTTTTAAAGAAATCATAAAAAGTGCATCTTTAAAAACTATCAATTCTGATATATGGAAAGGAATTTACAGCTACTACAAATACCAGTCCTCCTATTCGCTCGAAAATTGTTTGTCAGCTTTTACTAATTTAAAACAGGCGACAAAAAAACATCCCGATCATGCTTTGTTATGGGCTATGATGGGTGAATTTTATCTTGATGGTATTGCTTTTGCTATCGAAGATAATGAATTTGAAGAAGGATATCGATGCATAATGAAATCTCTTCAGATTGATCCAAATTGTCAGCATGTATGGCACGCATTAACATTCGCAAATTTGTTTAAAAAAGATTCTGAGGCTTGTCTGCACTCTGCTGAACAATGCATAAAGATAAATCCTAATGCATCCGGCTTAGTATCTGGTGTTGGCTGCATGTTAATTTTTGCCGGTTACTTTGATAAAGGCTATGCTATCATGAAAAATGCATTAGAAAAAAATCCAAACTGTCCATGGTGGATGAATATTGGGTTCTGCTACTATTACATTGCAAAAAAAGACTATACAGCTGCGCTTTACTGGGCAGAAAAAATGGATGCTGAAGAGACTTTCTGGGATCCTCTCCTTAAAGCAGTCACTTTATCTTTTACAAATCAGGATTCTAAAGCAAAAAAATATTTGACAAAATTAATTGAGCTGGAGCCAGAAATATCCCAAAAAATCAATTCAGCGCTTACAAGATGTATTCTCAGCGAAAATACAATTATGCAAATCATTGGAAGTTTGGACAAAATTGGTTTAAAAAGACTTGTTGTCCATAATTAATAACAAGGAAGTTTTAGATAGTCTGATTGTATTTTTCAGATTTTTTTTCAAAAAAATAATTTTTATCAAACATAAAACGTTCTGGTACTAGGATTGTTTTTTTAAATTATAAACACTCCTGTGTTTTTTCAGCTACGTTCAGAATAAATTAGCAGAAGGCTTTTTAATAAATTGCCTTTGACTCCAATCAGCATGAGGCTTATTTTAATTCTAAATGATTTGCATCTATTAGCAAACAAGTAGTTCATTTCATTATTTTAACATAATAATAAGGTTATTTCCTGCCTTTTTTTGCTAACTTCATAAAACTTAAATTTTTTATATTCCTAAAACAGTTAAATTATGCGCGTATCAGTCATTCGAAAAAATATAAAGTTTACCCCAGATTCCAGAAGAGTTGTAGCAAGATATTTTATGAATGGTGATGAGCGGACGCAACAAATGGTAATCCGCATAATGATGCTGGATGAAAAACAGGTATCTGATACACTGGAACAGACACTTCGTGAATTTGCAAGGCGTCACCGAAATATTTCAGCTATTTTTTTCAGACACTGCGAAAAAATAAGACCATTAATTGAAGCTATGCAGATTGACTTTGAAGCCATGTCTCTTGACCGAAAAATGCTCATAGGTTCTTATTGCACAATGGAATATGCTATTGAATCGGCTGCAATTTTTAATCCTTCTATTGTTGAAGATTTTGATCAGTCCGGACTTGAAGCCGGCGAAAAAAGGGTCATCATCTCTTTTCGTGCCACTGGAGAAGGTCATATTTCGTCAATAGTATTCAGAAGGGGAATTCTGGATAAAAACAACGATCTTCACATAATGAAAATTGGGAATCAGATTGATAAAGCAGATATTGATCATAAAGTATTATTTAATAAATCCCGATTTTTAACTAAATTGTCTGAGATGCATACGCACGACAAATACATCGAACAGATTATGCAGGGTCTTCCTGATGAATTTGAATTTGTAGTCCTCAAAAATATAGTAAATGCTGCATTAAATGATCCTTCAATTCGTCAGGAGCGAAGAACTGCTCTTGAAGAAATAATATGGCTGGCCAATTCATTTTATGATTTAAGATTCAGCCATGATGCAGATATTACCGAAAGAGTTATTTTTCCGATATCTGATTCTGAAAGCCGCGGTATAGAGGATGCCCGTTTTGTCCGTTTTGTAGATGACGATAATTCTGTTTCAATTATGGCAACTTACACTGCTTATAACGGACATGCTATACTTCCTAAACTTATTTCTACAGAAGATTTTTATAGCTTTAGAGTAATGCCATTGCATGGAGACGGTGCTCAAAATAAAAACCTTGCCCTTTTTCCAAGGAAAATAAAAGGTAAATATGCCATGCTTTCCAGAATTGATGGCGTAAACAACTACATCATGTTTTCTGAAAGAGCCACGCAATGGAATAATCCAATTCTTCTGCAGGAACCAAGATATACCTGGGAACTGACACAAATAGGAAATTGCGGATCTCCTCTTTGGACTGAAGAAGGCTGGCTGGTAATTACTCATGGAGTTGGAACGATGAGACGTTACTGTATCGGAGCATCATTATTCGACCTTGATGATCCGTCTAAAGAAATAGGAAGACTTACTGAACCTTTGCTTGCTCCATTAGAAGATGAGCGTGAGGGTTATGTTCCTAATGTTGTATATTCCTGCGGAGCAATTATTCATAACAACAGTCTAATATTACCGTATGCTGTATCTGATTATTCTTCTACGTATGCTGTAGTGGATATGGCAGAATTACTAGATGCATTAAGAAAAAGTAAATAACAAAATTTTTAAAATGTTTTTAAAATTAGTCCATTTCATGAAAATGGGATTTTTTCTTGGAGTCAACTTCATTTTACCCAAAGAAAAACAGTAAACTTAAAATAAGCTGATTTAAGAGTCTTTTATTGTAAAACGAATATATGACACCATTTTTTTTTAAAAATAATTTTAGAAAGAGATATTTAAGTCATTTGTAATAGCGATATTTTATTGTTATTTATTTTTTGATAACAAAAATTGATTTTCATGCTTTCAAATCTTTTCGAAATTTTCAAATAGAATTTTGGCATGAAGATTAAATTGTATTAAACACAAAACTCCAAAATCAAATGATTTTGGAGTTTTAATATTGTTAAACTTTTATTATTTACTTTTTAACTTCAAAACGGTTACCGAATAAGCGGACAACTTTAGCGATGCTTTTTCACCTTTGAGACTGTAAGCACTTTCTTTCGGACTTATTTTTTGGGGTTCTGCAAAAGTATTTTCATCTTGTAAATTTGAACTCGTAAGCGTTATTATAGTCCCTTTAGACGAAAATTTGGCTCCCTTCAAATCAACTGTAACTTCTTGTGAAACTGCTGCTGTATTTACCAGTTTTATAATTACCTCTTTTGCATTTACATCCTTTACAGCAGATGCATAAAGGTCGTTTTGTCCTGTTAGCGGTTTTCCTTCTTTAGTGATATTCAATAAATCGGTTCCTTTATTGGTTGAAAACAATTTTTGTACATAATAATTGGCAGAACCATAAGATTGCAAATTATTGAACCAAATCATATCCGGTGTCCATTGCCATGCATCTTCATGGGCCATTAGCGGAGCATACGAAGTCATATTGACTACTTCGGCGTTTCTCTCCAGTCCAGTCATGAAAGCCGCTTCAGAAAAGGCACATTCCCAATTATTTCTGTTGTTTGGGTTAGCACCGGAAACACTTTGTGCAGCATATTCTCCTGCAAATATTTTTGGTCCTTTTCTATCGTAATTATCATAACGTGAAGCATTTTCCCTAAACCATTGCGGACTTTTATAATAATGTTCGTCTATCAATTCTGCATTAAGTTTTTTGAGTTCGGCCATTGCAAAGTCAAAATGTTCTCCATCCGGTGATGGTCCGCTTCCTGAAACGATAATGATGTTTGGATATTTGGCTTTTATGGCTTTTTCAAAAACTTTATATCTTTCAATATAATCTGGTCCCCATTGCTCATTCCCAACACCAATGTATTTTAGATTGAAAGGTTTGGAATGTCCCATATTCGAACGAATTAATCCCCAGGTAGTTTCTTCTGAACCATTGGCAAATTCAATTAAATCCAAAGCATCCTTAATATAAGGATCCAATTCTTCTATAGGAGCCAATTCTCCTGTATTGTACTGACAGGCCATTCCACAACTTAAAATAGGTAATGGGGTCGCACCAATATCTTCTGAAAGCTGGAAATACTCGTAAAATCCAAGTCCGAAACTTTGAAAATAATCAGGTGTCTGTTTGTGGCTGAATTCCACATTCCAGCGGTTCATCATGGTTCTTCTGTCTTCAACATCTCCCACCGATTTTTTCCATTGATAACGATCTGCTAAAGTTCTTCCTTCTACAATACAACCGCCCGGAAAACGTAAAAAACCCGGTTTCATATCATATAAAAGCTGTACAAGATCTTTTCGTAAACCATTTTTTCTGTTTTTCCAGGTATCTTCAGGAAACAACGAAATCATATCGAGGTCAATTGTACCTGTTCCTTCAAAAGTTATTTTAAGTTTGGCTTTAGCTTCAGTCTGAGTTGCTGTAAATTGTGTAGAATAAGTCTCCCATTCGTTTGATGTTGGAACAATATTCGTTTCGCCAATTACTTTTTTATCTTTATCAATAAGCTGAATTATTATCTTTTTGATAGCTCCGTTGTGATTCGCTGCTTTTAGAGAAAGATTGTATTTAGCCTCTTTTTTTACCCCCATCCCTCTAAAACCTTCATTAATGAGGGCGTATCCTTTATCATCATTTATAAGGACACGACAAAAATTTGGATTGGTTTCGTTTTCTGCTACTTTTATAGGTGTTGCAACTCCCGAATTCATATTCATCGAAGACCTTTTTGTGTTCGGTTGTTCCCAGCCCATCAGAGGTTTTTCAAATTCAAAAGACCTGTTTTTAATCATTTCAGCATATAAACCTCCGTCTGCAGCAAAATTGATGTCTTCAAAAAATAAACCAAACATCGTCGGCTGTATCTTGGTAACGGTTTTGGCAACGTCAACTTCTAAAATTGTTTTTTGAGCATGCATGCAAATACCGCTGAATAGCAAACCTCCAATGATTATTTTGGTAATAATATTATTTTTCATTTGTATGATGGTTGATAATTTAGTCTTGCTAATTTATTTAAAGTTTATTTTAAAAGCTCGTTTCAACAGAAATAATTTGAATTATTAACTTCTTCTAGGATTTTATTATTTTTTCACGGCTTCATATTTCTGAGGAAAAGCAGCTTCTGCGTCTAAATTATTCACTTTTAAAACATCAACATTTTTACTTTCAACAGCATATTTAAAATAATCTGTTTTGTTTTTCCCCCAGCTTACAGAACAATTCTGAACTTTAATATTTTCGGCTGTATCAAAATAAAATCCTGATGTACTGCCTTTTACAAAACCATCCATTTTTGATGGACGTCGATCATAAATTCCACCCTGAAAATTAGATGTTTTATCAATAAATACATTTACTCCTTCAAAAACGATGTTTTTAATTTTGTCCTTCGTTTCTCCGCTCACATAAACCCCATTCTCTCCAAAACACTGGATATTGGTAAAATAAATATTACTGATTGCACCTACTTTTCCTTCGGTTGCTCCTTTTGGGAAACGCCAGTTGGCATCTTTGTGGTTTCCGTTTGCACGACTGTAAGCCGTTACATAAATAGGTTCTGCTTTGCCCCACCAGGTATCAGTCGTGAGCTGACCTTCGATAATCATATTCGAAAAAATAACATCACTCACAGTCCCTTCATCCCTATTCTGAATACCAACGCCTCGATTACTTTTTTTAATGATACAATTGTTAAAAACCACCTGCCTAATAGCATCCATATTTTCTGAACCGATTTTGATGGCACAACTGCTGCTGGTCATAGTACAATTGGTCACCGTTATGTTTTCGCAAGGGCCGAATTCTTCAAATTCTCTTCTGTTTTTCAGGCAAATACAATCATCACCGCTTTCGATATAACAATCACTAATACGGACATTTTTAGAATGATCCAAATCAATTCCATCACTATTTCGGACTTTTAAACTGTTCAGCAACGTAATTCCGCTAATAACCACATCATTACAGCCTACCAAATGAACTGTCCAGTAAGCCGAATTTCCGATGTGAACATCTTTTATTCTGATATTCTTCCCTCCTATAATAGTCAAAACATGAGGTCGCGGATCTAACACATTAAAAGGCTTCAGAATGTAAGCATCTTCTTCTTCGGCCCCCATGAAAGAGATTCCATTTCCGTCTATTTTACCGCTTCCGCTAATGCTAAAGTTCTCTATGTTTTTCCCGCCAATCCAGATGGTACCTTCTCCTTTGTTTTTGCGAAAAGCGCTTTCGGTATATAATTTTTCATCAGGGCTTGCCAAAATTTTAGCACCTCCTTCAATATGCAGATCTACATTCGATTTTACATTAAAAGGTCCGGTCAAAAATGTAAAAGGTGCCGGAATCAATACCTGACCTCCTGTTTTGCTACAGGCATCAATGGCTTTTTGAATAGCAATGGCGTCATTGGTTTTGCCATCCCCTTTGGCTCCGTATTTTTTGACATCATACACTTTTTGCGCTACGGCAGTCAGTGAAATACAAAAAACGATTACGGTTATTATAGTTTTCTTTATCATCTGTTTTTATTTTTAAAGCTTAAATAGAATCCATTCAAAGTATGATTTATTTTTTAATTCATCGAACGAATTATTCCTTCCTCTAATCCTCTTAACTCAGCCAGTCCTCTTAATCTTCCAATTGCAGAATAGCCCGGATTTGTTTTTTTATGCAAATCATCCAGCATCTGATGCCCGTGATCCGGTCTCATCGGAATTGCTGTATCTGCTCTTCCTTCTTCCTGTCTGCGTTTTTGTTCAGTTAGAATTTCTTTGACAACGGCAAACATATCTACATTTCCTTCTAAATGATTGGCTTCGTAAAAATTTCCTAATTCATCTCTTTGTGTACTTCTTAAATGAATAAAATGTACCCTGTCAGCAAATTTCCTGAATATTTGTTGCAGATTATTTTCCTGAATTACACCAAGTGAACCAGTGCAAAATGTGATTCCGTTATTTCTGCTTGGAACTTCTTTTGCCAAATAATCAAAATCTGCTTCTGTACTTACCACTCTTGGCAATCCCAATATTGGGTAAGGCGGATCATCCGGATGAATGCACATTAATACATTATTTTCTTCAGCAACAGGGATAATCTCTCTTAAAAAAGAAACCAAATGCTCCTTTAACCTTGTAGCATCAATACCTGTATAAGTGTCTAATGTTTTCTGAAACTGTTCCAGTGTATAACCTTCTTCCGCTCCCGGCAAACCGGCAATGATATTTTTGATGAGTTTTGTTTTGTCATTATCAGACAATTGGCCTAAATAATCTTTGGCTCTGTTTTTCTGTAATTCAGAATAGTCCTTTTCTCCATTTGGTCTTTTTAATAAATAAAGATCAAAAGCGGCAAAAGCAGCAGTATCAAAACGCAAAGCTTTTGAACCGTCTTCTACTTCAAAAGCCAGATCAGTTCTTGTCCAGTCTAAAACCGGCATGAAATTATAGCACACAATAGAAATACCGCAGCTTGCCAGGTTTCGGATGCTTTGTTTGTAGTTTTCGATATAAATTTTATAATTACCTGTTTGCGTTTTGATGTTTTCATGAACAGGAACTGACTCTACTACAGACCATATTAATCCGCTGTTTTCAATTTCGCTTTTTCTTTTAAGGATTTCGTCAACAGTCCAGACTTCTCCATTCGGAATATGATGCAGTGCTGTCACAATTCCGACAGCCCCCGTCTGTTTAATATCTTGTAATGTAACCGGATCATTCGGTCCGAACCATCTCCAGGTTTGTGTCATTTTCATATAACAATATTTTTATTAAAATTCATTCTGAGCGGAACTGATGGCTTCTAAATCGAATTGGCTTCGACTAATTTATCCTAGCGAAGCCGAATGGACTCAGCCTGACATATTTTTTAAACTCCGCTAAAAGCAGAAAATCCTCCATCTAAAGTTACTTTTGATCCTGTAACAAATTTGGAAGCATCACTTAGCAGCCAAATCAAAGCTCCGATTAGTTCGTCCGGATTTCCAAAACGACTAAAAGGTGTGTTTTGAATAATCAGATTGCCTCTTTCGGTTAGGCTTCCGTCTTCATTTGTTAAAAGTCTTCTGTTTTGTTCGGTCAGGAAAAAGCCCGGTACAATAGAATTCATTCGTATTTTGTCGCCAAATCTATTGGCCAGTTCAACCGAAAACCATCTTGTATACGAATCAATAGCCGATTTTGCCAGACTATACCCCAACACTCTTGTCAAAGCATGTTCTGAGGAAACTGATGAAATGTTTACCACGCTTCCGCTTCCTGTGTTTTTTATCGCTTCACCAAAAACCTGTGTGGGTAATATGGTTCCGAACAAATTCAGATTCATTACCTGCTGCAACGCCGCCATGTTCAACTGAAAAATATCCTGTCCGGGCTGAATAACAGCATCGGGCATATTTCCACCGGCCGCATTTACCAGTCCGTCAATTTTTCCGTATTTAGAGAGCAATATCTCACGTGCTTTTATAAGATCCTCTTCATTTGTAACATCGGCAATTAGGGCAATGGCTTCTCCTCCATTCTTTATAATAGTTTCCACTCTTTCATTGGCAACTTTTTCATTTCTGCCTAATACACCTACAATCCCTCCTGCATCGGCAATTCCATTTATAAAAGCTTCACCTAATATTCCGGTAGCACCGGTAACCACTATTACTTTTCCCTGTAATGAAAAAACTGTATTCACTTTTTACTATTTTAAATTTAATTATTTGTTTGAATAAAAATTACTACCAGAAAACGGTATATAGAGCTACCAATATTCCGCTAATGATAAAAGATCCGATGATAAATTCAGAAGAAACTTTAAACATTGATGTGTCTACTTCTATACTGTGTGTTAGCTGCTGTTCTTCTGATGAAGGCTTTAAAAGACTAATTACAATCATTAAAATTACTATTATAAAGAAGGAAATAGTCATTCTGTCCAAAAATGGATAATCCGGGAAAGCTCCGTTTGTCCACATTGGCAAAAACTTTAATACAGCAGCAACGGGTACGGTAAACAATGCTCCTGCAAGTCCGGCTGCTGGTGTGGTTCTCTTCCAGAACATTCCCAATAAAAAGATAGCTAAAACTCCCGGCGAAAAGAAACCAACATATTCCTGTATAAACTGATAGGCCTGATCCAGTGATTTTAATTGTGGTGCCACAACAGCTGCAATAATCATACAGACAACTACACAGCCTCTTCCTGTACGTACTAGTTTTTTCTCAGTTGCTTCTCGGTTAAAATACTTTTTATATATGTCTAAAGAAAAAATAGTCGAAATACTATTGGCTTTACCTGCTAAAGATGCTACAATTGCAGCTGTTAAAGCCGCAAGAGCGACTCCTTTTAATCCGGCAGGCAATAGATTCATCAATGTCGGGTAAGCGTGATCCGGTTTTAAAACTCCTGTTGCATCTACCATTTCCTGCTGAAACATTCCGTTTTGATGCATAACATACATGGCAATACCCGGTAAAACGGCAATAATAGGAACTAATAATTTTAAAAATGCCGCAAATAAGATTCCTTTTCGTGCTGTTTTTAAATCGGCTCCCAAAGCTCTCTGAACAATGTATTGATTACAACCCCAATAGGCCAGATTATTGATAAGCATTCCTCCCACAAGTACCGACATTCCCGGTAATTCAGTATAATGTGGGTTTGATTTTTCTAAAATCATGTGTAAATGTCCCGGTGCTTCGTCAGCTATAACTGCAAGTCCTTTTAGAATGTCTTTTCCAAAACCAAACTGCTCGGATAATAAGGTTAAGGCTAAATAAGTCGTTACCAAACCTCCCAGAATCAATACAATTACCTGAAACATATCAGTATATCCGATCACTTTCATTCCGCCTAAAGTTACGATGACAGAGAACAAACTTAGTCCAATCACACAAAACTGAAAACTCACAGGCGCTATAGATGAAATAGCTAAAGCACCCAAATAAATAATGGACGTCAAATTTACAAAGACATAAATCAACAGCCAGATTATGGCCATAATTGTACTTACGGTACCGTTGTATCTTTTTGCCAAAAACTGCGGCATCGTAAATATCTTGTTTTTAAGATAAACAGGTAAAATAAACATGGCCACGATAATCAACGTTGCAGCCGACATCCATTCGTAAGAAGCAATCGCCAGTCCTATGGCAAAACCCGAACCACTCATTCCAATAAAATGTTCTGCCGAAATATTAGACGCAATCAATGAAGCGCCAATGGCCCACCAGGTAAGTGAGCCTTCTGCCAAAAAATAGTCATTGGAACTGGTCATTGCATTTTTCTTGCTTCTGTAAATGTACATCCCGTAGGAGACAACAATCGCAAAATAGATTAGAAAAACGATGTAATCTGCACTTTGTAAAGTATTCATAATGAGGTTTTTTGGTTGATAGTTATTAGTTGGTCGTTGTTAGTTTTTGGTAAAAAAATCGTTTATATTTTTAAAAACCATTTTTTCTTATATAAAAAGTAAAGCAAAACAAGCTGTATAAATGTTACAGATAAGGTTATAAATACTGGCTGCCAGACAGTTGGTGCGAATTTAATTAACCCTCCAAATATATAATCTGCTGTATGTTTAAAATTGACCAAACCTTCAGCTGCCATATAAATTAAAATTGAATTTGAACCGATTAACAATAATGGGAATGCCCATTTATGAAAGCCGAGCACATCTATTATAAAATAAAAAAAAGTAAAAAATAGAATGCTGAATCCACCCACAAAACAAACAAATGAACTGGTCCATAAATGTTTGTTGATAGGAAAATCATAATCCCAAAGAAGTCCTACACCTATTAAAACAACAGCCGAAGTAACCAGTGTCAATATGATTTTATTAATAGAAAGAAAATCTGCTTTGGTTTTTAGAAAAGTTCCCAGAAACATTCCCAACAAAGCTGTCGCAACGGCTGGTATTGTTGAAAATATACCTTCAGGATCATATACTTTACTGTGCAGCCTTCCCGGAAGTAAAAGACGGTCAATGTAACCTTCCAGTGAACCTTCTGCCGTTAGATCACCTGCTCCAAATCCAGGAACGGGTATTAATTTCATCGCTAAATAATAACCAATCAAAATTCCTGCAAACCAGACGATTTGCTTTTTTAAATCAAAATTTAAATAAATGAGTCCGGCAAAAAACCATGCGATTCCGATACGTCCTAACACACTGGCAAAACGGGTTTGATCATACCCCTCAAAGCGCAACAAGCCGTTGACAACACATCCAAGAAACACCAAAATACAAGTCCTTTTTAGCATGGACAAGTATATTTTCTTCTTTTCCTGTGAAGGAAGTTCACTTGGTGCTATTACACCTGCCAATTTCATTTTTTTATCGAAAGAAAACGGCATTGAAACACCTGCAACGAATAAAAACACCGGAAAAATCATATCATAAAACGTGATTCCATCCCAGTCAGTATGATGCAATTGTGAAGACATCCAGACAAAAACCGGAATTGGAGCTGCTTTGGCCAGAGCGTGAATAATATGTTCACCGCTCATAATCCAAAACATGACAAATCCTCTCAGAACATCTAAAGAAACTAATCTGTTATTGGTAATAATTTTGTTCATACCGGATTTATTTTAAAGCATATTTTACCTGTTGATTCCTGCACAGAGTATCAACTTATTGTTCTGTTTATATTTGTATTTATTGATTTACAACACTATTTGCCAAAAGTATGGCAGTCACTCTCTTTCTGATCTTTGAAAATTTACAGCAACCACGTTCAGATAAGTGAACGTGATTGGATGTAAAAGTGAAACATTAAGTGTTTAAAGGGGCAAAATTTGGCACACTCAAATTATTCTGGTTATTATTCAACTGGTTTTATGACAAATCCGTAACTGTATTCATTTTGAGTCAGTAAATATTGTTCATGCGGTGGCAATCCCCAGCTGTTGTCTCCTCCCAATCCACGCTGGGTTAAGTCCACACAAACCACGACTTCATTTCTTGGTGTAATATCACTTGCGTGAATATTTTTTTTAGAAATTCCGGCGTCAAAATCGCTTGGATAATTATTCAGTGTACTGATTCCTAAAGGCTGCAGTCCTTTTATTTCCAGTCCTTTTCCACTATTGCTGGAAAGCGAAAACCAGCGAACATCTGTCTTATATCCATTTTCCTGCGGACGTGTATAAGGCACGTATTGATCCGCTACTTTACTTTTATAAATCCCTTTCAAAGCTCCTGTGTTTCTGTCAGAGTAATTTTCGAGAGGTCCTCTTCCGTAATAATCCAGATTCTCAAAATTGTTTTTTAAGACGAAAAGCATTCCAAAACGAGGCATTTCCGGTAAAGGGTTATTGCCTTTTTTAAATGAAGACTGAACTTCTAAAGCACCATCATTATTTAGCGAATATTTGATTGTATAGTCTGAAAAAACATCGTTGAGCTTTAATTTTGCAATCACATATTGCTTTCCGTTTTCCTCCACAACCTGAATATTTTCTAAAGTGGTATTTTTTCCTGCAGTTCTCCAGACATTGCATCTAATCTGCATTTTATTTCCCATATCATTATCAGTTGGGGCTCTCCAAAAATGAGGTTCCGGATATTGTTTAAAGTATTCCTCACCCTTTAAACTGTAATACGAAATCAATCCGGTCGTCTTGCTGATCTTAACCGTAACCTCTGCTGAACTCAAAACAAATTCATTTTTTTCATCCTGAATTTTTGAAGATTTTTTCGATTCTGTCTTCGCAAAATATTTATCGTTTTCGATCACAAACTGTTCTCTTGCCACTTCAAAATGCTGAGGCAGTAATTCAGAACCTGTTTTGGTGTAAGCAAAAACATTCAGTAAATATTCAACTCCTTCTTTTGCCTGTAATTTTGGCAAATCAATTTTGAATTGTTTTTTTGATTTTGGGTTCAGGGAAACATAAAGGGTACCTTCTTTAATGATTTTCCCATTTTCTAAAATTTGGTATTCAAAGTGGTATTTCTCCAAATTTGTGAACCCAAAATCATTTATGATTTCAATAACTCCGTTTTTAATATCAACAGATTTAAATAATATGTCCTGGTATACTTTTTTGACTTCAAACGCACCCGGATGCGGAGTACGATCCGGCCAAACCAATCCGTCATTACAGCCATTTTCGTCATTCGTATAATTTTGTCCCCCCATATCACCGCCATAAGCCCAATATTCGCGACCGATTTCATCTTTCATTTTAAATCCCTGATCTACCCAGTCCCAAATGAAACCGCCCTGCATATTTTTGCTTCCTCGAATGATATCCCAATATTCCTGAAAATTACCGGTGCTGTTTCCCATTGCATGAGCATACTCACACATAATATACGGGCGGGTAACTTCTTTACGTGCTGCATATTCCTTCATGTACGCAATTGTAGGATACATCGGGCAGATGATATCAGTGTTTTCATTTTCTTTTGCCTGCTCAAATTGCACCAAACGGGTGTTGTCTCTCTTTTTTATCCATTTGTAAGCATCATGAAATACAGGTCCGTTGGCACTTTCATTTCCTAAAGACCAAATAATTACTGAAGGAGCATTTTTGTCTCTTTCGACCAAATTGTAAATTCTATCCATGTGAGCGGCATGCCATTCCGGAAGATGGCCCGGATTCGTTTTCGGATTCATCCAAATAAGAGGCTGTCCCTCTACTCCCATTCCGTGGCTTTCTATATTGGCTTCATCCACCAAATACAAGCCATACTTATTACAAAGTTTAACCCATAAAATGTTATTCGGATAATGACTACAGCGCACCGAATTGATATTCAGTTGCTTCATCATTTTGATGTCCTTCATCATCGTGGCTTCATCCTGATAATGTCCTGTTACCGGATTATGTTCGTGAATATTGACACCGCGAACCATTAATCTGACACCGTTTACAAGTAATTCCCCTCCTTTTAATTCTACTTTTCTAAAACCGATTTGTGTTGAAGTTGCTTCAATTATACTGCCTTTTTCGTCTTTTAATGATAGCACGAGCGTGTATAAATTCGGCATCTCACTACTCCATAATTTTGGATTGGAAACATTTTGAGAAAAACTAACTGTTTGAGTTTTGTTTGCCTCGAAATTCACTTTTAAATCTTTAACAAAAATTGTTTTCCCTGCGGCATCAATCAGTTTCGCTGTTAATTTCTGATTGTTTACAGTAACAGAACTCATGTTTTTTAAACTGACATCAATATTTAAACTTCCGTTTTTGTAATTGGCATCTAAATCAGGTTTTGCGAAAAAATCAGCGATACGAATGTCATTGGTACTGTATAAATATACGTTTCTGTCTATACCCGAAAGCCTCCAGAAATCCTGATCTTCCAGATATGAACCATCGCTCCAGCGATATACTTCTACAGCCACATCATTTTTTCCTGGTTTCAAATATTTCGAAATATCAAATTCGGCAGGGCTTTTGGTGTCTTCTGTGTAGCCTACTTTTTCTCCGTTTACCCAAATGTACATAGCCGATGTTCCTGCTTCAAAATGAAGGTAAACATGTCTTTTTTTCCAATTTTCAGGCAAAATAAAATCTTTTTTGTACGATCCGACCGGATTATCAGAGTGATTGATAAATGGCGGATTTCTTTCAAAAGGATACGTAATATTGGTGTAAATCGGAATGCCGTAACCATGCAGTTCCCAGTTGGAGGGCACCTGAAGCTCTTTCCAGTTTAAAGTACTAAAATCTGTTTTGTAAAAATCTTTTGGCCGTTGATCGGGTGTTGGGGACCAGGAAAATTTCCATTTACCATTCAGGGAAAAATACCAGGGTGAGTTTTCATATTGATCGCTTACGGCAGATGCTTCGTCTGCATAAGGAAGAAAAGACGCTCGTGCCGGTTCTCTGTTAATCTGAAATACCTGCGGATTCTCCCAGTCATTTCTGTCTTTTTCCTGTCCTACAGCACCTGAAACAAAAATTACTAACAGACCAAATAAAAATATTTTCGTTTTGATTTTTTGCATTTATACAATTTTAAATCTTACCACAGAAAGAATTACAAATTTTAGAAATAGTACCACTTTAGAAATTCAGTTTTTCCGGCAAATATTTAGCAACTAATTCTTTATAGTATGGCAATAATGCTTTTACATCTGGTTTAACAGGCGCTTTTGTATATAAATCGTACGGATTAAATTTTCGTACCCAGTCAAACATTTCAATATCCTTCTCATTCATCAAATGTGCATAGGCATTCTCTTTATGTTGTGAATAAAATGAGTGGTAGCGAATCATATATAAAGCCGGTTCAGGTAAATAATCTTTCATGATCTGATACAGGTATTCATCATGTCCCCAGCTCATTTTTACTTTGTCCAGACCACAATTTTCAGTATAAACGCCAAATTTAGTATTGAATCTCTCATCTGTATAATCCGGATTGTCTTTGAAAAATTCAGGATACACAATTTTATCAGAATATGCACAGCCAACAGGGAAAGTATCTCCTACTACAGCCCACTGTGGTTCTCCGAACAAACATAAAATTTTTCCTAAATCATGTATAAAACCGGTAAGTACAAACCAGTCCGGATGACCATCTGCCCTAATCGCTTCTGAAGTTTGTAAAAGGTGCTGTGTCTGGTCTAAGTCAATGTCCGGGTCACTGTCGTCTACAAGTGTATTCAAAAAGTCAACTGCTTCCCAGATTGACATTTGTTTTTTATTGAACTGTAAAAATTCCTGTTCTTTACTGCATACAAAATCATACGTCTGATAGGTATGGTTTATTCTGTAAAATTCCCTAACTGTTTCTACTCTTTCTGAATCAACATAATTTCTAAATTCTTCTTTTTCTTTTACAGGTTCAGAAGGATCCGGATAACGTAGTAACAAATCATCTTCCCATTCATCTAAATTATGCAACGGATTATCTGTGTCTATATTCTTCTTCATAAGATTTTATTTTAAAAGTTATAAGACAAAAATAGGATTACATATACGGTTTAAAATGGATTAATACATCAAAAACATGGATAGAATTTAATTCTGTATGAATTTTACAGCAATAAATTGTAAAAAAAATTTTCAATACTGAAATTCCAAATTCCAATGTTTAGGAAAGTAAAAAACAAATCCCAAATCCCAAATCTGTGAGCGATTGGAATTTGGGGTTTTAAAGTATCTTCCTTTCCAATTGGAATTTTGAATTTCAATATTGTTTTTTTCTACTTGATAAGCTTCCTCGGAGGAAAACCAAAAAGAGCTTATTAAAAATGAGGTTTTATGCAATATGACTCAAAATTCAGATCCTTACCAGAATGCTGTAACCGAAAGAATAAATGGAATTTTAAAACAAGAATTTAGCATTGATAGATACAATCAAACAACACAAATAACAAACCAAATTGTCAAGGAAGCAGTCGCTTATAATGAAATCAGACCTCATTATTCAAATTACATGATCACTCCGAATCAAATGCATTCTCAAAGCAAAATTAAAATGAGAACTTATAAAACAAAAAACAGTAGCAAAAACGTTTTTGCTACTGTTTAAATATTTAATTTTATCTAATAATCTGTATCGTTTTTTTAAGACGGGACATTACATAATAATCTTAGAGACGCAAAGTAGTGTTTCTCTACCATGCGTCTCTAAGATTAAAAATGGAAAAATTTTAGTGGTTACAATTTTTAATCAAATCGTTCTTTGTATTTTTTAAATAAAGTATTCATCACTAAAAGCACTATTCCAACGCCCAATAAAACTAAAGCCCTGATCAGGAAATCTGCATTTGACAAATCGAAAAACATGAGTCGGATTACACAAACGCCCACTAAAGAAAGTGAAACGTAACGGAAATATTTTTCTTTCAGGATAATTCCCAGTACCAGTAATCCCAAAGATTCTAAAATCCAAAAGAAAGTTAAGATTCCTTTGTCGAACGAGAGATACAAAAATAATCCGATACTAAAAGTTGCCGGATAAATAATGATACTGTTTCTAAATTCGAAATCTTTGATGTACTTATAAACAATAAAAATATACAATGCCAACAGCGCAAATATGATGAGATAAACATATTCAAATTTAGATTCGTAATAAGTGAAACTAATAAAAGCTAAATGAAAATTTGCCAATAAATAATATACGATACTGATTTCTTTTTTGTTTCCTATTTTTTTATAAAAAAGACCTATGTTTATTATAGCCGTTGTCGCCCAGAATACAGGAAGCCATTTGTGTTCTAATTGTGTGAACATAATGGTAGACAGCCAAATATTTATTACAATTTGATAATCTATTTTTAGTGATTTTATAAACTCTTTTTTGTTTATCAGAAGTACTAAAACAATCAATAAGACGATGCTGAAAAGTTGTAGACTCCATGCTAACAAGTTAAAATCATTGAGTTCTCTGATACTGTAAAAAATAGAAGTTGCAATAGATAAAGCTGAAATACCTAAAACAGCTTCCGGAGCGAATTCTATCTTTCTGTATAGTATCAGACCAAAATTCAGGATTGCCAAAAGCATGAATACAGGAGCTAAATAAGCTATATCAATCTGAATAAAAAATAAAGAGATTACCCATAAGTTTTGAATGACAGGTAAAAATGTAATAAACATTTTGCCTTCTTCTTTTAGGCTTTTTATTTGCAGGTAATTGTAACCAAATGATAATAAAACAAGTATTGCCTGAGTAGTGTATAGTATGTTTTTGCTAACTGTATTGGCCTCAAAAGCGGCTAAATAAAGACTTAGTAATAAAGCGCCAATTAGAAATACAAAAGAGTAAATATTATAACGTTTAAGTCTTTCAATTTTTTGAAAAACCCAAAAAGTGAGCAATGCCAAACCTCCTAAATAAACAGGAATATAGTCCATTTGAATACAGGCAAATCCAAAAACCAAAGCGTTAAAAACAATGAATTCAGAATTTAATATACTGAAATTACCCCAGCCTGAAATAACAGCATTCGATTTGTTCTTGATCTTGTCTGCAAATAAAAAATAGATTTCAATTATAGATAGTCCAACAGCTATTAATCCAATTTCGGTATAAGTTAAAAATCGGGTATTGTAAGCAAATAAAGCACTTCCAAATATCGAAAATGCCAGACAAAAACCGTAAAGCAAGATTTGATTTTCAGTTCTAAGTGTTTTTCGTTTAAACTGAATCCATAAAAATTCGTGATTTAATAAAACAATTCCAAACCATCCAAAAATCTGTATAATAGTATAAGGTGCTAAATATTTATATAAAAGTGAAACCAATAGGCCATTTATACCAATGATTCCAATAGTTTTAACGACAGAGTCATCATTATACAATAATTTTACAAACCAGTTACTTGTTATTGCGGCAATAATTCCTAAAGAGAAAACAATATCTAAATTAGATTTTGATTCTGTGAGAACTAATATTGTTCCAGTGACAATAGTTATGATTAAAAAGATAAATCTGCCAAGATCAAAAGTGTTCGTTTTGAATCTGAATCGCAAACCACACCACAATAAAGTAATAAATAAAACAGGGTAATAAAACGAAATCTCAATTGTATGGTACCAGCTTATAAAAAATAGTATAGAAAAAAGAACAGAGAAAACACCGTTTAAGCTTAAATCTTTTTTAATGATGAAAGCATCTATTTCAAAAAACTCTTTTTTCACAGCGCAAAGAACAGGAACCAGTAACGTCATAAAAAGCATCACAATCAGAGTGGTAAAAGAATTTGTAATGTTACTTTGTTCAGATGACGGATAGATGTACATCACAAAAAAGACAAAAGCAACTAGACAGAAAATATGATTGAGTGCTAAAAATATTTTATGCAGTAAAATTTCTTTGCTTTTGTAAACTACAAACAAACAAGAGATCATTAAAAAGTACAATCCACAAGCGATAACATCAAAGCCTACTTTCCAGTCATTCAACATTATGATACTTAAGGCGAAAAGTATGAACGAAACCATTCCGTCTAAATGATATAGCCAAAAAATCTTTTTCTTTCGAGCAAAAAGAGTCGCAGAAATACAAATGATGGCTGCTGCAAATAAAACAAAAATCTTGATTTTACTTCCGGTTGAATGTAAAATTAAACCTGAAGCAAATAAAATCCAATTGGTCAAATGCGTTATAAAAGCAATTCTGTCAAAACGTGTATTTGTATAAATATTTCGGTATTGCATGTACATACAACTTACAGAAACCAGAATAATACCAATTATGGCAAAGATATTTTGAGAAGGACTTAGAGTGTTTGTTCCCTGGGTAAACCAAATGTCAAATATGATAAAGGCTGAAATAACAATCAATAAATGATATTCCCATTTTTCTTTATAGGATAAAATTATTCCGGCTGTAGCAGTTGCTGACGCTAATAAAAAAGTAATTAAAAATTTTTCCGGAATTACACATAAAATCAGGACACTCAAAATCACGTGAAGTGATAAGAAAGTCTGTTGTTTTATAATGTAACCGACATATAAATTGATTGTAATTCCAATACCGATAAGCGAATAAGCGAGAGGAATACTATGTATAAACGTGAGCGCCGGAATTTGCGAAGCACCAAAACAGCCAAACAAAAATAAACTTGCCCCTGCACTACGAAGCCAGAGCCCGGTTTTAAACCATTTTTCTTTTTTCTGCAAGAAGAAATACGAACCCGTCAAAATTCCGGCATAAAGCCAAAGAATTAAAACTCGAAGCATTGGCGAAACTTTCAGAGCTGTGTAAATGCTCAGATAACCAATTCCTAAAACCATAATGGCCGTTCCTAAAATTCCGGTCCAGTTTTCGGCAAATTGCTTTTCCAGTTTTTTTATTAGAATCGAAAATGCACTTTCTAAATAAATCTCTTCTTCTTGTTTTTGAGGCAACATTTCCAGTTGTGGCTCTGATTCATGTGTTTCATGAATTTCAATATTTTCAACCAGTTCAGGATTTTCTATTGGTAAAACACTTTCTTTTTTATCCTCATTATAAACCGTTTGTTTTTCGTAGCTCAAAGCAATTTTTTCGAGAGCTTCATCCACAGGAGTGTTTATTTCAGTCTGAACAACATCTTCAACAACATCGAGTGGTATGGGAATGACCGGAGTAACAACTTCTTGTAAGTGTTCGGGAATTATTTCTTTTTCATTCGTGTGTTTAGCAACAAATTCAGGATGTTCCAGTTGTTTTTTGATTTCAATAATTTCCTCTTTCAAGGCATTAAAATCCTTTTTATTTCTTTTATACAGAGAATCTAAATGTTCATTTTCTGTTTTTAGTTTAGAAAGATTATTAAATAAAACAACAACACATACAATTAATGCAAAAAGAATAAAATTCTCCATAGTTCAAATTTAGAATCGGCAAATGTAAGAATTATACTTTTAATTCAATTTTGAAAAACAGTTTCTTTTTCAAAAACTGGCTTTTTGCATTTAGTATAAAACACCATACAATTTAAAAGCCCTTTTTGCAGATTTTGCCTATATTTTTTACTTTTTTGATATAATAAATTGTATTCTTCTAATTGATAAGCTTGCTCGGAGGAAAACCAAACTGTTTTTTAAAACATCTGCTGAAATACAACGGATCGTTAAATCCGACCATATTGGTTACTTCAGAAACATTGTATTTTTTTGTTTTTAGAAGCTCGGCCGATTTTTTTAAACGAATGGTTCTGATGAATTCATTTGGTGCCAGATCAGTTAACTCTTTAATTTTTCTATAAAGTTTAGAAGAGCTCACACCCAGTTTATCGCATAAATATTCTGTTGACAAATCTAACTCACTGAGGTTATCATTTATTAAAGCTGTAATTTTTTCCATAAACTCTTCATCAATAGGAGAATGGGTAAGCAAACTTACTTTGCTCTCTACTTCTCCTGAAAATTTTACTTTCAGATCTAATCGGGATTTGATAACATTTTCAATAACCGATTTTAATAATGTAGGTTCAAATGGTTTTACCAGATAGCCATCGGCACCAATTTCATATCCTTTAACTTTATCCACATTTTCGCCAAGTGCCGTAAGCAGCACCACCGGAATATGGCTGATAAACTCATCGTTTTTAAGTTCTTTACAAAATTCGAGTCCGTCCATAACAGGCATCATTACGTCGGCAACACATAAAATAGGTTTAATTTGCCTGCAGATTTTAAGTCCTTCCTCACCGTTTTCTGCATCATACACTTTATAATAATCTGAAAGAAAATCAACCAGGTATTTTCTAAGTTCAGAATTGTCTTCAATAACCAGTATTTTTTGTTTCAATTCGGTACTCTGAATCGTTTTTTTAACTGATTTTTCAGGAATAAGCATGCTTAGATTGTCATTTTTCAAAGCATATTCAAACACTTCTTTGCTTTCATAGGAAACGCGGTCTATTGGAATTTCAACTCTGAATGTACTTCCTTTTCCAAGCGCACTTTCAACCGTTATCGAACCTTTGTGAATGGCTACTAATGATTTAACCAAAGACAGACCAATACCCGATCCCGTATTATGGGCTTTACTATTGGTTGCCTGATAAAATCGTTTGAAGATTTTTTCCTGGCTTTTTAGCGCAATACCGATACCGTCATCTATTACTTCAATAATTAAAATTTCATCTGTATTGTTTTTTAACCTGATAAATAAATCTACGTTTCCGTATTTGTTAGTAAACTTTAAAGCATTGGATAACAAGTTATAAAGAATTTTATCATACTTATCATTATCAATCCAGCCCTCAATAGATTCATTCTCGGTGATAAAATTCAATTTGATTTTTTTATTGAAAGCCATTTCTTTGAAAGAATCAAAAATATTTTTCGAATAGCTCAGAATATCAGTTTTTGTAACCTTAAGTTTTAATTCACCTGATTGTGCTTTTCTAAAATCAAGTACCTGATTTACCAGATTCAGCAGCCTGCTGGCATTTTGATAAATAAGATTGTACCTGCTTTTCTCATAATCTGTAGCATTACTGTTCTCATCCAGTAATTGCTTGGCAGGACCTAAAATAAGTGTCAAAGGGGTTCTCAACTCATGAGAAATATTTGTAAAAAATCGAAGCTTTTCATTATTCAGTTTAATATCGTGCTCTCTGTTCACTTTTTCAGTAAGGAGTTCCTGTTTCAGACGGATACGGTTTTTGATTTCCTTTCTTATAAAATAAAAAACAAACACCAGTGCTATAAAAAACAGCACAAAGGATAGTGGCGTTAACCAAAACGGCGGAAGTATCCTTATTTGGTAGGATACCTCTTTGCTCCAGAGGCCATCGCTGTTACATGATTTTATTCGGAATACATATTTACCGGGATAGAGATTGGTATACTGAACCGTTCTTGAGTTGCTGTTTGCTGTAATCCATTGTTTATCAAATCCTTCCAGCATATACTGAAACTTATTCAGTTTTTCATTAGCAAATGAAGGAGCTGAAAACTGGAGAGAAAAGTTTCGGTTTTTGTAATTGAGTTCTACTTTTTTTCCATAATTTAAATCCTGTGAAAGCGGAATATCCCCATTAATCTCCATTTCCGGAAAAATTTCTTCGTTCTGAATCTTGAATTCACTGATAACAGGTTCAGGAGACCATCTGTTTCTCTTCATGGTTTGCGGTGAGAATGTGATGATACCATTTTTTCCTCCAAGAAAAATAGTCGAATTATTAAAATTGAAAAAACCGCTTGAGCTAAAAACATCGAGTCTGTTACCGCTGTTTACATGGTAAATATTAATGTCTTTTAAGTCAGATTTTACCCAGGCAATACTGTTGTTGTTGATATTGAGCCATAAATTGCCGTTTACGTCAGACAGCATATCGGTAATCCATATACCTGAAATTTCCTTAAAGTTTTTTATGGTTGTAAAAGTGTTCTTTTTTGGCTCATACAGGCACAATCCAAAACGTGTTGATGCCCATATTTTCCCCTTTTTGTCAATCATAATATCACTTACGTTGTCTTCGTTTGTTGTACTATTTTCTCTTTTTGAAAGGGATTTGTAGGTTTCTATCTTACCTGAGTCGAGATTATATTTTACAACACCTGTTTCTGTAGCAAACCACACATTATTTTGGGCATCTTTTTCTATGGAGTTAATCTGAAAACCCGGCAACAATTTTCCTTTAGATGCCTGAACCTGTAGTGTTTTAGTATTAAAAACTACAGCACCTTCTCCAAACGAACCTATCATCAAAGATTCTGCTCCTATTTTATTAAAAGCGAATATAGGTGAGGTATCAAAACCCAGATTGACTTCTTTTGATGAATTCGTAGTGTAGTTATAAACCAGCATTTTACCATCCCAAAGACCGCAATAAAAAATTTTACCATCTTCAGAATAAATGTTCGATATATCTATGGATTTGTTATATAGCGGAACAAAACCTTTTGTATTTGAAATAAAAAGTCCGTTATGACTGGTAGCCACAATTACTTTTCCGTCGTAAGTTTTGGAAAAACCTCTTATACGCGGAGCCTGATTGCCTATGTAACGGGAAATATCTTTATTGAGTGTGAATTGATTTTCGTATGGATCAAACTTGTCAAGACCATCCTCTGTCCCTATCCATAAAACTCCTGCACGATCAAAATATAAAGCTGAAACCAGATTATCAACGATAGAAGTATCATCTGATAACACTGAATAATACCATTTGTAAATCCCTTTTTGAATGTCTTCCAATTGGTTGCAGACCAGTAAACCTCCTAAAGTTCCTACCCAATATTTACCATCAGGGGCTTTGGCAACTGATAAAAAATATGGACCTAAATTGCCTCTGATTTCTTTGTCTTCAATATATAAATTTACAAATTGATCGTTTTTTTTATCTAATTTATATAGACCTCTTCTTGTTCCAACAAAAATATCTGACTTGGCATCTTCATAAATAAAATTGATGTACGGATTTTTTTCGGTCGAATTAGGGACAGAGAGCGTATAATTATTCATTTTTACGATTGTTCCTTTACTGTCTAAGGTAATTTTGGCAACAGAACCTTTGTCATAACTTCCTACCCAGATATTTCCTTTTTTGTCTTCAAATATTTCTTTTACATAATCAAAACCTTTAATCGGAATCTTTTCGAATCTGTTTTCTTTCAAAAAAAACATATAAACTCCCTGATTTTTAGTGCCTACCCAAACTCTTTTGAATTTATCTACATATACCGATCTGATTTCTCCTTCGGGCAGACTGTTCGGGTCATTTTTTTTAGGTAAAAAAGTCACAAAAGCATGTGCATCCATTTTAAAGAGCGTCAGACCTTTTCTTGTTCCTATCCATAAATGGTTTGATGCTTCATCTAATTCTAATGCTGTAATGTCATCATTGTATAATTTATTATTACCCGGCGCTGAACTCATGTAGTTTTTAAACTGATAACCGTCAAAACGATTCAATCCAAAAAAAGTTCCAAACCACAGAAAGCCCTTTTTATCCTGAACGATATGCCTCACAGAGTTATGTGACAATCCGTTATTATCGTTGTAATGCGTAAATTTTATATTCTGGGATTGCGAATGATAAAAAACGAATAAGCTCAGGAATAGTATGAAAGGATTTTTTCTCATAAAATGAATTAAATGAAATTGAGGTTTTGGTCAAATTAAAGTTAGGAAAATTTAAGGATTTATTCGCTCGATCTGATTCGTTTTTAAGCTAATCTTAAAATGATCTGAAGGTTTACTGTTCATTGTTTTCAGAAATATTTTAGCCCATAAAGCCAGTTTTTCATTATCAGATTTTTCTAATTGTTCACAGACTATCTGATACTGTTTGAGTCTTTTCGGGCCTATTTCTGGTTTCGCCAGTTCATCAGCGTTTTTCAATCGGTAAAAATCGAAAATCATATCAAAACCAGACCAGGATTCAAAATCTTTTGTGGTTAAGGAACTAGCTTTAATCACTGCATCAACTGCTGCATTGTTTTTATTTATATGCAAAAAATCCTTTCCTGAAAGCTTTAAAAGTGATGCAGAAAATTCAACCGGAAAATCTTCAGGTAAAAAACGAAGCCTCACTAATTCCTTTAAATGCCAATTTATAAAGTCTTTATAATCTTGAGCTTTCAGAATTTCTTTATTCCAAATTTTAGGGCTTTTTATATTTTCCAGATGAAGGTACTCCTGATTATAAAAAGGAAACAAACTATTAAACTTAGAAACCTTATGAATTACTACGGTTTCTACTTCAAGAACTGCATCCGGATGAATGGTAAGAATTTTATAAGCCGGCATATAAGCCGCCAATGAAGGAGTCTGGATATTGAACAATGTATTTCCCTTTGCTGTAGTTCGCACCGCAGTATCGTTAATGTGCATGTGTCCGCCAAAATGAATCTGAATTCCTGCATCAGCAAATGTTTGGGCTACCTCTTCATTTGGAACTCTTGACAATTGCATTTTATTGGAGCCAAAAAGCAATTTTAATTCAGGTGAAGCATCATCATTAAAATCAATCATTGGGTAATGACTAAAGGCTATTAAGGTTTTTCCTTTTTGTTTTGCTTCTGTAGCAACCTTTTTTACCCAGTCTATCAAATGTTGTTTATAAACGAGTACATTATTATAACCAATACTGGCACCTGAAAAGTCATGAGGATTATTAGGCAGTCCAGATAATTTTTCATTCGGAACATAAGCATTGGCATCTATGGCCAGAAGCCACACTCCTTTTACAGGTTCAACGAGATAACTCGCATCAGGAAGAAATAAATTGGTGTTTTTTACAGAATAAGTTCTTTTTTCTAAATCCGATTCGGCTAAAGCTTTTTCATAGCTGTAGTTTTCGTAGTTATAATCAGAAAATGGCGTTTCCCAATACAAATAGTTTTTTTGTGGAAAGAATCCAAAAGTATGCATTTCATTCAGGGTTTCCTTGTAGCCCCAGTTTTTGATATCAGCAGTGATAACGGGTTCTAACTGATTTTCATGTTTAGGAAGATTGTTTTTTGAACTGCTGATAATTTGCTCTTTACCATCTTTTCCTAAAAAATCGGTTTTATAGGCTTCCTGAGCAAAAGGTTTTACAGCATCGTGATTTCCGGTAGTTACAAAAAATGACATGCCGTATTTTTTAGAATACTCATCAAGTATTTTTCTCAAACCTCTCACATGAACCGGCTGCCCATCATCACTAAAATCTCCCGGAAGTACAACCTGTTTAATTCCTCTTTTCGAAATGTCATTTAAGGCTTCCAAAAAGGCAAAATAATTCTCATTGAATATTCGGGTTGAATGCAATTGCGAATTCATAGTTCTAATATTGGCATACTCACCGGTTACAGGATTTGGAATTCCCTGATAATTATTGTCTTCAAATTTCGCAAAAATATCCTGTAAATGAGCATCGGCAATAAAAGCGATCTGAACATTTTTTGTTTTTGTCTGTTGCGATTTACAAGCAGACAATGAAAGGAAAAAAAATATAAAAACAGATATTCTTAGCATATAACTTTTTTTATTTGACACATAGAAACATAGATTTTGCAAACTTAATAAAGGCGTTTCACAAATTTTAAAAACACATCATTGGCAATATTAAAAAGTCAGGCTGAGCGGAGTCGAAGCCCCTTGATTATGAAAGCCTTCGACTCCGCTCAGGATGAAACCTCTAAATCGTATATATTTTTTCAAAACGTTTCTTACTTACCTTCTATTTCAAGTTTTTGTCCTAATAACTGATTTTCCAGCGTTGCTGAAATCACATTTTTGAAAACAATCTGTTTATGCTTTGCTTCAGGAAGATTTATTTCCTGCATCTTTACATTTTGGACATCATCAAATACAAATGCAGGCCTGAAATCAGAATTATCTAATGTGAGTTTGATATTTTTCATAGTTATTCCACTGGCATGTCTTACATAAAAACCATAAGCCGGCAATTCTCCAAACATAGAAAATTCTGGATAATCCTGAGCTGCTTCGGGAACATGATACAATCGGTTTAATGAAATATACGCCATTCCTTTTGAGGCTCTTCCGGGATAATTAATTTCGATGTTTTCTAAAACTACATTTTCAATATTATGCCCTTTCAAACCCACAATTGATGATGGAAAAGGATTATGGAAGAAATCGACTTCGGGTCCTCTCAGGTCATAATCGCTGTCGGGACGTCCGAAGGGTACTTGTACTTTTATGTTTTTTATAGTAACATTTTTTATAGTTCCGGGTTTGTCGCCTGTTCGCTGTCCTAAACGTATAAAAATAGCATTGCCTGTATTCACTGCATTTATGTTTGAAACTTCAATGTTTTCTATAAAAGCACCGTCAACAGATTCTATCGCAATGGCAGAACGAAACGTATCATAAACCTTAATATCTCTAATGGTAACGTTTTTGAATCCGCCAAAAGAAGCGGTACCGAATTTTACAGCACTGGCACTGGATCTGATGGTACAATTGGCAATATAAACCGAATCATTATAAAATCCGGGATAGTATGATTTTAAACAGATTCCATCATCGGCAGCGTTGATATCGCAGTTAGTAACTTTGACATTTTTACAATCTGTAATATCTATTCCGTCATTGTTCCAGTACGAGCGGTTTACTATTTTGAGATTATCCAGAACGAGGTTGTTGCATAATTCAAAAGATAATCCCCAACAGGAGGCTTCTCCTGCTTTCAATCCTTCAATTGTAATATTTTCACATTGGGAAAAACGAAATAGTTTTGGCCTCATGGTTTCGTTTGGCCTGTTTCTGCGAAGGCTGTATTTAGGATCTACAGCGATACCGGCATGATGAAGACTGTCAATATTCAAAGCCAGTTGCAATCCCTGACCATCTATTGTTCCTTTACCTTTTAGTGAAATGTTTTTGGCTTTATGAGCAATAATCAAAGCCATTTGGGAGTTGTCGTCTTTTTTAGGAGAATCAGGTCTTCCTTCAAAAGACATATTAGGATAATCTTTCGGATTTGTACTTCCCAGCAATACCGACCCTTCTTCAAAATACAAGGTTACATTGCTTTTTAGAATAATACTTCCAGATAAAAAATTCCCCTTGGGAAAAACTACACGACCTCCTTTATTTTTAAAAGCGGCGTCAATTGCTTTTTGGATTGCAATGGTATTAATCGTTTTTCCGTCTGCTTTGGAACCATAGCTGGTGATTAGAAAATCCTTTTGAGTTTTTTGTGCGTTCGATTCAAAACCAAATACAAAAAGATTGATTATTACGGTAATAAAAAACAGTTTTAGTTTAATTTTTGACATTTTTATTCTTTTAGAACTAATACCCGTCAAACAAAAAAAATTAAACTAAAACTGCTTGTGAAAAATAAAGAAATCTTACTTTTTAATGTAAGCTTCTAATTTATCTAAAGTGTTAAGTTCTGTCTCTCTTGCGCAAGAGGATATAATTTTTGTTTCTAAGTATTTTGCTGGTTTAGAAATTAACAAATATTGTGTTCCATCGTCATTCGTTTTTACATAATCTTTAGGATTGTACATGATGGCAGCTCCAACTTCAACAATTTCTGCAGCTACATCTTCAGGATGTTTTCCCCATACAGCGATGTAATTTGCTCCTTTTTTAACTCCGAAATCTTTAAAATAATTGACTCCCGTAACAAATTGTACTTTTTCTCCATTTAAGCTAAAAGCTTCCACTTTTGCCTCTCTTTTTCCTGAAAATACAGTTACACGAACCATAATATCTACTTTTTTTCCTTTGTATGGCACTCCTTTTGAAATCATTTCCATCCATGAAGTCGTATCTGTTTTTCCAACACGAGCCAAACGGTTTGTTACCGGGTTCAACGGAACTACTTTTTCACCGTCCCAAAGCTTTACACCACCTAAACCACTAGTTGCTGCTACTTTATAATAATCAGCTCCCCATCCTTCTTTTTGCTGCTCAGGAGTTGGGTACCAATTAGCTTTTTTCAGTTCTAAACCTGCTTTTGCTTTATTGTACACATCAATAGCTACTTTATCGCTAAAATAGATTCTCAATGCCATCCACTCGTTTTCAATTGCCGGTCCGTGATGCCCGATTGTTTTGTACAAATCTCCCGATTCTGAACCAATATCTGTTAAATACGTTATTTTATCAGACTTCATATACAAACTGGTGTCTGTATTATTTTGTGCAAAACCAATACAGCAAAACAGCAAAGCAGCTAAAAATGATAATTTCATAATTTCAATTATTTATAAGATTAATTTAATTTCCGTAAAAATAAAACAACCTTTCAATAATACCGCAACATTTTTTATAATATTAACGGGTTATGAAATTAAAAGCTACCGTCCGGCTGAGTGCATCGGCTTTGCTCAGGATAAACTCAGTCGGAGCCTTTAGGTTTCATAAGCCTTCGACTCCGCTTAGGATGACATTTATTTTCAATTAGATTTATGAGATTACCATTTTATGATGAAATGGCGTAAATCCTGTAATATAAACATGCTCACCGTTTGTTCGCAAACTTCCCTGATGATACGTATACTCCTCACTATCCAGATTTTCTATGTTTAAATGTTCGCATTTTCCGGGACCAAATTGTATGCTGTCTGATCCTACGGAGAGTTCTCCCTGTCCGGATTTCAGAAAATAATTCTTTTTTTTATCTAATGTTGCTCCGGTTATATTGCTTCCTTCTTTAAAACACATTTCTATGGTTACTTCTATGTTTGGAGGACCGTCTACTTTAAAATCAAGACTTAATGTACCGTTCTCTTCTGTAATTTCAATTACTGTGGTCTGAGTTTTTACATTGCTTTTTATTCGTGAATCAAAATCCATTTTATTCCAGAAACGTCCATCCGGAGATTCAGATAATTTGTAATCGCCATCTGCTTTTCGAAATTCTTCAGCAAGTGGCTGATAGTAATCGGCTTCTTTGGTTTCCTTCAGTATGTATTTATTTCCTTCTTTTACAATTCCGTCACTGCTGAAATAACCCATCCTGAAAAACGAGGTAGAAAGACGCATAAATTTTAGTATGGCCTCCCCTTTTCGATACATTAAAAAATTCGGATTCGAAGATCTTCCTGAAACAATCATGACTGGTTTGTCATTTCCTCCAAATAAGGTTACTGAAGTTTTGCCACGTCTGATTCTCGCTAAATTTGAAATCCCAAAAAACTTCTCAAAATCATTTGCTACGGTTCCAGTAACAGGAATTTGTTTTCTGAGATCTTCATTTTCCATAAAAAAGGCCAGTGAACCTGACAAAATATCTGTGGCAAAAGCAGGAAGATTTTCAATCAGATTTGTCATGTGCACAAACATTGGATTTTTTGTACGGATTGCCATGTAGCGGTATTGCAGATAAAAGTTCGTCACCTTTAAATCCATAAACTGATCCTGCCTTTTTGAATCAACCGTAACCAGATCACCGTTTGGTTCTGTGTAATAAAAATAGGTTGTCAGGTTTTTATTTACTATCTCTAATAACTCCGGCCTGTTTAACAATCGGGACATCGTAATTAATGCCTTATCAATAACGGCAGAGTAAATCCCACTTCGTTCAGCATAATGTCCGTCTTCATTCATATAAATTCCTTCTGCCAGCCATTCATCAATTCTTTTCACATATTTTGTGTCTGGATACAATGAATTTATACTGGCCAAAGCTGCGCAAATAACCCATCTGTGGTTTGGCGTATGAACACCTCCCGTAACCATCGCTTCGCCTGCATTTAAAATAAATTTTTTCAATTTATCCTTTAATTGAACTAAATCAGCTTGTCTATTATTTTTTAATATTGCTGCTGCCGGACAAATATATTCCAGAATAAAGGCTGTATCTGGTGGTGATTGCCTGTTACCTCCGGCATCCAACGTACCATCACTATATTGTTCTTTTAACAATATATCAATAGCATCATTTAGTTTTTCAGCAAGAATTTTAGATTTATAAAATTCTGATTGCGGATTAGATATTGATGCCGTCATTGTGGTTATAGAACCCGCAATTCCGCGATAACTGTTTAATTTGACTGGCGGATCAACAGAAATTTTATTTAAGATGCTTTTAACTTTGGCATCATTACTCAAAATGAGTTTTTTCATCAATTCAGCATCTTCTTTCACAGAAATACTTTCTGAAAAAAAATCATTTGCAAAAACAACATTACTGGCAAAAACTCCTGCCAGCGAAAGGCCTCCAAGCCTGATAAATTCTCCACGGCTCATCTGATGTTTCATATTGCTATTTTTTACTGATTCAACTTTGTGATTTTGGTTTGTAATATTGAAAAATGATATAGTTCTAAGCCAATTAGGTTTTTACAAGAAGCTTTCAACAATAAAGAGGCTTCGACTAATTTTAGCCTGAGCGAAGTCGAATGGACTCAGCCTGACACCTGTTTTCATTTTTACTAACAAATTATGATCTAAACTACTTATCTACTATTTTTACTAATGTCCAGTTGATGCCCAACGGATTTTTGGTTATTTTACAGATTAAAGGGTACTCGGGATTTTTTACGATCCACATTTCGGTTTCATCAATCTGTGCAATTACATGGAGTGCATCTACTGATTTTCCTTCAATGATTACATTGTTTTGCTCCTTATTCTGATCCAGCACATACGTTGTATTGTTGTAAACGAATTTGTTGTTTTTTACTAAATCCTGATAGGCTGATTGTGAAATCATGAAAAAAGTTTCATTTGGTTTTAAATTCAAAACCGGGGCATATTCTCCCTGATTATAACTTAATGCATTGCCGTTTTTTAATGCCTCATTCTTAGTGACAATATTGCTGTTTACATCTCTTGTATCCAAATTGAATACAAGCGCATCAGCCGTGATTTTAGAAGTCAGCGATAAAGTTCTCGTCTGACCGTGCAGTTTACAGATGTAATGCAGTTCGGTATTATTTTTTATTGTGGGAATAAAATCTTGTGCTGAAACCAGCTGAAATATTCCACAAAAAAGAATGGTTAAAATTGTATTTTTCATCTTGGCTTATTTTTTTGGTGGCAAAATAGTGGTTCCCCAGACAGAAGGTTTTGAATCCATTTCGTAAATCAATTCACCTCCCTTAGCAATATCTTCGTGAGAAATCCAGGCTTTGTTGTATGGCTGCCCGTTTAAAAAAGCGGTTTTGATATATTTATTCTTTTCAGTCATTTTTTTTGTAGTAATCTTAAAGGTTTTGCCTTCTTCTAACTGTAAAGTGACTTCCTTAACTAATGGTGTATTCAGTAAATAATAAGGCTGACCGGCATTTGGATACAATCCCATTATGTGAAAAGCCAGCCACGAAGACATAGCACCCGAATCGTCATTACCCGGTAAGCCTTCGTGTGATGTATTGAAATTGTCTTTTATAATCGTTCTGATCCGGTCACTGCTCAAATGCGGTTTTCCGATCCAGTGGTACATTGTAGGTGCCAAAAATGAAGGTTCATTCGACACATCATACAATTTGGCATCAAAAAAAGTATCCAGTCTGTTTTTAAAAGCCGTGTCACCACCTGATCTGCGAATCACTTCAGGAAGATCATGCGGAACACTTAACGAATATTCCCAGGAAGTTCCTTCATAAAAAAACACACACCAATGGCAAACGTACCATGGAGATTCTGTAATTACCGGAGTATACTTATAAGTTGGTTTCTGAATTTTTGATTCCCCGAAAACAACATCATCCAGCCAGTTTCCGGAAGCGTCTTTTGGCATAATAAAACCTTTTGCCCCGTTATTTTCATAATCTGAACGCCATAAATTCTGCCAGTTATCAGCCTGTTTGATATACTGATTGTAGATTTCGGTATGATTTAAACCTTTGGCAACTGTAGCAATATTATAGTCGTTGTAAGCATAATCTATAGTACGGTTTCCGGCACGATCTGTCCCAAACGGTACATAACCTAAGCGCAAATAATCCAATAAACCGCCCCTTCCTTCTCGCTCTTCATTTCCACCGGGCGGTATTGTAGCATCTTTAAGCATTGCTTTTAATGCGAGTTCATAATCTATTCCTTTTAAGTTTTTTACGAATGCATCAGCAAGGACAGTTTCGGCATTCGACCCTCCTTGTGTTCTGCCGTTATCATTTCCGCTTCGTCCTTCCGGTAAATAACCTTCACGTTTGTAAATGTTCAGCATTGCATTGACAATTTCTACCTGACGTTTCGGATCAATAAGCGTAATTAACGGACTAGAACTTCTGAACGTATCCCAGATACAGTAAAAATCATCGTAATACGGTTCATCATTCGTCCATAAAGGATTTTCTCCGGTTCGGTCAACAGGCATAATCATAGTGTGATACAAACCAGTATAAAACATCTTTTTATAATCTACAGAAGTATCCGGAGAAAGCTGGATACGGCTTAGTAACTGCTCCCATTTGTTTTCTAAGGATGACAAAACCGTGTTGAAATTCCAATGCGGAATTTCGGTTTCAATATTGTTTTTTGCTTTTAATTCGCTTAAAAAAGAGATTCCAATTTTTACATTGAGTTCCTGTTTTCCGGCTGCTCCAAAAGAAACCAAAGCAGCTGTTTTTTTGCCTGAATCAAACTGAGCCGGTTGATTATTATAAAATTTTCCATCTTTCCAGGTAACGTATTTTGCAATCGGCTGATCGAAAGTCGCCCAAAAGTAGACCGTATACGCGCGTCCGTTATTCCAGCCGCCTCTGATTCTGCTGTAGCCTCTCACTTCAGTATCTGAAACAATCTCAATTTGAGAACCGACAAACTGCTGGGCTTCCCTTGCATCTGGTTCCGGAGATTCTCCCAGAAAAAATCCCGGATCAATTTTTAAATCTTTTGTTGCATTTTTTGGATAGGTAATTCTGTAAAAAGAAACTTTTTCGGCAGTTGTGATTTCAGTTTTAATCTGATTTTCTTTAAAAACCGTTTCATAATAGCCCAGTTTTACATTTTCTTCAATCCTGTGTGAACTCTGATCTAATTTATCCAAAGGACCTGAAAAAGGCATTATCTGAATATTTCCGTACTTAGGACCACCACCTGTTCCACTCACATGAACCTGACTAAATCCGGTTACTTCTTTTGGTAATGGCAGCCAGCCACTGTTGGGGCTAACTGTACAATCCGGACTAGGTTTTACCATTCCGTAAGGGCATGAAGGACCTATAAAAACACGGCCAACACCTTCAGAACCAATCATAGGATCTACATAATTATGAACCGTTTTCTGGGCATAATTTGTTAACGTGCAACATAATGATATTCCTAAAAAAATGATCGTTTTAGTAGCTATTTTCATTGCTCATTTTATTTCTTTAATAATCTGTTTTAAAATGGATGTCATGCTGAAATCTTCTTAGTAACGAGCATTCGACTCCGCTCTGGATGACAACAGTTTCTAATATTACTGTTTAGAATTATTAGACATCTCTAAAGTCAATTTTCCTCCGTTTGTAACTGCGCTGTGAGAAATAGTCTGTTTTTCTACCGCTGTATTATTATATTTTATTCCGTTAATATAAATATTTTCTGCACTGTTGTTTGGTGCTTCAATAACAAAATTTTTTCCTTTATAATAGTTCGGATTTAGTTGAATGGATACTTTAGTAAATATAGGGCTTCCTATATGATATTCAGCTTCTTTGTCTGTTCCTCCATTTAGTTGAAATAAACCAATTTTAAGCAAAACATTCAGACTTCCCATTAACCCCTGATCCTCGTCTCCATTGTAACCTGTAGCCGGAGATAATCCGCTGAAGGTTTCTTTTACTACACTTCTTGTCCAGTATTGTGTCAGATCCGGTCTTCCTAATGCATTAAAGATAAAAGAAGTTTGTATAGAAGGCTGGTTTCCGAAATTGATTGGAATACGACTGAACTCCGGATGCAATTCGGCATCATGTGAAGTTCCTGATGTAAATTTCAAGTCTTTTGCCGTTTCAAATTGTTTGTTCAGTTTTTCAGCGGCTTTTTCCTTTCCTCCCATCAATGTAGCCAAACCTTCAATATCATGAGGTACAAACCATGTAGATTGTGCTCCGTTTGATTCTATAAAACCGTTTTCGTATTTGTATGGGTCGAAATTTTCGAGCCATTTTCCTTCTACATTTTTTGGTCGCATCCAGTCTACGCTTTTGTCAAACACATTTTGGTAGTTTTTGGATCTGACCATAAAATAATCATAATCTTCCTGATGGTTTAATTTCTTCGCCAATTGTGCCAGCGCCCAGTCCTGATAAGCATATTCTAAGGTCTGACTGGCTCCGTCCTGATGACTTCCAAAATTGCCTTCTGGAATTGGATACGGAACAAAACCTTTTTCCAGATAATATTTTAATCCTCCGCCCAGATTCGTATTATGCTCATAACCTGCTTTCCCCATGATACCGTTGAGCATATGATTTTTTTTCAGGGCAGCATAAATAGCTTCCAGATCATCTTTTACAATCCCTTTCTGAATGGCTGTAACAATAAAAGGTGTCGTTGAAGCCCCAGTCATCACATACGTATCATTTCCTCCCGAAGGACCGCGCGGAATCATGCCTCCATCTTTATAATATTGCATTAAAGAATGAACAAATTCGTTCATAATTTCAGGATAAACCAGTCCCCATAGTGTATTTATTGTCCACTGAGCTCCCCAGAAAGCATCTGAATTGTAATGATTGAATTTTGGTTTCCCGTTAGCATCAAGCGGTAATTGTCCTATTCTGAATTTCTCTCCGGTATTATCAGGATAAGCACCGTTTGCATCACTAATCATTTTTCTTCCCTGCAAAGCGTGCCAGAGATCTGTATAAAATCGCCTTTGATCGGTTTCGGTACCACCTTCGACTTGTATTCTGCCCAGTAAACTATTCCATTCGTTTTTTGAATCAGAAACTGTTTTATCAAAATTCCAGTGAGGTAACTCCTGTTGCATATTGTTTGTTGCATTTTCAACCGAAGTGTATGAAATAGCCGCTTTCATCAGTACTTTATCTTTGACTTTGTCAAAATTTACCAGATAATTTCCAGTCGCTTTATTTCGCTCAACTGAAGAAACAGCTTCGTTAAATTTAATTTTAAAATATACTGTTAACGGTTTTGGGCGTCTGAAATTGGTACTTAAAACCAGTGATCCTGAAAGTTCATAATCATTATTTTTTTCAAGTGTCCCATTGGTATTTTCACAAGGCCCCAAAATGGTGTTTAGATTAAACAGAATCGCTTTACGGGCATTTGCAGGAAATGTATATTGATGGAAACCAACTCTTCTGGTACTGGTTAGTTCTGCTCTTATTTGATACCTGTCAAGTACTACGGAATGATAACCTGGAAATATTTTTTCAGATTCATGACTAAATTTAGAATAAAAATCTGAAAAGATATTTGCACTATTTTCCGCTGTAAGGGTTACAGGCATTACTGAAAGCGCAGACAGTTGCCATTCATGAACATGGCTAAAACCTCTTATGGTATCGGTAGTATATTTGTAACCGCCTCCCCAGTCTCCTTTGATTTCGGTATCCGGATTTAGATTTACCATACCAAACGGACGGCTTGCAGATGAAAAGTAAAACCATCTTGAATTTTCTGTATCAAGCAAAGGATAAACCATATCTGCGAACTCCTTTTTTTGAGAAGGAGCACTTTTTTCAGCTTTGCACGACACTAAAAGAATAAGAGCTAAACTTATTGCGATGCTTCCTGTTATATAAAATTTATTGAGTCTCATCTATTATAAGGTATTGGCAGGTCTTTTTAAATGTTTGATTTTGCGGAGTTTATTGTGTAAATTCCAATTTGAAAAATTCTAAATTTTAACAAGTTATTTATTGTTATTTTTTTAGTTAAAAAAAATACACAAAGAGTATCCTATGTTCCCGGATGAGAATATGCATTATCTGATCAATCCAAAAATCATTTTTTAATAAAAAGGAGAAGAAACATTTATCTTCTCCTTTTTTGAATTAAATATAGTTTTTGGTTTATGTTTTTAATTAGTATATCCGTCGTTTTGGGTCAATGCCGGATTTAAAACTCTTGCATTTGTAGGTATCGGGAAAATTCTGCGATATGTATCAGCATTTGTTTTGAAACCCCATGATCCTTCGTATTTTCCAAAACGGATCATATCATTTCTATGCCATGCTTCCTGTGCAAACTCGCGGCTTCTTTCTTTATAAAGGTCTTCTAAAGTTACACTTGTCCATGCTGCAGAAGTAGTACGGTTAGAACGAACCATATTTACTAATGAAACTGCAGTATGTCCTAAAGTCTCATTTCCTCCGCGCAAAATTGCTTCAGCTTTCATTAACAATATATCTGAATAACGTAAAAATGGTACGTCATTATTTTGATTACGGCTTGTAGAAGTAGCATCCGGGTAAAATTTAATATTTCTGTATCCCATGTTCCATGCAATTTCATCATTTCCTAAATCAAACAAAGTAACACTTTGACGAAGAACGATATCCGGTGTTAAATCTACCTGATAAGTATAAGACGCACTACCGTCTGCACCCGTGTAGAACTGATCGTATCCTTTTTTGGTAGTAGTTACCCTTACAGGTGTAACTCCATCATTCATAAACTGTAAACCAGTAAGCCATTGCTTGTTACGAATGTCATTCGGATCATTAAAGTTTGCATAAAATTCAGGTATAGTACTTCTCGGTGCACTAGGTGTAAATGGCAGCCCAAATTTAGCTCTTTCAGAACGCGGAACGTCATAACGCGCATGATACATTTGTCCGTTGTAACCTACGGTTACAGCAGAAGGATCATAAGGAACAGCGAAAATGAATTCCTTCATTTGCGGACCATTGTTTGGATAAAACATTTGAAGATAACTCGCTCTTGGTTCAATAGTATACAATCCTGATTTGATAACTTCATCACAAACTGCAATACACTCATTATAACGTGATGTACCTGTATATACCTGAGCATTCAGATACAATTTGGCAAGCAATGCATTTGCTGTTTGCTGGTTTGGTCTTCCGTAAGTTGTAACTCCAGAAGCCGGATTTAGATTAGGCAGTGCTTTTTTCAGTTCTTTTTCAATGAATTCAAAAACTACTTTTCTGTCTGATTTCGGGCGTGCTGTAAAATCTCCGTAAACCGTATCCAATGGCACGCCACCAAAATTGTCCATCAGCATAAAATAAGAGATGGCACGCATCGTTTTTAATTCGGCAATCATAGTCGATTTACTTGCTCCTTCCGGCATTGCCTGATTCAGGATTGAAATTGCCTGATTACTGGTACCTATTACCTTAGACGACCAGTCCCAAAGACTTCCTATGATACCATTATCGGCATTCCAGTCATGATAATGCATCGCAATATAATTCCTGTTATCAAACCAGTTTCCTCCTCTTGCAGGCATAATGGCTTCATCTGTAGTTAAAGATTGTGACCACCACCATGAGAATGAAAAATCACCTCTAAAAGCTACATAAACAGGTCCAGCTGTCTGGATATATTGTGTTTCGTTTTGCGGAAATACATCCGGAGTAAGTTGTGTTTCAATTGGAACATCCAGATCACTGCAGGAAGATAATAAGCCAGCTACAAGTAATGGAAGTCCTAAATATTTTAATATCTTTTTCATAATTTTTACAATTTAATTTTAGAATACCACATTTAAACCAAACAAGAAAGTTCTTGTTTTTGGATAGAAATTATTTGAATCTACACCTGGAGCGGTTCCTCCCTGTTCTACTTCCGGATCAATTCCTGAATATTTAGTAATTACAAAAAGATTGTTTACGGTTTCGTAAATGCGAAGTTTCTTGATGTACTTACCTACTTTACCAAAATCATATCCTAAAGTCAGGTTGTCCAGTCTTAAATAACTTCCGTCTTCAATAAATCGGGTTGAATATTTATAAGAATTCAAATCATTTGGCGATTCATTTGCAGCATCTACCAAAATATTGGTTGTCATAGCAGTACTTGGTCTGAACAAATCTGCACGGGTTGCATTGAAAATTTTATTGCCAAACACTCCTCTGAAAAAGATATTCAAATCGAATTTTTTGTAGGTAAAATTGTTATCCCATCCTAATAAAAATTTAGGCTGTGCACTTCCTGCATAATGGTAATCTGTACCAATAGCCGGTGTAGTTGTTAAACTTCCGTCTTTTGCAACATATTGAGAAACGCCTGCTGAATTCTTTCCTGCATATTTCAATGTAAAAAATTGCCCAAGAGGTTTTCCTTCTTTAAAAATCTGCAAAGTACTTCCTGTTTGTCCCGCACCTTCCGGCTGTACTCTACGAATTGAATCTCCACCTATGAAATATGGGTTTGTCAGTTTAGTTATCTCATTTTTATTGTGAGAACCATTCAAATTGGTTGTCCAGCTGAAATTCTTAGTTTTAATGGCATTAATGTTCAAACCAACCTCAATACCTTTATTAGACATATTACCACCATTGGCAACAATTGTTCCTACTGGTACCAATACCGGATTTACAGAATAGTTAAAGATCATATCTGTCGTTTTCTTATCGTATAAATCAACAGAACCGGATACTCTTCCTTTTAAAATTGTAAAGTCAAGACCAATGTTTGCAGTAGCTGTTTTTTCCCATTTTAAGTCCGGGTTAGCTGCCTGATTAGGGCCGTAAGCACCTACCTGCTGACCATTGTAATAAAATGTTCCCAGACTTCCTGAGATAAACTGCGCTGTGTAAGCATTAAATCCGGAAGAGTTACCTGTTTCACCATAACTTGCACGAAGTTTTAAATCGGTAAAAATTCCCTGGTTTTTCATAAAACCTTCCTTATCAATTCTCCATGCACCACCTACAGAAGGGAAATATCCCCAGCGATTATTTTCTCCGAACACAGAACCTCCGTCTCTTCTTAATGTTCCCTGAAGAAGGTATTTGTCTTTATAATTGTAATTAAAACGACCGAAATAAGAAATTAAACGTTTTTTCTGATACGCTTTACTGTCTCCAAAATTCACTACATAACCATTAACAGAAGTGTAGTTACTCAAAGCAAGATTGTTATATCCTACATTATCAACAGGGAAATTGGTTGTAGTAGCCTGAAAACCATCACCCAAGACATCTTCCTGCCATGAGTATCCAAGAACCGCTTTGATTTTGTGATCACCAAATTCTCTGTCCCAGTTTAAGAAACTCTCAATAATTGTATTGCTGTTTTGATATGAACTTCTTAAAGCAGATCCGTTTACACCGAAATTCATTAATGTTTTGGTTAATGGCGGATCTGGGTTATTGTAGAAATTCGCACTATTATATTTTTGATAGTAGCTGTCATAAAACTCACCATGCAATGAATTTAACTGTTGGTATGATAAGTTTAAGTTATAAGAGAATCCAAAAGGAAGTTTTACCTCTGTAGTAAAGCTACCCACAAAATTATTTGTTTTAGTATCATCATCTCCATGAGCGATCATGGCAACAGGGTTAAAATAACTTGTCTGAATAAAGTTCTCAAAATAAGATCCGTCTTCATTTTTAACCGGAGAAACCGGAAGGTGGCTTACTGCCTGCAAAAGCACTGTGTTACGCTGAGGCACATTAGCATACTTACTGTTTGAATTGGTTACATTCAGTCCAAATTTAACTTTATCATCAAATGCAAATTGTTCAACAGCTAAGTGTGCAATCAATCTTGAAAAGTTATTGCCTAAAAGAACTCCTTCTTTATTAATGGTAGAAATACTTGCAAAATAGTTACCGTGTTCTCCACCACCACTCATCGAAAGGTTATGGCTGCTTGACAAAGCTCCGTTATCTCTCAAAACTGCTTTTTGCCAGTCTGTATCTGCTCCTTTGTCATTTTCAGGAGTAAAATTCAGATTGTTTTTACTTGTAAAATCTCTAAGCTGTTTAGCATTCATCATATTAAGCTGGTTAGACACATATTCTTTACCAAAATAATTGCTGTAGCTAATCTGGGTTTTATCCTTACCACCTCTTTTTGTTGTCACCATGATAACCCCGTTTGCAGCACGGTTACCATAAATTGCTGTAGCAGCTGCATCTTTAAGTACATCAATTGTAACGATATCCTCTGGCGCAATGATAGAAATATCAACACCAGGAATTCCGTCTACTACATAGAAAGGCCCCTGAGAACTATTTAAGGTAGAAGCTCCACGCAAAACTACTGATGATTGTTTAGTAGGGTCACCACTGCTGGAAACATTCAAACCTGCTACTTTACCCTGAAGTAACTGACCAACATCACTGATTACTCCATTATTCAATTGATCTGCTTTTACAGAAGTTACGGCTGTTGTCAAATTTTTACGGGATCCTTTACCATAACCTACTACAACAACCTGCTCTAAAGCTGTAGTTGCAGAAGCCAGTCTAATTGTAAAATTTGTTTTTGACCCATCTAATTTGACTGTCTGATCTGTAAATCCGATGAAAGAAACCACTAGGGTTGCGTTTGGATTTGAAACAGACATTTTGAATTTTCCGTCAAAATCTGTTACTACACTATGGGTAGTACCTTTTTCAAGAATATTAGCCGCGGGCAAGGGTAAATTCTTTTCATCTAAAATTACACCGGACACTTCTGTTTTTTGTGCCCATGAATTAATTGAAAGACCTAAAAAGAAGGCTAACAATAAAAGTTTTAATTTTTCCATACTCAGTATTAGTTAATTGGTTAAATAGTTTAGACGAAATTACTTTTAATGTTTTTTTAAGAAATGGACATCTTATTCATAAACATGGATTTTTTTGTTAGCACCAGTAAAATCAAGGGTTTACAAAGAACGTGTTTTAAAATTCTATAACTAAAGTCTTATTAATATATCCATCTTACGAAAGCTTCCATGGCTGCATAATGAGATAATCCTAGTTGATGATATAAATCTGCAGTCTCTCTGTTCCTGTCTTCTGCACGCTGCCAAAATTCCCTGCTGTCAGAACCCTGAAAAACAACTCCATCCTTTTGTGACTGGTGTTTAAAAATTGCTTTTCTTTTTTCAAGTACCTGATCCGGTCCCATTGGTACAGCCATTTCAATTTCATCAATTCCCCACTCCTGCCATGCACCTCTGTACAACCAAACCCAGCAGTCTTTCATGAAATCTTTTGACTTTAATCTTTTCACCGCTTCAAAAACAGCATCCAGACATACTTTGTGAGTACCATGTGGATCTGCTAAATCTCCTGCAGCATAAATCTGATGAGGCTGTATCTTCTCAATCAAATCCATTGTGATCTGAATATCCTCTTCTCCCAATGGTTTTTTCTCAATTGTACCGGTTTCATAAAACGGAAGTTCCATAAAATGAATCTGGCTGTCCGGCAATCCCACAAAGTAACACGTAGCCTGAGCTTCTCCTTTTCGGATTAATCCTTTAATGTTTCGTACTTCCGGAATATCAATTTCACTGTTCTTTTTATTTTGTAGAAATCGCAGCGATTCTTTGTAAATGTTATCGGCTTCAGCACTTTTGATTCCGAATTTATCATTGTAGTCGCAAACAAAGCTGGCAAATCGTAAGGCTTCATCATCAGCAACTGCAATATTTCCGGAAGTCTGATACCCTATATGTACTTCGTGCCCCTGCTCGTGCAAACGTTTGAAGGTTCCTCCCATACTTATAATATCATCATCTGGATGCGGACTAAAAATAAGGACACGTTTTTTGGCTGGTTCTGCTCGTTCCGGTCTTTTACTGTCGTCTGCATTTGGTTTTCCGCCTGGCCATCCGGTAATGGTGTTTTGAAGTTTATTGAAAATCTGAATATTGATATCGTACGCAGGACCTAAGTCTGCAAGCAAATCACTCATTCCGTTTTCAATATAATCGGCATCTGTCAGCATCAGGATTGGTTTTTTCAGATGCAGCGCCAGGCCTAAAACTGCTTTTCGAATAAGATTCTCTGTCCAGTTTACATTTTCAACCAGCCAAGGCGTATTAATTCGTGTTAATTTTGAAGCAGCAGCTTTGTCCAGCACAAAAGTAGTATTGCTGTGTTCCTGTAAAAAAGAAGCCGGTACCAAGTTGGTGACCGACCCTTCAACTGAAGCTTTGATGATATTTGATTTTCCTTCGCCCCAAGCCAATAATATTACTCTTTTGGCTTCCATGATTTTTTTAACACCCAAAGTAATTGCTGTTCTTGGAGTATTATTTAAACCTGAAAAATCGTTGCTAGCGGCTACTCGGGTAATATGATCCAGAGCGACCAAGCGGGTTTTTGAATTTTGAAGCGAACCCGATTCATTAAACCCGATGTGTCCGTTACCTCCAATTCCTAAAACCTGTAAATCGATACCGCCCAATGCTTCAATTTTGGCTTCATAATTGGCACAATAATCCCCAATGGCTTCTTTTGATAAAGTACCATCCGGAATATGAATGTTCTCTGGCAAAATATCGACATGATTGAATAATAATTCTTTCATAAACCGTACGTAACTGTTTATCGAATCCGGTTCCATTGGGTAATATTCATCCAGATTGAATGAAACTACATTTTTAAAACTCAATCCTTCTTCTTTATGAAGCCTGACCAGTTCTGCATATAAACTCTTAGGGCTGGATCCTGTTGCTAAACCCAATACACATAACTGATTTTGAGCCTGCTTTTCTCTAATTAAACCTGCTATTTCATTGGCTACTGATTTAGAAGCTATTACTGAATTTTCATAAACCACAGTACCAATATTCTCAAATCGCTTTTCAAAGCTTGTCGCTTTGTCTATACTGCTTTTTAACATTGCTTTTATTTTTTATAGTTAGTATAATTTTCTAATACATTTCTTTGCTTTCGCACCATTTTTCTTCCCATTGTTTTATTGATGCTCTTACTTGTGCTTCATCAAAAAGCGTGTTGTTAATGACAGATTCTCTTTGCGCCTGTAAAAACATTTTCCACCTTGGCCAGTAAAAATCTTTGTACATGCCTTTCCAGGCTCTGGATGCGTAATCATTTAAATGTCCTTCTCCGCCCCATAATGTTATCAAGGATTTTGCATTTTTTAAATATAATTTTGAGCTCTCAGGTGTCTCCCCATAATCCCAAGCCGATTTCAGCCAGTAATTCAGGTTGTTTAAAGGCTGACCTGACATCATAGCATCAATATCCAAAGCCTGTTTTTCAATCTCTTTAAATAAATCATCTCCTTTTTTGATGTCTTTAGCTTCATAAGCTGCAACACATTCCATTAGTAAATCATCAATACATAAAGAATAATATTGCCTTGAAAAATCTATTAAGTCATAATGATAAAGATTCTTTTTATCGAAATTTTTAGCTTCTTTTTTCAAAAGATCAATCGCCAGTTTTAGTTTTTCTTTGTCTCCCGGATTTCCTTTAAATTCTGTTACTTTTAGTGTAGGTCTTTTGAAAAACAGATAAGCCCCCGCCCAGTCATTCCACCAGCGGGTTTCCCAGTATTTAGTACTGTATACAGCTTCTGTTGCCAGTTGCCATCCTTCCAAAACTTTGTCAGGTGTTTTTCCGTATCTTGCTTTCAGATGTTTTTTTTGCCATTCATCTACAGATTCTTTTCCTTGTGTCCATGGAAGATCGTAAATATATTCGTAAACTATTGAGTTATTATTCAACCCTTCAGGCATTACACCATAACCCACAATGTTTCCTTTATTCGGGTTTTCCAGTAAGCTTATGAGTTCTTTTCTGTAAAAATTTAAATCTCCATAAACTGGATTGGATCCTCCATAATTATGTACGTAACCGTAAGACCATTGTTTGCCGTAAAAAGCTTCCTGATTTTCCCAGACCTTATATCGGTCGTTTGCATAATCCTGAACAATCATTCGGTCTTTTGGCACTTTACTCAGAAAAGCTTTTGTAGCTTCCTTAGTCCAAAATTCTTTGTTATCTCCAAAAAGCCATCCCTGCATTACCCATGTTGCACCCGGTGAAGCTTCATTAATTGTTTCAAAAATAGTATTGCCATAATCTGATAGCTCTTCATATTTATGTTCTTCAGAAACTGGTGGTGTTATTTCGTTAAAGGAATCTGCCAGATAAAAATCAGACTGTCCGTATGTTTTTGTGTAAATTTCAATAAAACGTTTTCCGATTTCTTTAAACAAAGGATCATTAGGATCTAACAGATAAGTACTTTCAAACCCTCCTCCTGACCATGATTTTAATTCGCTTATTTTTGAATTGGGATGCTGTTCTGCAAATGCTTTTGGTACATAACCACTAAAAGCCGGTACAACAGGATGCATGCCCAAAGCTCTCATCTTTTGTAAAATTTTCTTCTGAACTTCTTTCTTTTTATTGATCCATTCCTGAGGCAGAGGTCCGTCAAGGCTGTTTATGTTGCCCATTCGCTGCCATGGTAAAAAAGCAGGACCTGTAAAATGTGCCTGTAACTGGCTATCTGTTAGACCGTATTCTTTCCATAATTCCTGCCAGACAGCTTCCTGTCCTTCCAGAGCTGTAGGCAGATTAATTCCGTGAAGCGCCATCCAGTCAATTTCCTGTTCCCAGCGTTTCCAGTCCCACCAGGGCGTGGTATACCCAAAAGTACAGGCATTAATGTATTTTCTGTATTTAAAAGGAGTAGATTGTTTTTTTGAATATGCAGGCCATGTTTTAGGCAAATTGATTCTGCTGCCTTCCCAACTAACCGAAGATGCTCCAATATCCCTAAGAAAGGTATAAGCCGCATAACAAACCGCAGTATTAGATGTCCCGCTAATTTTTACCTTGTTTCCTGTGGTTTCGACTTCAAACGAATCTGAATTTTGATTTTGATTTTCAATAATATGTAAATCAAACTCTTTTGCACGGTTACCAATTAGCCTTTCAATTACGATTAAAGCACTTTTTGTATTGTCTGCATTCTGACAATATACTTTAGATCCCAAAAGAAACAACATTACCAAAATCAGTATCACATCATTTATTAAGGAATAGTCGTTTTTAATTTCCAAACACTCACTTTTCATAAAAATACCTATTTATTAAATTAACACAATTTATTTTCTTAAAAACACTTACGTAAAAAAATAGGGAGATTAATCAATTAATCTCCCTTCAAATCAACTTAAAAACTAACACAAAATCTAAGCTCAACATTCTCAATGAAAAATATTGACATCAAACACTTAATCTTTCTAACAACCATAATGATTAATTAATGATAAAATTACTGCTAAAGAGTCTTTAAGAAATGGATGAATTGTTCAAAACTATGGACATATTTTGCATTAAAAAAAAATGCTTAATGCTCATCTCCAAACATTTTCAAATGCAAGAAAAACATCATGCTAAAAGAGAGAAAATGTATAGGAAATCTGATTAATTAAAATTATCATTGTACAACAAAAAAACATTGTAATATGAACAAAACTACTTTTTTATTTTCTACACTACTATCTCTAATTTTATCAGTTAATGAAGTTCATAGCCAATGGACAAAACAAACATCACCTACCACTTCCGACCTGGAAGCATTGTATTTTATAAATGCTACAACTGGTTTTACTACAAGTGGAGATGTTGGGAGGTTGTATAAAACAGTAGACGGCGGCGTAACCTGGACGGCAAATGGCAATTATTCATCGCGCGACATTTGGTTCGTTGATGCTAATATTGGCTTTGCTTCATCGACTGTGGCCTCATCTAGCGGAACCATGAAAAAAACGACAGACGGGGGGACAACCTGGACAAAGATAACTGCCCCAAACTCAAGTTCATATTTAGGAGTAAGTGCTACATCGGCGACGAACGCTTATTTTATTAATACCGAAGACAAGGTCATTAAAACTACAGATGGCGGAACATCGGTGACTTCCTACACCATTCCTCTAACGACTCCGGCAAGCCACAATTTGACAGATATTTTCTTCATAAATGCTACAACTGGCTATTTGACTGCCAATAACGGACAAGTTTTTAAAACGACTAATAGCGGAACTTCGTGGACAAGCCTTTCTACAGTCCCCCTAGGTAGCGGTTTCAATTCCCTTTATTTTATTGATGCGATGACTGGATATGTGGCAGGATCAAGCGGTAAGGTTATAAAAACAACTGACGGTGGCGCAACCTGGGTTGATAAATCTATAACCGGTATAATTGCCATAAATGCTATTAAATTTTTTGATGCAAATGTGGGGTTAGCTGTTGGCTTATCGGGCAAGATTTTCATGACCAATAATGGTGGCGATACCTGGACAGAACAGGCTTCTGGAACTACTCAACATCTTTGGAACGTCTTTTTCTTGAATTCAAGCAGCGCAATTGTTGTTGGTGATGCGGGAACAATATTAAAAAATAATGCCGTTTTGGGTCAGGAAGAATTTATTCCAAAAGCATCTTTTTCATTATCTCCGAATCCATTGACGAATGTTTCTGTATTGTCAATTCAAAACGTAAACGATTTTAGTTCATTGGAATTGGAAGTTTATGACATCACGGGGAAATTAATCAAGCGCAATACTATTAAATCAGAACAATACCTGCTTAATAAATCAGAGTTCACATCTGGCATCTACTTTTTAAAGATTAAAAAAGGGAATAAAGTCTTTGAAACCCTAAAATTAGTAGTACAATAAATCAGTCGTATTTAATTTTAGTTTTTTTACTATAAAAATAAAAGGCAAATTGTGCGATAAAACACTTTTTGCCTTTTTTATTGATACTATTCTTATTTCAGATTTGCTTCAAAAGGTGATGCAGGCAAATTTTCCTTATTGTATAAATTGGCTTCCACAGGATTATCAGCCCAGGCATACCTGACTTTTATCGGATTTGGAACTGAATCATTCCAGACAATTACTTTACCATTTTCAATTTCAGCATTTGCCCAAACAAATTTTCCATCGGTACCGGCTATGGCAAATCCTTTTAAAGCAACATTACCTTTGGCAATTAAACCTGTTCCAATATCTGAAAAACTCAATATTAATGTGTTTCCTTTTTCAATCATGGCTTTAAAAAGCGGTCCTGATGAAATTAGTTTTTTTTCTCCATAAACCATCTTTCTGGCCTGCAAAGCCAGCCTGTACCCAACATCATATTTATTTAAGGGATGAATGTCATTCCACTCTCCTAAATCAATTGTTACAGCCATGGCCGTATTCGGAACTGATAAAGTGTTTTTTTGCTGCTGTCTTAACTCAGCCCAATTGCTTTCAACCGGTTCAGGTTTTGATTCCATATAATTGGCAAGCTGAACGTATATAAAAGGAAAATTGCCCAGTTTCCATTCTTTTCTCCAGTTGGTGATTAAGGTTTCCATTAAAGCCGAATATTCTGCCGGATTTTTGGTACTTGATTCACCCTGATACCACAGAACGCCTTTCATTGCATAATTTTTTAACGGAGCAATCATCGCATTGTACAATCCGACGGGTTTCCATCTGATAAAAGTCTGCGATGGCAAAGGCAGCATTTTTGTTCCTAATCTGTATTTCCATAAACCACTTAAATTTATAGAATCATTACCATTTATCAATTGGTATTCTTTATCCATGACAAAACCTCCCCTGCCTGAGTTGTTTATGACACGTATAGCAATTTCATTTTTTCCTTGTCTTAAAATATTTGAATTAAAAGTATATTTTCTGGGCGGATACAGGTATGAAGTTGTTCCTACAAAATGACCGTTTACAAAAACCGAATCGGCATCCACAATTCGTCCTAAAATAAGTTTAGCCGAATTCTCTTTAACCTTCGGTATTTCAAATTCTTTTCTAAACCAGACAGCGCCGTTTACATGTCCCAGTTCATTGTCTGCCCAATAACCCGGAACATGCATTGTGTTCCAGTTTGAATCATTTAATTCTGGATTGGACCATTTATTTTTTAAACCCTGATCTGTTTTATTTAGTAATTGATACCATTCATTATTAATCTTTTTATCATTTGATTCAATTTGGGATATCAGGTTTTTATCCTTAAATCTTTGGTATTCCTGATAATACTCAGGAAATTTTTTAATTCCTTCTTCATTGATCCAGGATTCGGCCGGAGAACCTCCCAAAGCAGCATTAATCAGTCCGATTGGAACTTTATATTTTTCATAAATTTCACTGGCAAAAAAATATCCCACAGCCGAGAATTGCAGAATATTAGTAGGAGTCACTGAAATCCAACTACCCGAAGAAAAATCAACATTTTCTTTTTCAAAATCATATTGATCCGGTACTAAAAATTGTCTGATAGCCGAATTATCTGCGTTTGCAATTACATGACTGTATTTATCCTTAACACGTTCCATCGGGAGTTCCATATTAGATTGTCCTGAGCAAATCCATACATCGCCAAAAAGAATATTTTTTAAGGTGATGGTATTACTTGCTGAAAAAATCATTTCATAAGGACCACCTGCTTTTTGCGGAGGCAAATTGATAGTCCATGTTCCGTCTTCATCAGTAATCGCTTTATATATTTTATGATTAAAATTTAATGCTATCTTTTCTTTAGGAGCAGCCCAGCCCCAGATTTTCAATTTGGAATCACGTTGTAAAATCATGCCATCACTAATCAGTCTAGGCAGTTTTATCTGAGCATTCAAACCAAGGCTGATAAATAATGTAATCAGTACTATAATTTTTTTCATTTTAAAATCGTTGAATTATTGTTTAGACCGATAAATTATTCATAGGTATATAATTTTATTTTTTGAATTTCATAATCCCCAACAGAAATCCTGAGGTGTCTTCCCTGATGAGTCTGATCACCATTAAAGTGTCTTACAGTCCTCCATACATCATTTTCAAATTTCCCCTGGTCTGTTTTTAAAATTCCGGCGTTAAGAGCTGTGTTTTTTAAAGCTTTAAAAGTTACCACTACACCGGATCCGGCAATATAAAACTCATCAGGAGCGATTTCAATAATGATTGCACTCGACATCGGCCAGACGTCAGCTTTTGCACCATCAGACCAGTTTAAGGTATAATCATGCTTAAATGTAAACTCGAAGTTACCTAGATTAATTATCTGTAATTGATTTTCTTTATCTAATAAAACACCATCAATTTTCCCCTGTCCTTTGTTGGCTTCAATGACAGGAGTCAATTGTTTTACAAGATTATAAATTTTTCCGAGCGGCTCTTTTTTTGCATCAGCAACAGATTCGATTGAGAAAGGAGAAAAACCAATGGCTTCATAATGCCCAATAGCATATAATCCTTTAAATGGTGCACTTTCGTCAAAACGATGTTCCGGAATAAAAAGCGGATCTCCCTGACGGGTAAATAAGTCGTTCCAGTGTTTAAATAACGGATTGTAAAAGTCCGGAGAAAGCATATCAACAGATGTGCCTGCGGCTTTCCAGATATCCATTAAATGCGGTAATGGACCAGCACTCGGATATTCTCCAGGCTTCTTTTCAGGAGCGTTTAAGGCTGCATTTACAAATAACGGCAATGCATAAACATCTTTTCCGGCTTTGGCGATTTTATTGGTGAATTTTGCAAAATACCACGCCATGAAAATTTCGTCTGTATGAAGACCTTTACCAAAGATTTCCTCCCAGTTTCCTGAAGTTTTAAAACCGTTTTTTTTCCAGATTTCTAAAAATTCAGGGACTAGGATTTCTTTATTTTTCTGCATGTATTTTAATAATTCATTGGGAACCGGTTTATTAAATGCATCGTTTGCTAATGCGCAATAATCCCTTGCTGTAGGCAGCATTCCGATTTCATTCTCCACCTGAACCATAATTACTGTTTGTTCTTTTTGATCAAAATCTTTAATGTGGCTCATTAATTTCTGAAAAGCTTTTAAATCGGCCTCTAAATTATTTTCGCTGAAAGGCGTTAGAATTTCGTGACTTTTGTTTTTATCATCCTTAACTCTTGGATATTTCTTCTGATTCAGTTTTACCCATTCCGGAGCATGACTTGACATACTGTTTTTCCATGATCCAAACCAAAGAAATACCAATTTTAGATTTTCTTTCCTAGCTCTTAGAATTAAATCATCAACTAATGAAAAATCAAATTTACCTTCCTGAGGTTCTATAAGTTCCCAATACACTGGAGTTAATAACGTATTCAGATTCATGTCAGAAAGTTTTGCCCAGATTGGCTCCATGCTTTCCATACTTGTTGCAGAAGAATTTCCTAATTCCCCCCCTCTTATTATAAAAGGTTTATTGTCGACAATTAATTGTGTTTTATTGCCTTTTTTTTGAAGATGAGGTATTTTTTCCTGCGAAAATCCGAACTGCAAAACAGTTAACAATAATGCGGGTACTATTTTTTTAGAAAATCCAATCATTCTAAATTTTTTAAAAATTAAAAATCGATTATAAGCTTGTTGACGTATCAAAAACAAATAAGTAATCCATAATACAAATCCGTTTTGCAGATTTATATTATGGATTAAATTACAATAAAAAGGCTTTATTTCTGAAGTTCGCCTGAAAAGTCTTTACTTACATCTTTACCGGCAAGACCATCTGCAGTTCCTTTGTAGGCGTGTTTGCGTACATAGTTTGCATCCCACAAATTTGGAGATTCTTTTGGAAGCCAGAATTCATGCTCTTTCGCATTATCTGATACACCCCAGATTGTTATTCCGTATTGTTGTGAAGCCGGAATATATTTTTTATAAGAATCAATCACATATTGATACATTTCTGCTTGTGAAGCCTGTTGTGCTACCGTTGGAGTTTCTGTACCTAATCTGATATCCAGTTCTGAGATCTTGATTAATTTTCCGCTGGCAGCCAGTTTTTGAAACATCTGATCGATTTTAGCTTTGTCAGTTGTTAAAGAAATGTGCATTTGTGTACCTATTCCGTCAACAGTAGCACCCTGACTTTCAATATATTTAACATAGTTAATTAATCCGTCACATTTATCAAGTCTAGATTCTAAATTATAATCATTTATAAATAATTTGTCTGTTGCATTACCATACTGACGAGCCAGTTTAAACGCTGTAACTGCATAATCTTTGCCCAGATATTTTACCCAAGAGAAATAATCAGTTGCAGTATCACCCTCAGTCCCATTTCTTAATGTTCCGTCTTCTTTCATTGGCTCATTCACCACATCCATAGCAAAAACACTTGTTTTGTAATGGGTCATCATTTTAGAAATCCAGTCTTTCATAGCATTACCAATGATAGTAGTTTTTTCTGCATCCGTTTTATCAATTGTAACAGGAGCTGTAGGGCCGCCTGTACCTGCTGCATCATCAGTGACAGTAACATTATCTATATAGTAAGTACCTGCCTGACCTCCTAAATCAAAGCTTAAACCAGTTTCGCCGCCTTTTGCAGTGATTTTCCACTCAATAAGTTTCCATGTTGGAGAAGTTGACTGGTCTCCCTGATAACTTGCCAATGATGATGGCGTTGTAGAACATCTTATAGATCCTGTTGCCTCTGATTTGATCATAAACGCAATCGTATACTTTTTGCCGGCACTTAACGTAGAAGTAAAAGTGGACTGAATTTGAGTTCTCCATTGGTCAGAAGGCGTACTTGTTGCATTTACTACCTTCATAGCTCCATTTCCTTCATAAGCACTAGCAGCAGGAGCAAGACTTAAAGCATCTGCAGCTCCATTAGACTTGTTCCATCCTGTGATACCAGAATTGAAATTTCCGTTTGAAAGTAAATTCACAGCACCTACAGGAGCATCCAAATCTACCACAGATATTGTATTTACATCAATAAGGTAAGTTACGTTTGGTAAATAACCCAAATCTATATTAAATTTGAAAGCGGTAGCTCCTACATTAAAATCAGCGGCACTTAATTTAATTTTAACCTGCTTCCATTGCGATGATGTTATAAAAGCTTCTGTCCAGGATCCTCCAGTATTATACCAGTCTTTCCATGGATATTTGTTTATTAATGCAGCATCTGCATCAAAAGAAAGACGTCCTTTTCCGGCAATATCTGATTTGATGTAAAAAGAAATTTCATAATTATGCCCTGTTACAATCAGAGTACCCGGACTTGTTAATTGTAAGTTATGTGCAGACGAAGAAGTTGCACTGGATTGTAACTGAATAGCCTGCGAAGTACTTGTAAGTCCTGCATTTGCAACAATTGCGATTCCTTTACCCGGGTTATTTCTTGACCAGCTGGTAAAAGTTCCGCTTTTCAAACCAGCCACATCTAAAATATTAGCACCACTTGAACCCGGAATTATTGTGGGTGCAATAAGACTATTTAAATAGCTTGCATTATTATTTGAATGCCACACTAAAGTATGTCCAAATACACTTAAACCCGCCTTTTTGGTTTCTGCAATGAAAGCATCAATCGTAGCAAAATTAATGCTACCGTCAGATTTTACCATGGCACCGTGTTTCATAGCATAGCCAGGTGTCACTTCGTCAAAGTTCTCATTTACTATTTTTCGATAAACTGCGTCACTCATATACAAATCAGCTCCGATTCCGTTTCCAAGAATCATACTTGTATAATTTTTCAAAGGTTCGTATCTGCCAATTTTTTCAACCAAACCCAATGGAAGCTCTGCACCTGTTACTGCTCCGTGCTCAGGATCTTTTTCCCATTCCATTAAATTATCATCACAGGATGCAAAAACCAAGAGTGATGAAGCGATTATAGGTAATATCTTTTTATATTTCATTTTTGATGTTTTTTAGTTTTCAAAATCATTATAAACCGGTGTGTTCAAAGAAACTATTCTCCAGTTGTCGGTATATACACTAACCGAAGTAGCTTTTGAAGTAAACACAACTTCACTTTCTGTTCCTGTAACATCTTTCAGTTTAACATCAGAATTTTCAAAATAGAAACCGAAGTTTTTGTAGGTTACACTTTCGCGGTATGCCAAAACAGTTTCAAAAGTAAAATCTCCCTTAGACCATGCGTAAAATTTATTTAACGGAATCGTAACTGTTGTCCAGCCTGTAGTTTTAAAAGCAACCGATTTTCCATCTACAATCCATGGTACATAGTTATATACAGCTCCTGCCCATTCTCCACCATTAAAGTTATTTGCCATACACACTTTCAGAAATCCTGTATCTTTCCAGTCGTTAGGAACATAAATATCAAATTGTAATGCTACTTTATCAAGCGGAGTGCTTGCCGGGATATATGGAGTTAACTGACCTCTCCAGTCATCAACACCGTTTCCTGCAGTCCATACTTCTGTGCAACGGTTTTTTGCAGCATCAAAAGAAACAATACGGGTTGGACGATGCGCAACATATTTTCCCTGAGAAACACTTCCTGTTCCTGTAGCAACTGACTCTAAATCTGCTGGTTGAATCATACTTGTTGATGATCCCCAGAATCCGTGCTGACCTTGTCCGTCAAAATTAAGTAAAACTCCTTTTTTAAAATTAAAATAAGCCGGAGAGTAAACTCCTCCATTAGAAGTCTGAACAAATAAAGAACCACCATTTTCTGTAACTCCGGAAGGAACCACAACCGTAAACGATTCTCCATCTTCATCAGATGTAATTCCGGTTGTTGATTCAATGTTGCCAGGAAAAACTACTTTGCTTACCTCTGTCAGACCCGTTCCATAAACCGTAATTGTTTCTCCAGCTTTAGGCAAAGTATTAGAAATATTGGTAATCACAGGTTTTGCCGAACGAATTTCAAATGGAAAAACAGTTTCATTACTATCATTTGCAAAACGAATTGTATTTCTAACATCAGGATCAGCATCTAAAATAGGAGTATCAGCTGAAACACTAACTAACATCGAATTATCTGTTACAAAAACTACGTTAAAATATGTTGAATATCCGTTGATGTATACTTTTTTCAATCCTCTGAATCCAGAACCTTCAATGCGTAATAGCTGTCCTAATCTTGCAAAATTTACCTCTCTGTCGGGTACAGATGAATTTACATCTTCCAAAAACACTTTTGTAATAGTTATTGGGCCGCCACCTTCACTAGAATCACTATTGTCACAAGCTGTAAACAATATACTGAAAAACATCAACCCAAGAAATAATATGGGTGTCCAGTAATTTTTATTAATAATATATTTCTTCATATTAATTGCTCTTTATGTTTATTATTTATCTACTAAAATAAATCTGTAATTCTATCTTCTGTAAACTTATAAGGAACCGGTGCTTCTCTCAGCAAAGGATTCTGGATAAGTTCAGATTCAGGATAAGGTAAAAGAAAAACAGTTGCATCAATCACGCCAATTGCACGTGGACTTGTACTTTTTGAAGCATCTACAGATACTGTGTTAGTAGGCGTATCATACAAAATCGGTGTGATAACACCTCTGTTTTGCCCTGTAATATAATTGATTACTTCTTGTTGTTTGTAATAAGACCTGCGAACCAAATCATACCAATATTGCCCTTCCATACACAATTCAACTCTTCTTTCGTGTCTGATATCCTCATAAGTAAGACTTGTTTTAGTTCCAACATTGGCACGTGTACGCAGTTTATTAAATCCCAATAAGGCAACTGCATCTGTTGTACTGGCATTATTTCCTAAAGCTGCTTCCGCATAATTTAGATACACTTCTCCCAAACGCAGCATATAAGTGTTCAGACCTGAGTTCATACGCGTAATTTTAGCATTATCTTTTGTAGAACCTACAACTCCTTTTTTAACTGTTAAGAAATCTTTACTGTGGTCTACTGTAAAACCACCATTCGATTTATTAATTTCAGTATAAAAATCATCATCAGCCATCCAGGTAGCTTTGCGACGTTTATCTGTCGATTCATACTCCTGTAAAACATTATAAGATGCCCTGGTCCAATAACCCCAGGCTGCATCGTCACCGGTAATATCTGAACTGTACGCAAAATAAGCCTGCTGTGTATTGTTTACTCCGTAATCTCCGTTTGGTACCCATTGAAGTGCGAACATAGACTCTGTATTGTTGTTGTTGTCGATTTTATATAAATCTTCATAATTTTCCATTAACACATAAGGTCCTTCATTGATTACCTTCAAGGCTGCTTTTTTAGCCAAATCTAAATATTCCTCATTTCTTGTACCACTGTTTGGGTTATCACTAAATCCTGAATAGGACAAATAAACACGAGACAACATACCAAAAGCACTGTATTTTGTTAAACGCCCTGCCTGACCTGCCTGCGTTGGAAGATATTTGGCTGCAAATTCCAAATCACGTATAGCAAATTCGTAAACATCTTTTAACGGATTTTTATTTACCACAGGATTTTTAACTAATTCCTTTGGATCTGTAGAAATAATCACATCTCCCCATAATGAAGCTAAATACCAGTAAGCTGTACCTCTCATAAATCTTGCTTCTGCAATGTATTTGTTTTTAATATTTTGATCAACACTACTGTCTGTAATACCAATTATTACATTATTTGATTGTTGCACAACATTATATAAAGACGCCCATGCCGAAACCAATGGCCCAGTCAATCCAGTTTCTGTTAGATCTGTAAACGGATAGATATAATCTGAAAATGGCGCATACATATTAGCAGAGCGTCCATCACCTAATCCGTAATAGAATTTATCATTAAAATCGAACCAAACTTTATTGTACAATGGTCCTGTCGCGGCCTGAAAATCAGATTCCGTTTTATAAAAATTTTCTTTTGTAATTACATCATTTGGTTCAACGTCTAAAATGTCGCTGCAACTCGTCCAAACAAATGGCAATGCAATAATTAGAGCCGTATAAAATATTTTCTTTGTTTTCATTTTGCAGTTTTTAGAAATTAACAGTTAGTCCAAGTGTAGTTATCACAGGTGAAGGATAACGTCCATTATCTACACCATTTAACAATTGGTTTTGGTTTATTGCACCAACTTCAGGGTCGTAACCTTTATATTTTGTAAAGGTTAAAACATTCTGCATGTTTGAGTATACTTTGATATTTGAGATTCCATATTTAGAATACAAATCTTTAGGAAGATTGTAACCTATTGAGATATTCTTCAGCCTTACATAAGACCCATCTTCTACAAATCGGTTACTCAGACGATAGTTTGATGCTGATGACGCTGAAGAAGCTCCTATTCTTGGCATATAAGGATCTCCGCCTACAATCTGAACGTTACGATAATCGTTTGGTCCGTTTGGATCAATTAATTCTAATTGTGCGTATCCTAAAGCGGTTTTAAGCAGGTTTGTATTCTCACGAGGGTTTTCAAGCCATCTTCTTTGGTAGTTTAAAACTTCATTTCCATAAGATCCAGTAAATAAGATACTCACGTCAAATCCTTTAAATGAAAAGCTATTGTTGAAACCGAAAGTAAAATCCGGATTAGGATTACCGATATAATCTGCATCTTTTTCATTGATAACTCCATCCTTATTTTTATCATCGAATATATAATCTCCAATCCAAACACCATTTTCACCAATTACCATTCCTTCCGGTAATGCTGTGGGTTTAACTGTTCCTGTGGCATCTTTATAATAAAAATCTGTAGCTTTTTCAAAACGTCCAATAACTTTATAACCATAAAATTGTCCTAATGGCTGGTCCACAGCAGTACGAGTAACTACTGTTACGTCTGAACCCTGTTGTAAAGTCTGATCGTAAACACCCGATTCTGAATTTAATTTCAACACTTTAGATCTGTTCATAGAGATATTGAAATTTGATTTCCACAGAAAATCATTATTTTGCATGTTTATCGTGTTTATTGTAAACTCAAAACCTTTATTTTCAAGAGATCCAATATTAGCAAAAGGTGGTGATGTAGCTCCCTGACCAGTAGTTCCAACATACGCTGGCAGTGATAATCTTAACAATAAATCATCTGTCTTTTTATAATAAACATCTGTTGTAATTTCAATTCTGTTATCAAAAAGTCCAATATCTAAACCAATATTGGTTTGGTTGGATTTTTCCCATTTCAGATCTGGATTTGCTGTATTGGTCGCAATTTGTCCGCTTCCCCAATTGGTTGCTGAAGTTCCGTAAACAGAAGTATAAGCATTATTTGGTACACTTGAATTACCTGTAACTCCCCAACCTGCACGTAATTTCAAATTGTTAATTGTTTTATTTTCTTTTAAAAATGATTCATTTGAAATTTTCCATCCTAAAGAAGCAGATGGGAACCAATCCCATTTGTTACCTTCAGCAAACTGCGAAGATCCGTCTCTTCTGATGGTTGCTGTAAGCATATATCTGTCATCAAATGAATAAGTCGCTCTTGCGAAATAAGAACTAAGCGATTTTGTAGAACTTGTGTTTGAGTTTCTGGCCGTTGTAGGATCACCTGCATTTAAATCTGTAGCTCCGTTTGTTAAATATCCTGAACGGTATCCATAAAGGTTTTCCCAGTTTTGCTCTTGAAGCTCTTGAGATAACATTGCATTGATATTATTTTTTCCGAATGCTTTATTATAAGTCAATGTATTAAGCCAAATCCAGTTTTCGCTCGTAGATTTTGTTCTTGATCCTTCTCTTACTTCATTTGATAATGCTCCAAAAGTATAGGATGGATTAAAAGTATATCGGTTTCCAAAACCATAATCTATAGAATATTGAGTCTTAAGTTTTAAATCTTTTGTAAAACCAATTTCTGCATAAACATTTCCTCTAATTCCGTAATCTTTTCCGTAATTATCTTTCAGCATTGCAATTCCTAATGGGTTAGTCTGAACGAATTCGGTTGTATCAGGTCCGTCAAAAGTTCCATCAGCATTACGAGCTGCTACGTTGGGAGTTTGTTTTAAAGCTGTTAAAATTACCGAATCATCATTCACTGTCGTTACCTGATTGGTTTTGTATGCATTTAAGTTAACCCCAACTTTCATCCATTTTTTTACCTGAGAGTCTACTACTGCACGAATCGTCATACGGTCAAAAGATGATCCGATTATAGTTCCTTCCTGATCAAAATATGACATCCCTAATGCATAAGTAGTGTTTTCAGATCCTCCTGATGCGGACAAATTATAATTTTGAATTAAACCAGTCTGAAACAACTCGTCTTGCCAATTTGTTCCTTCTCCTAATAAATCAGGACGGATAAAATAGGGGTCTCTCTGTACAATGCCTAAATCAGATCTCGTATTTTTTAAGGTTCCATATTCTCTTAAATTTAATACTTGCAATTCTTTAGGCATTTCCTGCCATCCTACATAACTATCAAAATTTAAAGTCAAATCTCCTTTTCTACCTGTTTTAGTAGTAACTATAATCACACCATTTGCAGCTCTGGATCCATAAATCGCTGTTGCAGACGCATCTTTCAAAATATCGATAGAAGCAATATCATTAGGGTTAATTCCTGAAAGCGGATTTGAATTTAAAGACCCGGAATTACCATCTATAATAACACCATCAATTACATAAATTGGCTCGTTTGAACCGGTAATTGAACTTATACCACGAATACGTACCGAAGAACTTCCTCCTGGCGTACCACTGTTTTGCTGTATCTGCACCCCCGCAGCGCGTCCCTGCAACACCTGATCTATTGTTGTAGAAACAGATTGTGCCACTGCTGCACTAGAAACAGAAGAAATCGCTCCGGTCAAATCTCCTCTTTTCATGGTACCGTATCCAATAACAACTACTTCTTTTAAGCTGTTAAGATTTTCTTCAAGAACTACATCAATTTTACTTTGGTTGCCAACAGTAACATCTTTGGTTTTATAACCAATAAAACTGAAACTCAAAACAGCATTTGCCGGAACAGAATTAATAGTAAACGTACCATCAAAATTAGTTACTGTCGTGTTCTTTGTTCCTTTTACAATAACATTTACACCTGGAATAGGCCCATTGGCATCTGAAACTGTTCCAGAAACCGTTGATTGAGCATTTACTGAAGCAGAAAACACAGCCATCAGGATCAGAAATCCTAAATTCTTGAAGTATTTCGATTTGCTTTTAGTAATTAAAAAGTTAGTCATAAATAATTGATTTAATTAGTTAATAGTTATGGTCTGTTAGTTTTTATAATTTCATGAAATTGTATAGCCTTTATAAAAACAAATATATATAAAATGCAACAATACACAATCGGTTGCGTTAATTTTTTTTATCAAATTCAAAAAAAATATTTATTAAAAAAACATATTACATATTTATATAAATAAAAAAGTAATAATTATTTATTTTGAGAAAGTTTTAAAGCTTAAACATTACATTAATTTAAACCTTTACTATTGTTTCCTAAAAAAAACATAAAAAACATGATTTTTCTAAAGAGTAAAAAATGAATGGATTTTTGCTCTGATTTAAAAGTTTAAATAGTGTTAAGTAAATATATAAACCATAAAATCTTACAAAAGGTAAAAGAGTATTTTGAAAAGGAAGAAAATGAATTCTCAAAAAATAAAAAACTCCTTTCCAAATGGACTTGAAAGGAGTTTAATTACTTTTAAATTTAGATTTGTGGGCAAATAAATTTATTGAAAATGAAATATTTACAAATTCATTTTTTTAGCATCTTCTACAAATTGTTTCAGTCCAATATCTGTCAAAGGATGTTTTAACAAACCTTTTATCGCAGACAAAGGTCCGGTCATAACATCAGATCCAATTTTAGCACAATTTACAATATGCATCGTATGTCTTACAGAAGCTGAAAGTATCTGTGTTTCATAACCATAATTGTCATAAATCTGTCTGATTTCCTCAATTAGATGCATTCCGTCTGTAGAAACATCATCCAGTCTTCCTAAAAATGGAGAAACATACGTAGCTCCTGCTTTTGCTGCCAATAATGCCTGACCCGCTGAGAATACCAAAGTAACATTGGTTCTGATTCCTTTTGAAGAAAAATATTTACAGGCTTTTACCCCGTCACCAATCATAGGCAATTTCACAACAATCTGCTTATGCAATGCAGCCAGCTCCTCACCTTCCTTAACCATTCCTTCAAAATCTGTTGAAATTACTTCGGCAGAAACATCGCCATCTACAATATTACAGATATCAAGATAGTGTTTCAAAATGTTATCTTTTCCTGTAATGCCTTCCTTGGCCATCAACGACGGATTTGTAGTAACTCCGTCTAAAACTCCCATAGCCTGGGCTTCTTTAATATCTTCTAAATTTGCTGTATCTATGAAAAACTTCATTTTTCTAAATTTAATTTTAATGGTTTAATAAATTTTCTGAACAATAATTTTGTTTAAAAAAGGCAAAAAAAATTAAGGCCGTTGGAACTAACTTAAACCTCCGACCCTAATTTTCTAAAAAGTTAATTCGAATTACCCCAAAAAAAGGCTTTTAATTTGAGACTGAATCCATCACAATTCAATATTCTACTACAACTTTTTCTTCAACAACTAATTTTATAACCTGCTTTGTTTTAGAAATTTTATTCTAAAAATCTATTCGAAAAGATTATATGTACTGATTGATAATATTCTCAAACAATTCCTGTTTACCGCTTTGAAGGTTTAATTCTCCGTTTTCATGAGCGATAGTGTAAAGATCTTTTAAGCCTAATTTTCCATCAGCAAAATCTTTACCTTTTCCAGAATCGAATGATGCATATCTTTCTTTTCTTAATTTTTCGTAAGGTGAAGAAGTAATGATTTTGTCAGCTGTCAGTAAAGCTCTTGCAAAAGTATCAGCTCCGCCAATGTGCGCTAAGAAAACATCTTCTAAGTCTGTAGAATTTCTTCTGATTTTAGCATCAAAGTTAACTCCACCTCCTTGCAATCCACCAGCTTTTAAGAAAACCAACATTGCCTCTGTAGTTTCCTGAATATTATTTGGGAACTGGTCTGTATCCCATCCGTTTTGGTAATCTCCTCTGTTTGCATCGATACTTCCTAACATTCCGGCTTTTGCCGCAACTTCTAATTCGTGTTGGAAAGTATGCTGTGCCAAAGTAGCGTGGTTTACTTCGATGTTGATTTTGAAATCTTTATCTAAACCGTACTCTTTTAAGAATCCAATTGCTGTAGCAGAATCAAAATCGTATTGGTGTTTAGATGGCTCCATTGGTTTTGGCTCGATGAAGAATGTTCCTTTAAAACCTTGAGCTCTTGCGTAATCTCTTGACATTGTTAAGAATTGTGCCATGTGGTCTAATTCCCTTCCCATATCTGTATTCAATAAAGACATATAACCTTCTCTACCTCCCCAGAATACGTAGTTTTCTCCGCCTAAAGCGATTGTAACATCCAAAGCTAATTTTACTTGTCCACCGGCTCTTGCCACAACATTAAAATCAGGATTTGTAGCCGCTCCGTTCATGAATCTTGGGTTTGAGAAACAGTTTGAAGTTCCCCAAAGCAATTTAATTCCAGATTCAGCTTTTTTCTGTTTTAAGTAATCTGTAATGAAAGCCAAACGTTTTTCTGATTCTGCGAAAGTTGGCCCTTCATTAATCAAATCGTAATCGTGGAAACAGAAATAATCAAATCCCATTTTGCTGATGAATTCAAAAGCAGCATCTGCTTTATCCTTAGCTGCCTGATAAGGATCTGATGAAGCATCCCATGCAAAATTTTGAGTTCCAGGTCCGAATGGATCGCTACCTTGTCCGCAGAAAGTATGCCAGTAAGCAATCGCAAACTTAAAGTGCTCACGCATTGTTTTTCCAGCTACAACCTGGTCTGGATTGTAATATTTAAATGCCAACGGATTATCAGATTCTTTTCCTTCAAACTTAATTTGGCCAATACCTTTGTAGTATTCTTTATCACCTAAAACTATCATTTTATTTTTATTTATTTGTTACTATTAATTCTAATTCTTTTTTCCAGTTTTGATATGCCTTTTCATATTCCTCTTTATTTTTTAAAGGCAAAAAGGTCATTACGTGATCGTTGGTTGTAATTGCTGAACCGAATTTTTCAAAGTCTCCATCAGTTAAGCCTACTGCTCTCGCCGCTCCTACTGCTCCGGTCGTGTTGTAAATTTCAATTTCATGTCCGATTAATGTAGCTACCGTATTCGAGAAAATTTCGGAACGGAATAAATTATCATTACCTGCTCTGATCACATTGATTGTAGCATTATCATCTTTCAAACATTCCATTCCATAGACAAACGAAAATGCAATTGCTTCCAAAGACGCTCTGTATAAATGAGCGTTGGTATGAATATTAAAATTCAGGTTTAAAATATGAGATCCAATACTCTTATTGTTAAACATTCTTTCTGCACCATTTCCAAACGGAATAACAACCAATCCTTCTGAACCCACATTTACCTGAGATGCTTTTTCGTTCATTTCTTCGTACGACTCATTACCGGTATTGTTGCGCATCCATCTGTATTGTATTCCGGCTCCGTTTATATTCAGCAATTTTCCGACTCTCGGATTTGATTCGGAATAATTGACATGAACAAAATTATTTACACGGGTACTTTTTCCTGAATTGGTTTCTGTCACGGCATAAAAAACGCCCGAAGTACCACCCGTTGCTGCCACTTCACCCGGACGAAGCACGTTTAATGACAAAGCATTGTTTGGCTGATCTCCCGCTCTGTACACAATCGGAATTCCAACAGGAAGTCCTGATTCCTGTGATCCTTTTTCGGTAACTACACCCTGATTGGTGAAATTTTCTACAATATTTGGAGTTAGTGACTGATCGATTCCGTAGTAATCCAAAAGCCAGTTAGCTACTTTATTTTCTTTATAATCCCAAAGCATTCCTTCAGATAAACCGTTTTTAGTAGTCGTTACTTCGCCTGTCAGTTTTAAAGCGATATAATCTCCCGGAAGCATGTATTTATCAATTTTACTGTATACTTCAGGCTCATTTTCCTTAACCCATTTCAGTTTTGAAGCTGTGAAGTTTCCCGGTGAATTCAACAAATGTTCAGCACATTTTTCAGCTCCGATTTCAGCGTAAGCTTTGCTACCAATTTCAACAGCACGGCTGTCACACCAGATAATCGAATTGCGCAGTGATTTACCGTCTTTGTCCACGATAACCAATCCATGCATTTGGTACGAAATACCAATTCCCTGAATTTTAGAAGCATCAATATTGGCTTCTTTAATGGCTCTTTTTGTTGCTGTACAAATGTATTGCCACCACATTTCAGGATCCTGTTCTGCCCAGTCTGGCTGCAATGACAAGATTTCCATTTCGTTTTGAGGCTCATTCAGTACGATGACTTTTTTGCCTGTCGCTGCTTCAACAAGTGCTACCTTGACCGAAGAGCTTCCAATATCATATCCTATATAATACATAAAATTTTATAATGATTCTCTTAATATTAATTTTGTGGGTACATAACACTGCGTTTCTTCGTCATGAGTAATAAATGCAGCTGTTTTGGTTCCTATTTCCTTGAAATCAGTCGAAACTACTGAAATTCCTTTATAAATAAATTTCTTCATTGGTGTTTCATTATAAGACAGAAAACCAACATCTTTTCCAGGTTCAAAATCTTTCTCCTTGCATTGCTCTAAAAAGTGCCCCAAAATCCTGTCACTCACACTGATATAAGCAATTTCTTTCTCTATACTGAATTTTTTAGGATCTGTTATAATACTATATTTAAAACCAAAATCAGTACAGAATTTCTTGAAAAACTCAACCGTTTCCCATGGATGATTTGTGAAATCCGGATATACAAATTCTATTTTTTTATACTTTTTAAACAAATCAGCCGCCTCGGTCAAAGCATCGTAAAAAGCTTTCCCAAAATCCTGAAAAATATAATTACTGTTCTTTTTCGCCTGAATATTCCAGTCAATCAAAAGCAGTTTGTCATTCGAAATCGCCGATAAAGCCGGAGCAATCGCAGCATTATCAAAATTCATTACGACATATTTGTAATATTTACCGATTCCGTTATTGATGATCGTTTTAAAAACATCAATATTATAATGATGAAACTGCACATCAACAATCACATTATCAGGCAGATTATTCACAACAGAATGATACAAAACCTCTTTATATGCCTTAAATGTGTCCAAAACCAAAAGCACTTTTCGGGTCTCACCAGCCACATAATACCCTTTATTTGGTACTGAATCAATAACTTTTTGATCCTTCAGAATCGAATACGCTTTAAAAACCGTATCTCTCGAAAGCTGATAAGTCTTGCAGATCACATTTACAGACGGCAGCAAATCTCCCTTTTGCAAAATATTCTCCGCAATGGCATTCGTAATTCCGTCAACCAACTGTTGGTACTTCGGAATATCACTTTCGTGATTGATTACAAACTCAAATTTTTCTTCTTCTTTTAGCATACTGTTCTGTTCCGTTCTGGTATGCTAAAGTAGCTAAAAAACTTTTATAAAAAATTATTTTTTACATGAATTATGTTATTTTTTTTTAGAGCTCTTTTTATTCTAATAATTTGGGCGTGTCCCGCCGAAAAAGGCGGGCCGGGCTATCCGTTGCAAGTCCTCGCACTTCCTTCGTCAGGCTGTGGGCTTTCCACTACTATCCCTCACGCGAAATGGTTTCATAAGAACTTCTACGTAATCTTTGTCATTCCGAGGAACGAGGAATCACACTAGAAACTCCGCACAGAATGCAGCCAATCTTTGTCGAATCCCGAGTGTGATTCCTCGTTCCTCGGAATGACAAAACGTTGCAAAAACTACTCTCAAAAATGTTCACACGAAGCATACATCGCCAAATACGTCCCTACAAAACCTCCAGCTTCTTTTGTGCTTAAAATAGAACCGTCAACACTTTTTATTAATAAATTCCAATCTTCTTTGTCTGTAGTTTTATAATAAAAACTATATAGTCCTCCGTTTCCTTCTATTTTTACAAATAATGATTTTCCACTATCCGAAAGTTCTTTTTTCGAAATAATTTCAGGATTTCCATTATTGATCTTAGAAGCTGTTCGTTCTACAAAAACTTCCAATTTATTATTTGCATTCAGACGTTTTCCAATTAAAAAATAATGTTTTTCATTCTGAAATGCGGTCAAACCTGCTGCCTGAAAATTATCTTTAGGCGTAAATTCTAATTTTACTGAAGCTTCAAATTTTAAATGCTGCTGTCTTCTTCCTATAAAAGAAAAATTGGTTTCAGTATGAATTGATTCAGGTCTTGGTTTGATTAGCAATTTCCCATTAATCAGCTCGTACCACTTTTCTTTTGGCGTTCTGATGAAACTCCATTTTAAACCTAATTCATTCGAATTAAAATCATCCTTTGAAACGAAATTTCCATTTAGCGGTTCTGTTTTTTCTTTCGAAAGAGGCAGATTTGGACGTTTATTTATCATCGGTATGGCTTCTTTGCCACCTTTAATTTCAGGCCAGTCATTTTTCCATTCTACCGGCATCAAAAAAGTTTCCCTGCCGGTATTGTACAAATCCTGTCCGTAAGGTCTGCAGCCTAAAAATACTGACCACCAGTCTCCGTTTGGCAATTGTACAAAATCAGCATGTCCTGTTGTTGAAACTTCATTTTTTCGATTTGTATCTAAATGTGACTGCGTTAAAATCGGATTGCTGGCATAGCTTTCATAAGGTCCATAAATGCTTTTGCTTCTAAAAACGACTTCCGAATGATTAAAACCGGTTCCTCCCTGTGCACAAATCATATAATAAAATCCGTTCTTTTTGATTACGTGCGGGCCTTCAATCCAGACTGGTTTTTTCGACAAATCTGTTCCTCCGTTAATTACTAATTTAGGTTCAGTTATCGTTTTTTGTGTTTCCAAATCATATTCCAGCATATAAATAGCCCTATGACCATCGTGCAGCGAAACATTATTGGGCGGAGGACCATTATGTGTAATGTAAACTTTTCCGTCTTCATCAAAGAAAATATCAGGGTCAATTCCATTTACCTGTGGAAGCACAATCGGATTTGACCATGGTCCGGCTGGATTTTTAGCAGTAACAATAAAGTTGCCAACACCACTCACATTAGTACAAATTACATAAAATGTTCCTTTATGATATCGGATAGTTGGTGCATACATCCCGCCTGATAAACGTGAATTCCCAAAATCAGCCTGTTCAGGACGATTAATAATATTTCCTATCTGTTTCCAGTTTACCAAATCAGTACTTTCAAAAATTGGCAAACCCGGAAAGTAACAAAACGATGAATTGACCACATAAAATTTATTTCCAACCCTGCAAATCGTCGGATCCGGATAAAACCCTGCCAATATCGGATTCATATATTCACTATCTGATTTGGTAATATTGGCATAAGCATCATCTTTTCCTTTATACTCAAACCATTCAAATGAAGCATAATCGGCATAAACAACCGATTGTGATTTTTGCGAAATTTTTTTACATGAAGAAACAGAAACCAATAAAACAGCTCCAATTATAAGTTTAATATATATAGTTTCTTTTTTAAACATGCTTTAAAATATTCAATTAAAATAAAAATTATCTATTCTTCTTTTCCATAAGGATCAATCGTATTAATTGTACCGTCCTCATTGTATGTGATTTCAGTAACTTTTATAGATCTCAAATGAGTGACTCCTTTTGAAAGACTTGAGTCATGATAGAAGAGATACCACTTTCCTTCTACTTCACAAATAGAATGGTGCGAAGTCCAGCCAATCACCGGATTTAAAATTCGTCCCTGATACGTAAACGGTCCATACGGATTATCGCCGATGGCATAACAGATAAAATGCGTATCTCCAGTAGAATATGAAAAATAATACTTACCATTATATGTATGCATCCATGGACCTTCAAAAAAGCGTTGCTCATTATTGCCTGCAAGCAAAACATCACCGTTTTTGTCCAGGATTTTAATTTCTCTTGGAGCTTCAGCAAATTGCTTCATGTCATCACTCAATAATGCTACGATAGGTCCTAATGCCGGTTCGCTTCTATGAGGTTCTTCATTATCTTCAGAAAATTGATTGTTTCTGTATTTTTGAAGCTGGCCACCCCAAATACCTCCAAAATAAAGGTAATACTTGCCGTCATTGTCTTCAAAAACAGCCGGATCAATAGAATAACTTCCTTTAATTGCTTCCGATTCTGCAATAAATGGTCCTGTAGGTGAATCACTGATAGCTACTCCGATCTGAAAAATTCCATCTGCACGTTTTGCCGGAAAATACAAATAATACTTGCCATTTTTACAGGCGGCATCAGGTGCCCACATTTGTTTCTCGGCCCATTTTACATCTTTTACATGCAGAGCAAGTCCGTTATCGACTACTTCAGATTCTATATTTTCCATAGAAAATACATGATAATCTTCCATTCCGAAATGGTCTCCATTGTCATTAAACGGAATCCCTGCATCAATGTCATGCGATGGATAAATATAAATTTTACCATTGAACACATGTGCCGAAGGATCGGCTGTGTACATGTGTTTTACCAAAGGCTGTGATATCGCTGTTTTGTCTATCGTTTCAAAATTAATTTGTTCAATGCTATCTTCAGGCATAGTCGTATTTTGTTTTAATGATAATAATTTATGCTCTTCTTTCTTTTAAATCACTTTCTATTTGTACTTCCATTTTCTTGTCAATTTCATAAAAAAACAACAATCCGCCACCAATCAAAAAAGGTATTGCAGGAAAGATACTTACTAGTAATTTGATTCCGTTAATGGCAATATCACTTTGTGAAGCGGCATTTGGTACATAATCAAAGTGTCCCAAAAGAGAAGTTGTCAATGCGCCTCCAATACTCAGTCCTGCTTTTAGCCCCACCATCATTGCAGAAAATATAATAGCGGTAGCACGGCGGTTGTTTTTCCACTCCGAATAATCCGCCACATCAGCAATCATTGCCCAAAGAAGCGGAATTGTAATACCGTAGAAAAAACCGTGAAAAATTTGAGAAAAAAACATCAGTCCAACAGCTGTTGGCGAAAAGAAATAAAAAGCAATTATAAATAAGGTCGAAATAAAAAGAAATAATCCAAAGACGTTTCTTTTACCGTATTTGTCAGCGAATCTTTTGGATAATGTAATTCCAACTATCATAAAAATAATTCCGCCGGCATTAAACAATCCGAATCCCGCAGAAACAGGATCGTCTCCAAAAGTATTTAAACCTATATTGGAAAGAAAATCTAAAATGGGCTGAATAAAAACAGCCAATTCTTCTTTATTTACGTAGTTTTCAAAGTAATACACATACGAACCGCCTTTCATTGCCAGCGTTACAAAAACCAGTAAAGTAAGTGTCAGCATGATAATCCAGGGTTTGTTTTTTATCAGATCACTTAAATCTTCCTTTACGCTTGATTTTTGTTCCGGTTTTGGTACAATACGTTCTTTAGTAGTCAGAAAAGTAATAAGAAGCATAATGGTTCCGATAATTGCCAGTGCTGTCATTACTTTTTCGATACCTATTGCCTTGTCGCCATTTCCGGCACTTTTGATAATTCCGAGCATAAAAACCTGCACAAAAAACTGTGCAAACATTACAGCAACAAACCGATATGCCGACATACTGTTTCGCTCGCCCATATCGCCTGTTATAACGCCACTTAAAGCAGAATAAGGCAAATTATTGGCTGCATACAACAATAGCAATAGCGAATAAGTTATCACGGCATAAATTACTTTTCCCTGATATGAAAATGCAGGTGTTGTAAAAGCCAAAAGCGCAATAACTCCCAAAGGAACAGAGGTCCACAAAATCCAGGGACGAAATTTACCCCATTTTGTATTCGTTCTGTCTGCCAGTGCGCCAATAATTGGATTGAATATAAAAGCAGCAATTAAACCCACAACCAACATAATTATGGAGGAATGTGTTGGAGATAAACCATAAATATCAGTATAAAAATACGCCAGATAGGTCATTAATGTCTGAAAAACTAAGTTAGCAGCCAGATCTCCAAGACTATATCCTATTTTTTCCTTAATGGATAATTTTTGAGAAGATAAATTCATTATTGTATTGGTGGTTAGTTAGGTTACTTAATGTTTAGTAAATTATATTGTTTTAAATTTTTAGCTTTAAATATTGTCAGTTCTTATTTTTGGTGTTAAAAAACTAAGAATAATAACAAAACAATCGGTTGTGTAAAATTATAAAAAAAACTATAGCAACCAAATTTAGTTTGCCTTATTACTCTTTAATTTTAAAAATTTAATATTGTGAATGATAAGCTATTAAGCTTTATTGATTATTTCTTCAAATTAATCAAAACTTCATAAGCTTTTTTCGGCTGAAGCTGGGTATCAAATAATAAAGGATAATTGGTTCTTCCTTTTATTGGCCAGTCATTCAACCATGATTGACCGTCATAAGTTCCCCAAAATGTCACTCTGCTTATTTTGTCTTTATGCTTTAAAAACAATTTAAAAATATCCGAATAACGCTGAGCCAGTTTCTCCTGAACAGCATCAGGAAGACCATCCGAATACGGATTCATTTTGGCACTTCCCTCGAATTTCTGACTGATTTCAGCACCTTTCAAATCCCACGGATTTGGCAAAACAGTAATATCCAGTTCTGTAAAAGCTACTTTAAGACCTAATTCCGAATAAGCTAAAATCGATTTTTCAATTTCTTCTAATGAAGGTCCTTCCAGACTCCAATGTCCCTGAATTCCTACTCCGTCTACTTTTCCCCCCTGCTCACGAATATATTTTACCAATTTTAAAGCACCTTCACGTTTTTTAGGCTCTTCAATATTGTAATCGTTGTAATATAATTCAGCTTTCGGATCTGCTTTTTCTGCCAGTTTAAAAGCATCCGCAAGATAGCTTTCGCCAAGAGTATTCAAAAAAACGGATTTTCTTAAAGTTCCGTCCTCATTCAAAGCCTCATTTACTACATCCCAGGAATCAATCTTTCCTTTGTATTTGGAAACAATCGTGCTGATATGATCTTTCATAAACGCTTTCATTTCCGTACTGTCCTTAATTTCGTTCATCCAGGGCGCTAACTGGCTGTGCCATATCAAAGTATGCCCATGAATAAACATTTTACTTTTTTCGCCAAACGCCACAAATTTATCAGCCAAAGCAAAATCATATTTATCCTTTTGAGGATGCATATACATAGATTTCATGATGTTTTCTGCTGTGATGGCATTGAATTCTTTTCGAATAATCGCATCGGCTTTTGCATCTTTTTCTTCGATTTGATCTGCATTCAAAGCTGTTCCTATAAAAAAATCTTTTTTATAAGAAGAAGCCAAAGAAGCAACTCCCTTTTTTGAAGTACAATTTACAAACAGCACCGCCGTGACTGCCAGTAAATAAGGACTGATTAGTTTCATTATTTTGTGATATTTTAGGTTAATAAGTAAGTCATAAAGTCGAAAGTCAAAAGTCGAAAGTCAAAAGTCGAAAGTCAAAAACCGAAAGCCCAAAGCCCAAAGCTCAAAGCTCAAAACCCAAAGCCCAAAACAGAATCAATTAATTCCCCGGAGCAAACGGAAATTTTAATGATTTAAAATATTCTAATGTTTCATTTGGTTTTTCTACTCCTTTTGGCAATTCTTTACCTGAAAATTGCTGAAAATACAGTAAGCAGGCATCACGCCACCATTTTGATTCTTTATACTGAATATTCAATAACATCTCAACTTCCTTAAACCGCTCAGCATCAACGTAAGGCTTTGTTCTATTCCAGATGTTTTGCATTTCTTTTACCTGATCAACGCCTTCCTGATATTTTAGCGCCATTCCATTCCAGAGTGTCTGCCCGTTTTTTAATTTATAATCCCATGAAACATGATGAAACCATAATAAATCTTTTTCAGGGCAAGTTGCTGGATTATCAAAAATTTTCTCAACTTCTGAAGCGTATTGAGCCGTGGCATTAGTACCTGTTTTAGACCTGTCGAAACCAATTCCGTTTTTATCAGCTTTATGGTAATAAACCGGATTCCATTCGGGTCTTGATAAATTTGAAACCCATGGTCCCGGACCGTAATGATGACCTGTATCCATAATATGATGCAGACCAAGAGGCGTCATGTAATTTACGACAGCTTCGCGCGACTGCATCATCATTTCCTTAATCGGTTTGATAAAGTTTTCATTATTTGAAAAAGTGCATCGCAACCATTCATCTGCAATAGTTTCTGAATCTAAATAAGGATCCCAGGCCAATCTTCCGAAACCATACCAGTTTGCCTGAGCAAAAGGATGTCCTGTCCAGTTTAAATCATTGCCAATATTGGAAACTCCAGCAATTCCGGTAAGTTTATGCTGATCCAAAGTACCATCAACTACTTTTGCAACTAATGAACCTTTGCCTTTTTGATACGTATCTGACTCTAAAACTTCCTGATACAATTTAGGCAGGTAAACCAAATGGGTGCTAAAACCCAAATATTCCTGTGTGATTTGAAATTCCATCATTAAAGGCGTTTTGGGCATTGCTCCAAATAAAGGATGAAAAGGTTCTCTTGGCTGAAAATCAATCGCTCCGTTTTTTACCTGAACGATTACGTTATCTTTAAATTTTCCGTCATACGGCTGAAATTCGGCATAAGCCTGTTTGGCACGGTCATTCACATCATGTTCAGAATATACAAAAGCTCTCCACATAATCACACCTCCAAAAGGCGCTACCGCATCTGCCAGCATATTAGCACCGTCAACATGATCCCTACCGTAATTTTGGGGACCAGGCTGCCCTTCAGAATTGGCTTTTACCAAAAATCCTCCAAAATCCGGAATTCGTTTATAAATTTCGGCTGCTTTATTTTTCCACCAATTAGCCACATCTACATCTTTTGGATCGGCTGTTTTCAATCCTCCAATTTCAATTGGTGCTGAAAAACGTGCTGTTAGATAGACTTTTATTCCGTATGGTCTGAAAACATTTGCCAAGGCTTCAACCTTCTCTAAATATTGAGGTGTTAAGATCAGGGCATTTGCGTTTACATTAGTCAAAACTGTTCCGTTGATACCCACAGAAGCATTTGCACGTGCGTAGTCAATGTAGCGCTGGTCAATAAAATCAGGCAATTTCTGCCAGTTCCATAAAGAGAAACCTGCGTAACCACGCTCAACTGTTCTGTCCAGATTATCCCAGTGATTTAGAATTCGTATATTAGTTTTTGGAGCCTCAATAATATTTAAGTTCTGAATTGACTTATTAGTCTGAAGCAGTCTCAAAAAATTATAGACGCCATATAAAACTCCAATATCATTTTTTGCAGTAATAAGTATGTGTTTTTTATTCTTTAATGAAATGGATTTGATTATAAATCCTTCTTCGTTTATTTTATCAAAATCAGAGCCAACAGCTTTTTGAATTTCGGATGTTAATGAAGATTTAGAACCTACAATTATTTTATTCTCTCCTTTGATTTCTGGAAAAACCTCCGGCTTGTTTTCTAACATATTAAAAAGCCCTGTTTCTAATTCTTTTAGTGAAATCTTTGAAGTTTCAGAATTTCCTAAAGAAACAATTCCCTGTAACTGATTTTTATATTCTGAAGCCAACGCAGCGTTAGTTGTTTTATCATATTGCAGCCATAATTTATAATCCTTTTGCGCTATTGCAGAAAAGGAAATTATAAATGCAAGGAAAATTAATCGTAATGAAATCATCTTTTACTAATTTATTCTTTTTTAAACATGCAATAAATATGAAAACGTATATTTTACACAATAGTAATATATTTAATAAAATTTTAGACTAAAAAATACATTTTCACAAATAAAACAACAAACACAATCGGTTGCGTAAAAATATAGCATTGTAACTAAAGAAAAAAATTAAAATAGATTTTTTTAGAAAATTATTTTTCAGGATTAATAAAATTAAGATCTTGTAAACAATTATACTTTACAGTAATCATCTGTAATTATGATATTTAAAGCTTCTTACAGATTGGTACGGCATGATTTTAAAAAAAACATAAAAAGTTCTCACCTCCATCAGCAAAAAAATAACAATGACGAAAATCTACTCAGAATTTGGTTCACAAATCGGAATTTCAGAAAATATCCTTCGCAATTGTGCCCTGAAAATTTTGCCTTAAATACCTTGATTTACTTATAATTATATAAGCTGAAGTTTTAATTCTATAAATAAAAATGTACTAAGGACTTTAAATTTGATAATGTAAAATTATTGAGTTTAAAGTTTTTAGTTTTTTCAATAGTCTTAGACTGAAGAAAAATCAAAATCATACTATTTAAAATAATAAATTAAAAATTTAAGTAATTAAGATTAGTTTATTTATTATCAATGAATTAAAAATAACTCATGGATATTTATGCACTTTTACAAATTGTCGTAGCTACCATTGCAGCAACATCAGCCATGACGTTGTTCAGTTATGTCATATCTGCAAGCTTTAGGGAATTGTATAAAGAGCCTGTGTTGCTAACTTTTTTACTCACTCAGCTAAAAATTGATCTATCGCTTAAATCAAAGGCCACTTTAGCATGGCTGCTGCATTATTTTATCGGATTTATATTTGTCGTTATTTACCATTTTTTATGGGTTAATAACATTTTACAGTTATCGTTATGGAGTGCTTTTTTATTAGGAAGCTTAAGCGGAATTATAGGAATTGCAGGCTGGATGATACTGTTCAGATTGACGGATTATAAGCCTGACATAGACTATAAAGGTTATTATATTCAGCTGTTTTTCGCCCATATTATTTTTGCTCTGGTGGCGGCTTTGTTTTATTATCTTATTTCAACCATCTTCTTAATCGCACAATCAAATGTCACTATCTAAATACAATCAGAAAAGAGATTTCAGGCAAACTAAGGAACCGAAGGGTAAAGTTGAAAAATCGGCAAGTGAACTGATTTTTGTAGTACAAAAACATGCCGCTACTCACCTGCATTATGATTTTCGACTGGAAATGGATGGCGTTTTAAAAAGCTGGGCTGTTCCGAAAGGCCCCTCAATGAATCCTGATGATAAACGTCTTGCTATGATGGTCGAGGATCATCCGTACAGTTATAAAGATTTCGAAGGTACGATTCCCGAAGGAAATTACGGTGCCGGAAATGTGATTGTATGGGATAACGGAACATATACTTCTGATGAGGAAACTGCAACTCCTGAAAAAACGCTTTTAGCCGATCTGAAAAAAGGCCGTTTAAGTTTTATTCTAAAGGGAAAAAAACTCAAAGGAGAATTTTCTCTGATAAAATTAAAAGGCAAACAGGAAAATGCATGGCTGTTAATCAAAAAGAGCGATAAATATGCCACTGATACCGATATTTTAGGGAAAAACAAATCGGTATTATCTAAACGTTCCCTGGAAGAACTGGAAGAAAAGTCTAAGAAAGCAATTCGTGCTGCCAAAGAAAAAACACCTTCAAAAAAAAAGAACAGTCCCGTTGAAAAAGCCGTTTTTGTAAAACCAATGCTCGCTAACACCAAAGAAAAACCTTTTGATGATCCGGACTGGGTTTTTGAAAATAAATACGACGGATATCGGGCGATTGCAGTTATTAATCCTCCCCAGGCAGAATTATACAGCCGAAATGAAATTTCATTCAATGTAAATTTTCAACCCGTTGCAGATGAATTAAAAAAAATAGATCATACGGCAATATTAGACGGAGAGATTGTAGTCGAGGATGAATCTGGAAAAGCAAACTTTCAGCTGCTTCAAAATTATCTTAAAACAGGCTCAGGAACTTTAAAATATTATGTTTTTGATCTTTTAAATTTAGACGGAAATTCAGTTACAGCATTGTCTTTGCTTGAAAGGAAAGAACTTTTGAAAATTCTTTTTAATAAATATGATTTTGAAAATGTATTTTACTCCGAACACACTGTCGAAAAAGGATTAGAATTATTTGATCTCGCTGCAAAAAACAAACAAGAAGGCATCATTGCTAAAAAATCTGACAGCAATTATACTACCAATAAACGCAGCAATGACTGGCTAAAAATAAAAACCTCCAATCAGGAAGAGGCGATCATTATCGGGATTACAGAGCCTAAAAAATCCCGAAAATATTTCGGTGCCATACTACTTGGACAATATTATGGTAAAAGATTGCAGTTTATTGGTAAATGCGGTACCGGTTTTAATGACAAAACCTTAAAAGAATTATACACTAAACTCCAGCCTTATTTTACCGCAAGTTCTCCTCTTAACGAAAAACCAGCATTACGAGACACTATTCAATGGGTTAAGCCTAAATTAGTCTGTCAGGTTAAATTTTCTGAATGGACACAGGACAAACATCTTAGACATCCCGTATATCTTGGTCTTAGAATAGATAAAAAAGCCAGTGAAGTATTTACACCTTCAAATATTAAAAACACGGATTTACCAAAAGAAGACGCAATGGAAACCAAAGCAAAAAATAAAGCCGAAAATGACTATGATTTGAAAATCGGTAAAACGATACTTCATTTAACCAATCAGAATAAAATATATTTTCCGAAAGACGGCATCACTAAAGGTGATATTGTTCAATATTACAATGAAGTATCCGATTTAATTTTGCCTTATCTTAAAAATCGCCCTGAATCGATGAACCGATATCCAAACGGAATTGATAGCCCAAGCTTTTATCAAAAAGATGTAGATATAGAAAAAACACCTTCATGGCTGAAAACAAAAAAAATATTTTCTGAGTCAAACAATGAAAATATTAACTATTTGATTTGCAATAATAAAGAAACGCTTATTTACATGGCTAATTTAGGTTGTATCGAAATAAATCCGTGGAATTCCACTATTCAAAATATAGAAAATCCGGACTGGCTGGTAATTGATATTGATCCTGACAAACAAAATTTTACTGTTGTAGTAGAAACGGCCTTAGTCGTAAAGGAAGTAATGGATGAATTAGAAACAGAGTGCTATTGCAAAACTTCCGGAGCTTCAGGATTGCATGTTTATATTCCGCTTGGTGCCCAGTATGACTATGATTCCATAAAGATTTTGGCTGAACTGATTGCAAAAGAAGTACATTCAAGATTACCGGAAACGACTTCACTGGAACGCAGTATCAAAAAGCGAAATCACAAAATTTACATTGATTATCTCCAGAACAGAATTGGCCAGACATTGGCTGCACCCTATTCTGTGAGACCGAAACCTGGAGCAACTGTTTCAACACCTTTAGAATGGAATGAAGTAAACAGTAAACTACATCCTTCGCAATTTACTATTAAAAATGTACTGAAACGATTTGAGAAAAAAGGCGATTTGTGGACTCCAGTATTATCTAAAGGTGCCAACATAAAAAAAATCCTCAAAAAAATTGAGGATCAGAAAGATTAAGAGGATTTTTTCTTTTTAGTTTCCAGACTTGCTTTGAGCATATCAATTAAGCTATCATTTTGTTTATGAACCACTTTAAGTTTTGCAGGTTTCCTGGTTGTTTTTCCTTTAGCTTTCTTTTTAATTATTTCTAAAAGCTTGGCGGTATATTCATCTTTAAAATTACTAATATCAAACTTTTCGGTAAGCTGATCGATTAATTTATTTGCCATCTCAACTTCTTTGGTTTTGGCTTTAGAAACCGGCGGAAGCTTTAATTCAGCTGTATCACGTATTTCCTGTTCAAAGCGAATTCGGTTTAAAACGATAACATTTTTATAAGGTTTCAAAATGGCCAGGCTTTCTTTGTTACGCAAAACAAAACTCGTTATACCCACTTTTCCTGTAGCCGCAAGTGCATCACGCAGTAAGGCGTATGCATTCATTGCTCCTTTATCTGGTTCGAGGTAATAAGGCTGTTCGTAATAAATACTGGCAATTTCCTTTTCTTCTACAAAACTTTCGATGGCAATAGTTTTTGTTTTTATGGCATCCGCAGCTTCAAAATCTTCATCTTCCAAAATGACGTATTTATCGTCAATTTTATATCCTTTTACGATATTCGAAAAAGCGATTTCCTTTCCAGTATTTTCATTTACACGCTTAAATTTGATATTGGCATGATCTTTTTTGTCCAGCATATCCATATCAAGACTGCTCTCTTCTATTGCCGAAAACAATTTTACCGGAATATTTATTAATCCGAAACTGATTGAACCTGTCCAAATCGATCTCATAAGTATTTTTTTTAATGTCAGAATTAAATATTTCCTTCTACCCAGTTCAGCGCTTTATTGAATTCGGCTTTTTTGAAACCACGAAATTCCCCCGGAACAATATAACTAAAACCATTTGTAAAAGAAATAATCTCCTCTGTATCAGTAACAATTGCTGCTCTGTTCCATTTACCTAAATGTTTCAGTCCGATTAAAGCGTCCTGCAGCCATGCCCCTGTTGTAAAGTTTCCGATATCTGTATCCAGTACCAATAAAAAATTAATTTCATTGATTCTTTTTACCAATTGATCAATAGCAGGAACTACTGTTGTCTGAAAATCCTCTTTTGTTACTTCTGCAAGCGCTCTGAAAGCCACTACATTATCCGGTGTGTCAATTATGTGTATCATCGTTCTGTTTTGATTTTAATTTACTCTCAAATTTAAAAATACAACCGGCAGATTTCTTTATATGATATTCTTTAAAAATTATAAAATATCTATCTTGTAGATGGTTACGTTTTTGTTTAAATATTTAATTAAATTAATTCAGCTAAATTCTTAGTTAAATTTTGAATAATTCGTCTGTAAACATTACTGAACTTGCCATAAAAAAAATTAATTTTGAGAACCCAATTCATATTTAAAATTATGTTCCAAAAAAGAAATTTTCTCCATCTGTTCGCAGTATTAATTATCCTATTTTTTGCTTCGAATGTGAGTTCGCAAACGACGTCTCCTAAAAAAGAAAACCGATCAAAATTATTTGAAGAAACGACTACAGACAGTGATTACCTGATCGCTATTGAAAAGGCAGGCGAAGTAATGGAATCTGCGTACAATGACGCCGATTTTGACAGTGCTTCTCACCATTTGTTTGGTGAAATCAAAAGGACACAAAGTAAACTTGACCTCATTTTGACAAGTTTAAAAGGTGCTAATCCAAACGTTCGTAACCAGCAAATGTATCATACTGTTTTAATGGAATTACAGTTGCAGCTGGATGAACAGAATACTGCTATTAATTTGCGCAACGAGAATCTGGAAAAAATTAAAGCCCGGTTTATTGAACTCCGAAAAGACAAAACTTTGATAGGGCTTTTAAAAGACACTATCCGACGTAAACAATTCAAAAAAGAGTTTGCCGACCTTAAAAAGAGATATCTTGCCACAGATAGTTTAATGACTAAGAATCAGGGGATTTTAAACGCAAAGAAAAGATTAACAGTACAACGAAAAATTGCTGTTTCTAATGCTTTGATTACTGTCGAAAATAATCTGGAAAAGTCAGGAATCAGTATGCTGCATAAAGAATATCCTTTTTTGTGGAGCGTAAATGAATCTATTCCTAAAAAAGCAATAAAACACAATATAGGAGCCAAAATAGTAATAGAAGAAAGTGTTGCTGAATATTATTTGAGTTATCGAATTGGCGGACTGATTACGTTATTGTTTTTTATGGGGCTTTTAGGCTGGTATATTTCACGCAATTTAAAATATCTGAAAACCAACGGATACACTGATACTCTTTCGCATTTTAAGTTTAAATATTTAAACAGAGGTGTCATAGTTCCTGTTGGCGTAATCGGACTTAGCATTGCCGTTGTCAGCAATTTGTATGCCCCTGCTCTGTTTTTAGAATTGCTTCAGCTATTACTGCTTGGATTCCTGACTGTACTTTTCAAAAATCAGTGGTCAAAGGTTTCCATGAAAAACTGGATTTTTCTTTTAGGATTGTTTTTCATACTTTGTTTTCTGGATCTGTTTATAGAAATTGGATTTCTACAGCGATGTGCCTTTATTATCATCAATATTTTAGGAATCCGCTATGGTCTGGTTCAGATTAAAAGCCTCAAAGATCAATTATATATTAAAGGTTTCTTTAAATGGGCGAGCATTATTTTTATTGGATTAAATGGTTTATCCATACTTTATAATCTTTTTGGAAGAGTATCGCTTTCGAACATGCTGAGCTTAACCGCTTTTATTTCACTTACGCAGATTGTAGCATTGAGTGTCCTTTTGAAAATCATTTTAGAAATTATTATTCTTCAAATATATACGACCCGAATCAAACGCGGTTTCGAAAAAATATTTGACCATGAAAGCTTGTCAGATACACTAAAAAAGCCATTTATTATTGTAATTAGCTACATGTGGCTGGTAGTTATTGCTTCCAATTTAAATATCTGGGAGTCGCTGCGTTCTTCATTTGGAAGATTATTAAACCATCCAAATACAATTGGAAGCATTACTTTTACTTTAGGAAATATTGTACTCTTTTTCATCATTATCTGGATCGCCCATTTGCTTCAAAAATATGTGGCTTACTTTTTTGGGGAAATTGATGATGAGAATGAAGAAAACATCAATAAAAGACAGCATTCCAAATTACTAATCACTAGACTCCTGGTGTTAATTGGCGGTTATCTTTTGGCAGTTGCAGCATCCGGAATGCCTTTGGACAAACTGAGTATTCTGTTAGGGGCGTTAGGAGTTGGAGTTGGACTCGGACTTCAAAATGTGGTGAATAATTTTGTGTCGGGCGTCATTTTAATTTTTGACAAACCCATTCAGGTGGGCGATGTTATTGAAATAAGTGATGAATCAGGAAGAGTAAAATCGATGGGATTGCGAACTACAAAAATCAACGCCCCAAACGGTGCCGAAATTATAATTCCGAATGGAAATTTATTGTCACAAAACATCACAAACTGGACTTACACTGACAATTTTAAACTGGTTGAAATTTCAGTAGAAATTAGCGGTAACACCACTCCCGAAGACATCAACTCTACCATAATGGAGGCTCTGGAAAATGTATCTTTAATTAACATGGAGAAAATGCCGCAAATCTATTACAGTGCTATTTCTGAAGAAAAATATAAAATTCTCGTAAAATTCTGGTGCAGTATTTATCGTACTGAAGAAACTGTCAGCAGTGCGCGTCAGGTTTTGTTTCGTAATTTTAAATCAAAAGGATTGACTTTTTCAGCTTAATTAGTTTTAATATATAAAAAACAAAAACGCCTCAATTACTGAGGCGTTTCTTTATTAAACAAATTTTAATTAATGTTTACCATTACCATGTGAGTGGTTTTGATCATTTTTAGAGTTCCCTTTTCCCTTACCATTTCCATTATCATGTCCGTTCGACTTTTGTTTTCCTTCAGACTTGTAATTTTTATCTGGTTTTGGACCTCTGTTTTTTTGAGGTTTCCCTACATATCCTTTCGGATAAGCCGCTCTGTGTTTAGAATGGTAACTATAAGGTTTGCTTCCTCTGTAATCATTTAAAACCACTTTATAGCCTGAATAAAAATCATAATTTCTGTATCTGGACGGTACTCTTCTTTCACGAATCCATACTCCATTATTAAAATAGATATATTGGCTTTCTGTTACATCATAATAGATATCAATATCCGGTAAATAGTAATACCTGCTGTTGTCATAACCTACTGGTCCCCAATTTGGAGGTGTACCAATATTTACATTAACGGAAACCTGTGAATGCGCCATTACGCTCATAAAAAGTGCTAAGGCAAATACTAACTTTTTCATATTTTTTGTTTTTAAAAATTAATTTCATTAAAGATTAATCTAAAGTAGTGCCAATATGTAACTTTTTCATCTTAACTATACCAAACAGCAAAAAAAATCGACGAAAAGCATTTTTTAGACGATCTACATTTCAAAAAAGAACGCCTCAAATAACTGAGGCGTCCTTCTATTCAACAAATCAATCAACAATCATTTTGTTTTATTTCCAGCCACCGCCTAAAGCTCTGTACAAATCGACAACAGCCTGAAGTTTCTGTAAATTATCGTTAACTCCGCTCAGTTGAGCAGCCAAAAGGTTTTGTTCTGAAGTTAATACATCCGTATAATTCGTAGCAGAACTGTACTCTAAAAGTTGTTTTGTATAATCTACGGCTTTGATTAAGGCTTCGATTTGTTTGGTTCTCGAATCTTCTTTTTCAACAGCCATTTGATAGGTATATAAAGCATTTGAAACTTCCTGACCAGCCGTTAATAAACTTTGCTGAAAGTTATTATACGCCTGCAATTGCTGAGACTGGGCAGTTGTGAGTCGCATTTTATTAACTCCCTGATTGAATAACGGCTGCGTTAATCCTCCAATTATCGAATAAAAAATAGAATTTGTAAAAAAGTCTTTTAATTCTAAATTCGAAAAGCCACCGCTTGCAGTAAGCGTCAGACTTGGATAAAAGTAGGTCTTAGCCAAATTAGTCGATTCGAAAGCCACTCTGAAATTAAATTCGGCCTGACGTACATCCGGACGATTTTGCAATAATTGAGAAGGCATACCAATAGCTAGGTTTTCAGGAATAATCTGTGTTCCTAAAACTCCTCTGTCAATTGGTCCGGGAGCCTGTCCTAATAAAATATTGATGGCATTTTCAGTTTCACGGATGCTTTGCTTCAAATCCGGAATCAAAACTTCTGCTGCATGCTGATTGGCTTCACTTTGTACCACAGCTGCACCAGTTACAATGGCTCCTTCTTTTAAATCTTTAATTGTTTCAACATTTTTAATACGGCTTTCTAATGTTTCCTGCGTTATAGCCAATTGTCTGTCATAAGCCAGTAATCGGAAATAATTATTAGCGATATCAGCAATTAACTGAGTCTGAACTGCTTGTTTTGCTGCATCCGAAGCCAAATATGTTGCCAGAGCTGCTCTTTTGGAACTGCTTAGTTTTCCCCAGATATCAGCTTCCCAGGAAGTGCTTAAACCTAATTTGTAGGTTGTAGTAAGCGTATTGATATTGATTCCGGCAGGAAAATTTAGTCCTGCCTGTGACTGCTTGTTTCTGGTTACATTTGCATCCAGTTGTAATGTTGGGTAATAGGCCAGTTTACTCTGACGCAATGAAGCCTGTGCCTGAACAATATTCTCTATGGCATTTTTTAAATTCAGATTATTATCTAAGCCTTTTTGAATTAATGCATTTAGTTTTTCATCTTTAAAAACACTTTGCCACGGCATATCGGCTATCGTAGTTGAATCGGTAGAAGCCTGATCTCTGTACAATTGATCTGTTTTTAAAGTTGTGGGGCGTTCGTACTTTTTGGTAACCGAGCACGCACTTAAAAGCGCGGCCGTCATTACCAGTAAGATATATTTATTTGAACTATTTGTCATTTCTTTTGAATTAAATTTTACTCTTTGTGAGCTTCTAATAAATGAATTTCCTCGTCATCTTCGTCATCGTCGTAACCATCCTTTGCCGGACCACTCACCTTTTCCTGTAAGGTCTGGAAAATGATAAACAAAACCGGAATCACAAATACTCCCAGAATGGTTCCGATCAACATTCCTCCAACTGCTCCGGTACCAATTGATTTGTTTCCGACAGCTCCCGCACCTGAGGCAAACATTAACGGAACAAGTCCGAGGATAAAGGCAAACGAAGTCATCAAAATTGGTCGTAAACGTGCCACAGCTCCTTCAATTGCAGCCTGCACAATCGGCAGTCCTTTTCGTCTTCTGTCCAGAGCAAATTCAACAATCAAAATACCATTCTTTGCGAGAAGTCCAATCAGCATGATTAAGGAAATCTGTAAATAGATGCTACTGTTCAGTTTGAAAATAATCGAAAATAAATAAGCTCCCGCCAATCCAAACGGAATTGAAAATAATACGGCAAAAGGCAAAATATAGCTTTCATATTGTGCACTCAGTAAGAAGTAAACAAATACCAGACACAGAATAAAAATAAAAATTGTTTCACTTCCAGAAGCTAATTCCTCACGTGTTAAACCTGAAAACTCATAACCATAACCTGCCGGAAGATTTTCTGCTGCTACTTCCTGAATCGCTTTAATAGCATCTCCTGAACTGTAACCCGGTTTTGGTGCTCCTGTAATCGAAATAGAAGTAAACAAGTTAAATCTCGAAATTGACTCAGGTCCAAAAACTCTGGTCATGTTTACAAACTCTGTAATCGGTGCCATATTTCCGGCTGCATTACGAACGAATATTTTATTCAGACCCTGAGTATTTGTTCTAAACTCCGGAGAAGCCTGAATCATGACGCGGTATTGTTTCCCGAATTTATTGAAATTCGAAGCATACAATCCTCCGTAATACCCCTGCATAGTTGACAGAATTGTATTTACTGAAACCCCTGCATCTTTCGCTTTCGCTAAATTAATATCCATCATGTATTGAGGGAAACCAGGGTTAAAAGGCGTTGTAGCATATTGTATCTCCGGACGCTCAGCTAATTTGGCTAAGAATTCATTATTAACTTTATAAAATTCAGCTGTTGTATGACCTCCTTTGTCCTGTAATTGAAATTCAAATCCACCACTTTGTCCGAAACCCTGAATCGTTGGCGGTGAAATGAAGAAAATATTCGCTTCACGAATTCCGCTGGTTTTGGCAAACAATTGCCCAATAACATCATCAACACTCAAATCACGTTCATTCCATGGTTTTAACTTTACAATAACCATACTGTAAGCACTTCCTGCTCCGGCTGTAAAGTTCTGTCCTACAATACGAAGTGTATTTTTAACTCCCGGAATTGTTTTAGCAATACTATCAACTCTCTTCGCAATTATATCAGAACGCTCCATAGAAGCTGATGGCGGCAAACTAATATTTGCGAAAACAGTTCCCTGATCCTCTGAGGGCACGAAAGCTGATGGCGTAGTTTTCATCATATAAACTAATGCTATACCAGAAACCACAATAGAAGCCAGTGCTATCCATTTTTTTACAGAAAGGAAACTTACAGATCGCTTATATCTTTCGGTTACGTTATCAAATGCAACGTTAAATGAAGTATAAAAACGCTGTAAATAACTTTTATGTTTATGATCGTCTGCATGTGGTTTCAGTAAAAGCGCACATAAAGCCGGACTCAGTGTCAAGGCATTAACGGCAGAAAGAATAATCGCTACGGCAAGAGTAATACCAAATTGTTTGTAGAAAACCCCTGTCGATCCATTAATAAAGGTTACCGGAATAAATACAGCAGCCATTACAAGTGTAATCGAAATAATTGCTCCCGAAATTTCATCCATTGCATGAATGGTCGCTTTTTTAGCCGATTTGTAACCGTGATCCAGTTTGGCATGTACCGCTTCGACGACGACAATGGCATCATCGACGACAATACCAATGGCTAGTACCATCGCAAAAAGCGTCAATAAGTTGATCGTAAATCCGAATAAATTCAGGAAGAAAAATGTTCCTACAATCGCAACCGGAACCGCAATGGCCGGAATTAACGTCGATCTGAAATCCTGAAGGAAAATAAACACCACGATGAAAACCAGAATAAAAGCTTCAATCAGCGTATGAATTACTTTTTCAATTGAGGCATCCAGATTTTCATTAACATCTACCAGAACAGTATATTTCATTCCTTTTGGAAAACTTTTTGCTGCTTCTTCAATCAGTTTTTTAGAATTGATGATTACATCACGCGCATTAGATCCCGGAGTCTGGCTAATGGCCATTGCAGCCGATTCTACACCGTTTGTTTTAATTGTTGAAGAATAACTAAGAGAACCTAACTCAACTTTGGCAATATCCTTAAGACGAAGCATTTGTCCGTTCCCAACCGATTTTATAACAATATCTTCAAATTCATTGGCACTGGTCAGACGTCCTTTGTATTTAATTACATATTGAAAAGCCTGATTTCCGTTTTCACCAAATTTACCTGGTGCAGCTTCAATATTTTGTTCTGCCAGCGCAGCCGAAATATCGCTCGGGATCAATTTATATTGCTGCATTACATCCGGTTTTAGCCAGATTCGCATGGAGTAATCTTTTGCCCCAAAAACAGTTACATCACCTACTCCAACTACACGCTGAATTTGTGGAACAAGATTAATTTTAGCATAATTCTGAAGAAACGTCTGATCGTAGGTTTTATCATCACTGTACAAAGAGAAAATCAATAAGTTACTACTCTGGCTTTTTGTTACTGTAACCCCAGCCTGAGTAACCTCTACAGGCAATAAACTTGTAGCTCTTGAAACCCTGTTCTGAACATTTACCGCTGCTAAATCGGGGTTTGTACCAACTTTAAAATAGATTTTTATAGAAGCATTTCCGTCGTTTGTGGCACTAGAAGTCATGTAAGTCATGTTTTCTACACCATTAATTTGTTCTTCCAGTGGAATCACAATACTTTTTAGTACCACATCTGCATTGGCACCCGTGTAACTTGCAGAAACGTTTACAGTTGGCGGGGCAATATCCGGATACTGCGATATAGGTAACTCAATTAGGCCTAAAACACCTAAAATAACGATAATAACAGATATTACCGTCGAGAGTACAGGTCGTTGTATAAATTTTTTAAACATGTGTTTCTTATTTTAAATCTGCGTAAACTTTATCAGCGCTTTGATTTTGAGCTTTAATTTCTGTTCCGTCTTTCAGTGTTGCCACTCCTTCCAGAACAATTTGATCACCTGCATTCAAGCCTTGTGTTACGACATAATAATTTCCTGCATTGTTATCCAAAATAGTAATATTGGTACTTTTTGTTTTCCCATCTTTTCCAACAACTACTGCAAATAATTTATCCTGAAGCTCGTAAGTAGCGCTTTGAGGAATAATCAGACCACCTTTGACTTCATTCGGAATTCTGACAGTTGTACTGCTTCCGCTTCTGATAATACTTCTTGGATTTGCAAAACGCGCTCTGAAAGTAACCGAACCCGTTTCTGTATTGATTAAACCATTTACTGTTTCAACACGCCCTTTTTCAGGATAAGCTGAACCGTCAGAAAGCACAAGGGAAACCGCAGGCATATTTTGAATTTTTTGAGCCAATGTCGAACCTGGAGATGAACTCTGTGTAAAATCCAGAAGTTTTTTTTCATTGATAGCGAAGTAAGCATACACATTTCCTATACTGGAAACTGTTGTCAACGGATCTGCAGTATTAGAACCAACCAAACTTCCTAAACGAAACGGAATTGAACCAACAACACCGTTAACCGGACTTGTTACAGTAGTGTATCCTAAATTGGTTTTGGCATTTACCAGACTGGCATTTGCCTGAGCCAAAGTTGCCATAGCCGATTCATACGTATATTGTGCCGACTCTAAATCGTATTTACTGATGATTCCTTTTTCTACCAAAGGTCTCACTTTGTTGACCGCCAGTTTTGCGGCGCTAACTTCTGCCTGAGCACTTTTAATACTGGCAGTTGCCGTACGAACCTGCTGTTCATATTCCGGAGCGCTGATTTTAAACAAAGGCTGACCTGCTTTTACCACGGCACCTTCATCTACAAATATTTTATCGATATAACCTTCAACTCTCGGACGGATTTCTATGTTCTGCTGTCCCTGAATACTCGCAGGATAATCACTGTATAAAGTGGCAGATTCAGGCTGTAATGTCAGCGTTTTATACTCTTTAATTTGTGGCGCCCCTCCGGCCTGAGCCGATTTATCATCTTTCTTACCGCATGAAACGATAACAAAAGACGCTGCTAAAATGCTTAAAAATGATTGCTTATTCATTGTCAAAATGTGTAATTATCTATTTATTTCTAAGCAAAAGAACTAAAATAGAATACACAAAAAATTTACAATAGACGAACAGCAAAAGACAATCGATAGAGACAACCTCACACCCGATGGATATTTTGTAAAAATTAAACAAGTGTTTAATTCTAAAATCATCGGCTCTAAAAAGGTTTTTAAAGGCTGTAAACCCATTTTGGGCGATTGCTCCTTTATCGTATTTAAATAAAGTGTAATATTGTCATTAAATAACGACAATTCATTATGGCTACAAACATTTACAGACCTTATTTATTTACCGGAATCCACATTCTGGGTTGGTTATTGTTGGGGTTTATCATGCTGTTTTACATTCCTTTAGCGTGGAATGTTGTTTTGCCTTTTGAATTCTGGCTTTGGCAGATGATCATACTGATTTTGCTTATTATTGTTTTTTATGCTAATGCTAAAATTGTAGTTCCGGGAACCATTATAAAGAACAATACATCCCCCTTTTTGCTTTGGGCATTTCTCGCCATTTTTGTGATGCAGATTATCGCATTCCTCTACACTTCAGAAACTGATCTCCATAATAAAATCAGCGAAGTTTTAGGATTCAAAAAATACCGAAATCCTTATTTTGACAATTATGTTCTTACCCTTACCCTCTTGGTTTTAGGAATCAGCACCAGCTGGTCTATGCTTCAATACTGGCAAAAAGCCGCACAGCACAAACAAAAACTGGAACAGGACAAAACCATGGCCGAACTGGCAATGCTCAAGGCACAGATCAATCCGCACTTCTTTTTCAATTCACTAAACAGTATTTATTCGCTTACTTATACTGATATTGAAGATTCGAGAAATGCACTTCATACGTTAAGCCGAATGATGCGATACCTGCTTTACAGTACCGAAGAAACTACCACATTGCTCAAAGAAGCTGATTTTATGAAGGATTTCATAGCTCTGATGAAACTTCGGGCCAATAGCAAATTAACGATTACAACAGACATTCCCGAAAAAATACACGATTACCCAATTGTTCCGATGTTATTATTACCTTTAGTAGAAAATGCATTTAAGCACGGAATTCATGCGACTGACAAAAGTGAAATTCACATTAAACTCAGACAAAACGGAAGCAATCTTGAATTTGAGGTAGAAAATACCTATTTCGAAAAATCTGCCGTATCAGATGTTGGCGGAATCGGTTTGACCAATACCAAACGAAGACTTCACTTAATTTATCCGCACAAACACACCTTACAAGCCGGTATTGCTCAAAATGGTAAATACAATGTAAAACTGGAATTAAACTTAGCATAATCATGGTATTAAAATGTATAGCAGTCGATGACGAACCTCTCGCATTAAAACTTGTAGAAACCTTTATTGCCCAGACTCCTTTTTTGGAACTGACAGCAAGCTGCGATAATGCCGTTGAAGCAATGGGTTTAATCAGAGAAAAACAGCCTGATCTTGTCTTCCTCGATATCAATATGCCCAATCTTACCGGAATGGAACTGGCAAGACTTTTACAGGAACATCAGGGACCAACGCCAAAAATCGTTTTTACAACCGCTTACAATCATTATGCAATAGAAGGCTACAAAGTAAATGCAGTAGATTATCTTTTAAAACCGTTTAGTTACGAAGAATTTTTACGTGCTGCCAATAAAGTACTCCAAATATCCGAAGAGTCTTCTAATCACTACCAGCCTATTGCTGCCGATGATGAGTTCTTTTTCTTAAAAGTTGAATATCAGTGGGTACGAATTTCTTTGAAAGATGTTTTATATATCGAAAGTTTAAAAGACTACGTAAAGGTGCATCTTATTGATTCTCAAAAAACGGTCCTCTCTCTTATTTCATTAAAAGCATTAGAAGAAAAATTACCGTCATCAAAATTTATGAGAATTCACCGCTCGTTTATTGTCTCTCTGGACAAAATAAACGCCATTACTAAAAATTCTATTTTAATAGGTAAAACAGAAATTACGGTTGGTGAGCAATACAAGGAAGCCTTTAAAACCATTGTAGACAGATGGTTAAAATAAAAAAAATTAGATTATCATGGAAAAAAAATCAAACAAATATTACCTGACTTTAAGTCTTAAGGAATATGCAAATGGCGAGACAGAACCCCCAAAAGAACTGGGAATAGAATTTAGCAATCACGACGAAATTTTTGGAATTATCCAAAAAATGAAAGACAAAAACTTATTTCAGGATCCGTCTGAAGCAACTCAGTTTGCAATTGGACTAAAATTATTCAGCGAAATAAAACTTAAATACCGTAAAAATCCACTGTTTGATGAGTTAAACGAAGTTTTTCCGGTCTTCATGAAAAAACTGAAAAGTTTATAAAAACAAAAGCGTCCCGATTATTGAGACGCTTTTGTTTTTTAGGCTGATTAAAATTTAAGCTTTTGCTTTTCTTTTTACTGTACAGCCAATTTCTTTTGTCTGAGTAATAGCCGGTTTTTGATTGTTTTTTAATGACGTAATTACATCTTCGGCATATTTTATTTTTTCTGTTTTAGTTCCTTCAGGATCATTATCAATCGCCCCAACATATTCTACAACATTTCCTTTCGCAGTTTTAGAAACAATAAAGATATGTGGCGTACGTTTTGCTCCAAACTGGTCTGTCACTTTTTGTCCTGCATCAAATAAATAAGGGAAAGGATATTTTTTTTGCTTTGCTAAATCCTGCATTTTTACAAAAGTATCTTCTGGCTGAGCTTCAGGATCATTTGGATTTATAGCTATTACAGGATATCCCTGAGGTCTGAATTTATTGTCTAAATCGATAATTCTCTGCTCATACGCAACCGCATACGGACAGGTGTTGCAGGTAAAAACAACAATAAAACCTTTTGCTTTTGGGAAACTTGCAAAAGAAACTTCTTTATTGTCTACATTTTTCAGTTTAAAATCAGGAGCAGCATCTCCGGCTTTAAGCGTTACTGTTTGGGCCTGAGAAAAGAAGGCAGAAAATGCCAGCATTAGCAAAAGAATTATTTTTTTCATAATTAATAGATTTACAGTTTTTTATATTCAGTTAATAATTGTTCGTAGGTAAATTCACTTTCGACAAATTTTCGTTTGTCTCCTTTAATAAAAATAGTTGCCGGAATACTGCCAGACCATGAAGGATCAATTCGGTCAATATATTCCTGTGGGCTGCTTTCGTTTAGTAAAAAAACTTCATTTTTAAGGTTTTTTCTTTTAACAAAAGGTACTACGGCAGAACTCAGTTTTGATTTGAAATCAACACTAATCAATAATACAACCAGTTTGTCTGATTTATATTCGGCACCCAGTTTTTCAAAATGAGGGAGTTCCTTAATGCACGGAGCGCACCATGTTGCCCAAAAGTTCACAACATAAGTACTGTCTTTTCCGGTTTTTATTCTTTCGTCTAACTGATCGATATTAAGCAGTTTTACATTTTGACTGTAAGCCGTAACTGAAAAAGTCAGAAAAAGAAAAGCAAATATCTTAAAAACACGCACTGTCATATATTTTGAACTTTTATATTTTTTGTCTTACAAATATAAATTAATGAAGCTTTGACTACTGTTAATAAAAGTTAAATGCAAAAAAATCTTCAGATAATTTTTAAAAAAAAATATTTAACCATTTAAGCAGTAGCACTTTATCTTATTTTTCTTAAATTTAACTATCAAATTAAAGACCAGATTATCATTCAATAATTTCTTCTTAATTGTTTTGTCCTTCCAAAATTAGAAAAAATGAAAAACTTTACATTTTCTTCAGCCTTAGCGATTTTTTTATTAATTGGGCCTTGTGTAATTTCCAGAAGTAATTTTTCAGATAAAAATGCAAATACTTTAGAATATATCTATGAAACACCAATCGTTAACGATGGTATTTTAGCTGCGTTTTTTAAAAAATATTCCAGTTTAAAAAAGTATCAAAACGAAGTCGTTGCACTCTATAAAGACAAAGCTTATCAGTCAATTTGGTACGAGTCCAATGAAATAAATGAATTAGGATATTTACTGTATCATAAACTAAATATGATTGGTGATGAAGGTGTTGAAATCAGCTTGCCTTATAAAACCAAAATTGATGAAATTTTTGATGAAAGCCCCGAAGAAAACATCTCTGAAACCGATACAGAACTACTACTGAGCAGTATGTACATTATTTATGCGAAGAGTGTTTACGAAGGCCTTGACGCAAAAACGGTTAACAATCTGGAGTGGTTTTTACCGAAGAAAAAAATCGCTTATGCCGCTTTACTGGATTCTTTAATTGTTAATCCTAAACTGCTTAACAAAAATAATCAGGTTCTTTTTAGTCAGTACTATAAATTACATGAGGTTTTAAAAAAATACAGGGCAATCGAAAAAAATAATACATGGACACCTATAACTACAGATTCACCATACAAAGAATTAAAACCTTTTGATACTTCAAGTACTGTTGCGCAAATCCGACAAAGACTAGCTGTTATCGGCGATCTCACCAATGATTCTAAAAGTAATGTTTATGACGAAGAATTAATGGCCGGGGTATTAAAATATAAAAAAAGATATGGACTCACACTTAATTATAAAATTACCAAAGACCACATTGACCAGCTAAATGAGCCAATAAGTGACCGGATAAAAACGCTTATGCTCAATATGGAGCGCTGCCGCTGGATTCCGCCATCATTAGAAAAAGGTCATGAATATGTGATGGTAAATATCCCTTCATTTATGCTTTATTATGTCAGAGACGGTAATTTTGAAATTGAATCTAATGTCTTTATTGGCACTCCGTTGACCAAAACGGTAATTTTTAGCGGTCAGATAGACCGAATCGTCTTTAGTCCTTATTGGTATGTCCCAACCAGTATTATTCAAAATGAATTGAAACTGAAAATAGCTGCAGATAAAAATTATTTGACCGAAAATAATTTGGAATGGAATAATGGGAGAGTCAGACAGAAACCTGGCCCAAAAAATTCCTTAGGACTCGTAAAATTTATGTTTCCAAATCCAAATGATATTTATTTACATGATTCACCTGCCAAAAGCCTTTTTACTTTCGAAAAGCGTATTTTTAGTCATGGATGTATCAATGTCATGAAAGCCAAAGAACTGGCAATTTCTATGCTGAAAGAGTATAAAGACTGGCCAGTAGAAAAAATTAATAATGCGATGAGCGGAGAAAAAGAAACCACTTGTAAGCTTACTACAAAAGTCCCGATATACATCGGCTATTTTACTGCATGGGTAGACAGAGAAGGTCAGATCAATTTTTTTCCTGATGTGTATGACAGAGATACGCATCTGAATAGTGTTTTATTTCCTGAGGACAAATCTTTCAAAACTGAACTTATGAAATAAAACGAATCAGTTAACTATTTGATAACATTTAAGTTACTATAGATTTATATTTGTTTTCTTATTTTGAATAAAACAAATATTATGAAATTCTTCAGCTTAAAATTTCTTGTTTCATTCAAAGAATGGCTTTTTCTAAGAGCAATGCACTCTTCATTTATTCATTAATTTTCAAAATAATATAAAAGAAAATACATCTGAATGAATAAAAGAGAGAAGTCATTTTTAAATAAGAACCAATTTGGTTCAGATTTTTTATGGGGCGTTTCGACTGCTGCTTTTCAAATAGAAGGTGCACATGATGCAGACGGAAAAGGGCCTTCAATCTGGGATGTTTTTACTAAACAAAAAGGCAAGATAAAAAATGGTCATCATGCCATAAATGCTTGTGATTTTTATAATTGTTATAAAGATGACATACATTTAATCCGCGAACTAAATATTCCGAATTTCAGGTTTTCTATTAGCTGGTCGCGTATAATGCCTAATGGTCAGTATCCTGTAAATCAAGCCGGAATAGATTACTATAATAAAATAATCGATTTTTTACTGGAATGCAATATAGAACCCTGGGTAACACTTTACCACTGGGATTTGCCACATGCACTTGAAGTAAAAGGCGGCTGGACTAATCGGGAATGTGCATCATGGTTTTCTGATTACGCAGAAGTATGTGCCCGACATTTTGGTGATCGTGTCAAAAACTGGATGGTAATAAACGAACCCTCTGTTTTTACAGGTGCAGGATATTTTCTTGGTATTCACGCTCCCGGAAAAAAAGGTATCACGAATTATTTGAAAGCCATTCATCATGTAACTTTAGCAACAGCAGCCGGCGCAAAAAAACTAAGGCAACATATTCCTGATGCTAATATAGGTACAACGTTTTCATGTACTCATATTGAACCATTCTCTGATAAACCTGCAGATGTTCAGGCGGCAAAACGGGTTGATACCTTATTAAACAGGACTTTTATTGAACCCATTTTAGGCCGTGGATATCCTCAGAAGGATCTTCCGGTACTCAAAAAACTCAATAATTACATTCAGGAAGATGATCTTAATAATCTAGCTTTTGACTTTGATTTTATAGGTCTTCAGTGCTATACCCGTGAAATCGTTAAATCATCACTGCTTACTCCGTATATTGGTGCCGAATTAGTAAGTGCGGAAAAAAGAAACGTTATATCTACTGAAATGGGCTGGGAAATTTATCCACCTGCTCTTTATCATATTCTTCAAAAATTTAATTCTTATGAAGAAATTAAGAAACTCATAATTACCGAAAATGGCGCTGCCTTTCCTGACATTGTTACAAACGGAAAAGTATATGATATTAAACGAACTCATTATATACAAGATCATTTGGAACAATTACTTAAAGCAAAACAGGAAGGCTGTAAAATAGACGGCTATTTTGTTTGGAGTCTTACAGATAATTTTGAATGGGCAGAAGGTTACAATGCAAGATTCGGATTGGTACATATTGATTTTGAAACTCAAAAAAGAACCATTAAACAATCCGGGATGTGGTTTCGTGATTTTTTAGAAAGCAACACCCAAATTATATAATTAAATCCTTAAAATTATATAAATAAGTCTATTATATCGTTCTTACATTTATTAACTAAATTTAAGGACGATAAATGGATCTAACAACACAAATCCTTTGGTTATTTACCCTTGCCATTCCTATTGCATGTGTCAGCTGGACTGTTACTCACGAAGAAGTATTTCGTGAGCCAAGGGAATGGTGTGTGAATCATTCGCAAAACGACAAGAAATTATTAAAAAGGAAGTTTTTTTATCTTTTTACCTGCGAATACTGTTTTAGTCACTACATTACCCTTTTTTTTCTATTCTTTTCAGACTTCAAACTCCTATTAACAGACTGGAGAGGATATATCATTGCAGGTTTCGCACTCGTTTTTGTAGCAAATATCTACATGAGTTTTTTTGCCTTATTACGGCAGGCTATTAAAAAAGAAAAGGTTGAAATCAAAAAAATTGAAACTGACACTAATGAAGTCCAAGAACAACAAAAAACATAAACAACTGTACAACAATTACTTATATACTAATATTTATAATTCTTTCTTTTTTTTAATTATTTCAAAATAAAATCAAAAAAACATTTTTTTTAATAGGTTTTTTTAACGTAATTTTAGCATACACAGAGCATAAATATTTTCAACGTTCTCAAAATAAGAAAATTACATTTTCTCAGAATACATGCCGTTTGTAGAATATTCATTAAAAAAAGAAACCCTATGAAAGTAAGTAAATTGATGTTTTTCGTTTTTTTCCTTTTAACTTTTCAAACCTTTGCACAGGTGTATACCGATAAAATAGTTGGTAAAAAAAATGAGGAGCTTAAAGACAGTCTCAAAGTAAAAGAATATCCATACATTTTACCTATATGGGGAGAAAAAGTCGCTCAAAAAGGTTATAAACTTCCTTACTCCGCGGGTGTTTCAGTAAACTGGTTTTGGCAAAAATCTGAAATTATTATTAATAATCTGGAAATAGGTTTTAATGGCGGACCAAAATACAATCTGGATGAAATTGTTCGATTTAAAAAATCCTATGTCGAAGCAAGTGCACTAACCATTAGACCAGATATTTGGCTTCTTCCTTTTTTAAATGTTTACGGAATCTTCGGAAAAGCAAATACCTCTACTAAAATTAATGCCGGAATCTGGCTACCTGATCCAGCAGACAACAACTGGTCTGAAATTACAAGTTTTAGCACTCAGGCCAATTTTAATGCTACAACATTTGGTCTGGGTATGACTCCTACAATTGGAATTGGCGGAGGCTGGCTCGCCCTTGATATGAATATGGCATGGACAGATATCAGTTCTCTTGATAAACCTGCTTTTTCTTATGTCTTTGGTCCAAGATTAGGTAAAACTTTTAAATTCAACAAACCTGATGAAAACATTGCTGTTTGGGTTGGAGGATTTAGAGTACATATTTCAGGAGATACAAACGGAGACTTGCCTTTATCTGATTTTATAAATGTGGACAATGCGCAGCAAAAAGTAGATGATGGTATTGCAAAAGTAGGAGAAAGTCAAATAAAAGTTGATGACTGGTGGAGTGGTCTGACACCAGCTGAGCAAAAAAATCCTGTGAATGTTGCCAAATATGATATAGCAAACAGAGCTTTAGAACGTGCAGGCAATTTTTTTGCTACTTTAGACGGAGCATTGAGTACTGTTGGAAATTCATCTGTACAATACTCTCTTCAAAAAAGGCCAAAAGACATGTGGAATTTTATTGTGGGATCTCAATATCAATTCAATAAGCATTTTATGTTTCGTGCAGAATGTGGTTTCTTAGCCAGCCGCACACAGGTATTAGGAAGCCTTCAGTACCGTTTTGGACTTTAATATATGCTCATGAAAAAGTTTTTACTCAGCGTTGCTTTCTTTTGTGCTGCTACAGCACATTCGCAGGTTTTGATTTCGCTGCTCTTTGGAGACAAACTTAATTCTCCTTTTTTGGAATTCGGTTTAGAAGGCGGAGCTAATTTTTCGACCATTTCCAATCAGGAAACATCTGGGACAAACTTAGGTTTTAATCTGGGTTTTTATTTTGATTTTAAATCCAAAAATAACCCTGCCTGGATGATCAATACGGGAGTAATAGTTAAATCGCCAATGGGCGCCAAAGGCATTCCTGTGTATTCTTTAGAGAATGAGGATTTAGACAACACATTTGAAGGAGGTACTATCGACAGAGAAATTCGTTATTTTAATGTCCCCATTTTAATTAAATATCAGTTTAAAAATAATATTTACTTGAAAGCCGGCCCACAATTCGGACTATTAGCCAAAGCTTTTGATGAATTCAGCAAAGAAGTTGATGGAGACGATGTAACTTATAAAAACAACATTCGAGACAAAATTCACGTTATTGATGCCGGTATTGCCCTTGGTACAGGATATCATCTAAATGTTGGAAATGGTTTAAACATCACAGCTCAATACTATTATGGTTTAGTTCCTCTGATGAAAGGAGATTCAAGCCCAAAACAATATAACAGGTCATTTTATCTAACAGCAGGAATACCAATAGGCAAAGGAAAAGCAGCAAAAAGACGAGCAGAAAAAGAGGCTTCTGAAAACAAAGTTATTTTGCCTGAAGACGAAAAAAAATAGCCTTTAAAATATTAAAATGCCCTCAGAAATTTAAACTTCTGAGGGCATTTTAATTGTACAAAAAGCGATTCTCATCGCATCCAGTTACTTCCAAAAACAATGTAATAAGCCCATTCTTCTGGTCCTCTTGCCACATCTACTCCCATTCTTAACTTGAATTTACGAGCTATCAAATACCTAAAACCGGTTCCATAATTATAAACTACAGGTTTAGCAAATGCCTTATCCCAGTCATTAAAAGCACTGGCCACACCGCCAAATCCCATAAGACTCCATCTTCTGTACAAGTCCCATCTAAACTCTGTTTCGGTAACAAGACTTGTTTTCCCCATATATCTGGCCGCAGGAACTCCTCTCAGATTAATTCCTGGTAAAAGATAAAAAGGGGTATCACCAAATGCCTGTTTACCTTCAAGTCTCAATCCTCCAACTAAATTTTTAGCGACATGATAATATCCTATTGCAGATAGATTGACTCTCCAACCGTCATAATCACTTCCGATCATATTATCAGACCAGAAAAAATCTGATTGGATGCGAATTCCTTTATCGGGTGTAAAAATATTATCACGCCCATCAAACTGAACAGCTCCTCCTAACTGACTTACCAAACTATTAACATCTTCTGGTTTCATAAAAGAAGGTGGAAGTTCTGCATTGAAGTCAGGTAATGAAATTTTAGAATTTAAAAGAAGATACTGGGGGCCTGCACTCCATTTTGCATTATTAAATTGTTTTAACCATTGCGTATAAAAAATTGATGTTTTAAAATTGAGTTTAAATTCTTTATCATTACCATTTGGTAAATTTTCATAAAAAGATAAATTTAAATCTCCATATGCTGCCATCACGCGATATAAAATTTTGGGCTTAATTAAGGTACTGGAGCGAAATCCTCCTGCAAGCCAGCTATTATTTCCTGTGTACATTCCAATTCCTCCGGTAATATCCGGGTTTATGTGACGTTTCTTACCGTTTTCATCAATTACAGGAGCATGTTTTTTAAGAAAAATAGGAACGGCAGCTATTCCAATTCCGCCAAGTGCGGGTTCTGTAATAATCGTAGGGACAACAATAAAACCATGCGCATAGATAATGTAATTACTCAAATCAAATGCTCCATCCAGAGAATCTTTTAAACTAACACGTCCCTCTTTTTGTCCTAACATCACATTCAATGACAAAAGAAAAAAAATAATTGTGAGAGTTGTTTTTCGAAAACACTTTGTTTTTTTCATAATAGATCTTAAGATTTCATATTAATGCATTTGAAAACCAACAAACTTTATTTCCAAAAACTTTGATTCTTAAACAATAACATTTGTTTTTTCTGTATTACCTCTTATCAGTTTAAAATATTCTGATGGTGATTTTCCGGTATGTTTTATAAAAGCCCTGAAACAAGTGGTTCTTGATTTAAAACCCGCTCCCCAGGCCATGCCTTCCAAAGAAAGATCTTTCCATTCCGGATCATTGATTTTCTCATTAAAATATTCAATTCTTTTAAGATTTACATAATCCTGAAAATGAAGATTAAATTCTGAATTAATTAAATTTGAAAGATGGTGCACAGTGATTCCTGTTGCATCAGATAAATCACGAATTACAAAATCCTTTTTCAAAAACAATTTTTGATTTGTGAAAACATTTTGAAGTATTATCAAATACTCTTCTTTCTTATCAGGTGTTAACTCTTTAACCAATGACAAAGTATTTATACTTTCAGCGGTTTTATTTAACTGGGAATTTTCTTTTATAAGGTTAAAGCTCTCTAATGAGTCATCATAAAAAATTTGTGGCTTAAAATAAAGCCACCCAACTGTAAAAATAAGAACAGATGATATCAGAATATAACATGCAAAATCTCCTCCTTCTATTTTGCTAATTAAAAAATAATGAACAAATAGTACCGAAAAAAGAAACAATATAATCAAATTGTAAAGCCTGATCCAGCTGAAAACTTTTATTTTGGCTAGCTGATTCAGTTTAATTTTTTTTAAATCGTAATTTAAAATCATCATTGTCTGACAAAAAGCATATATGAGCCAAATACTAAGGCTCAACATAGAAAAAGGATTGTCTATTTTTACTGATATATGTTCTGCTAGAGGAAGCTTTATATAATTATCGACCCATACAATAAAAGTTAAACTAAAATAGAATATAAAGGGTAAAAAATGCAGCCAGTCGTATTTTCTAAATATCCTGTCTGAAAATAAAACACTTCTGACATATAAAAAAGCAGAAGGTGCTACTAAAAAAATAAAGGATTTTGTAATCATTAACAGATCCGGAAACTGTTTAAAAATATTTGCAGATAAATAAAAATTATAAACACTTACAACAGCTAAACTAAAAAGAAACAAGCCTAAAAAAAAGCTTTTAGAATAGTTTTTCTTCGAAAAGAGAACCATAAACGATGTTGCAAATCCAACAATTGCTGCTATAAAAAAGAAGAGAGAAAGTACAATATCCAGCATATCTTTGAAACTTAATTTTACAATATATTTCCCAATTTAAAATATAAGAAATTTGAACTATCAAAGGCTTTATACTTATTTGCAAAAACACAAATAAGTATAACTGCCTTGTGTACTTTATTTTGTACTAAACTATTTTTTTTCTGCGCCCGGTGGAAAACCTTCCAGAATTTTTTTGATCGCGCCATTTATAAATTCTTCAGGATTGTCCGGCTTGCTGTCAATTTCAGCATTGCCTATACCCTGCCAAACCAGCTTATCTGTTTTTGTAGAAACAATATCAATAATTAACGATCCGTCAACATAATCATAACTATTAAATGTAGTAGTACCACTGGCCATCATACCACCGCCTCCCCAATATCCGTAAGGACGGTACATACCTCCGTAACCATAATAATTTGAATTTGCAGTAACCGAAGTTTTGTTTTTTAAGATAGAAACAGCATTTACTTTTAAATCAGGGTTACTTGTGGATTCTGTAAAACCTTTTGCAGTCATCTCGGCACGAATAGCTTTTGCCACACGATCTACGTTCAGTTGATTTACCTGGCCTTCCTGTGCTCTCAAATCATAAACTGTAAATGTTTTGAATTCACTAAAATTGACTGAATGATCATAGTCTTTTGTAACATTTACTGTTGGAGAACAGCTGAAAAACAAACCCAATAAAAATATTGGAATTATACGAAGATTCTTTTTTTTGAAATTCATTTTTGACATTTATTAAATTAGTAATTAACTTTAGTTTAACCTGAAAATTATAGAATTCTTACTAAACCTTAAAATGAAGGTTTAATCATACTAAACAATTGTTAAAAAAACATAAATACCCTGAAAATAAAACATTTACTATATACTCAAAGATAGGGTATTTTATTCAATTAGCATAAAAAACGTAAAAAAATTCAAACAGGAATATCTTTATCGATTTAAACAAATTTAACTATAACAATCTCTAATATTACTATTTACAACGTTTCAAGTTGTTTCATTTTATAATTTGAAACAATAAAACTTCTTACAAATCATGATTTTTCTATAATGCAAAATTTATGATTGAAGAATAACGGGCTAAACCTATCTGTATTGAACATAAAAAAAGCCGTATCCAAAAAGGATACAGCTTTAAAAAAATAATATATAAATTGCTATATGCTAGCTTTTTAAAGAAGCTATATCAATTACAAAACGATATTTGATATCTCCTTTTAACAATCTTTCGTAAGCATTATTAACATCATTTACGCCAATTAATTCAATATCCGCAGTAATATTGTGTTCTGCACAGAAATCGAGCATTTCCTGAGTTTCTGCAATTCCTCCAATCATTGAACCTGCAAAACTTCTTCTCCCTAATATAAGACTAAAAGATGTTACAGGAAGCGGTTCCATTGGTGCTCCAACTAAAACCATATTTCCATCAACCTTTAAAAGATTTAGATAAGAATCAATATTATGTTCTGCCGATACACAATCTAAAATAAAATGCAGACTTCTCGCATGCTGTTCCATCTGTTCCGGATCTGTAGATAAAACTACTTCATCAGCTCCCAAACGTTTTGCATCTTCAGTTTTAGACAATGAAGTTGTGAAAACTACCACATGAGCCCCCATAGCTTTTGCTAATTTGATTCCCATGTGTCCTAAACCGCCGATACCTACAATACCCACTTTTTGTCCTGAGCCGACTTTCCAGTGTTTCAATGGAGAATAAGTTGTGATTCCGGCACAAAGCAACGGAGCAACTCCGGCAAGATCAAGTTTGTCTGAAATATGCAATACATAGTTTTCATCCACAACAATACTTTCTGAATAGCCTCCGAAAGTCTGCCCTCCTAAATGAGCATCCGGAGAATTAAAAGTCAATATACTTCCTTCGTCACAAAATTGTTCCAAATCGTTTTTACAATGTTCACATTCCCTGCATGAATCAACCATACAGCCTACTCCGGCAAGTTCTCCAACTTTGAAATTTTTAACATGCTCTCCCACTTTTACAATTCGTCCGACAATTTCGTGGCCCGGAACTATCGGATAAATTGTTCCATGCCATTCGTTTCTGGCCGAATGAAGGTCTGAATGACAGATTCCGCAATATAAAATTTCAATTTCTACATCATGTGCCTGTACTGCACGGCGTTTGATATCTAATACTTGTAATGGTGCTTCGGCAGCTTCTGTGCCAAAGGCTTTTATGTTTTTTGTTTCCATATAGTTTTTGTCTTTTAGTTTGTTTGAAGTTTCAGATTTCAAGTTTAAAAACTTAGAATCTTAGTCTCTTAGTAACTTAAAAAAATTTAGTCATTACTTAAAAGATAATATTCTCCATCGGTTACTTTTTCTAACCAGGTTCCGTGACCTTTATCAATTTCTGTGATAATGGCAACATACGAGAACTTGTCAAATGGCGTAGCTCCATACCAATGTTCTACTCCCGGCAAAATTGTCACAACTTCATCTTTTTGAAGTTTTCGGACAGCGCATCCTCTTTCCTGATAAAATCCAGTTCCTTCTTTTGCAATCAGCATCTGCAGACCTGCGTTGCTATGCCAATTACTTCTTGCGCAAGGCTCAAAAGTAACTTCCTTAATCAGAGTGTTTTTCGGATGGATATCACTGGTTTGTTTTTTATAGGAAACGTCACCCGTCATATAAGTATTCGGGACTTTTCCTTCTTCAATAACAGCTGAATAATTTGTTGACATAAATTTAGTTGTTTTTTTGAGATTAAATTTATTTGAAATTACTATACATCAATTAACAGTATCAAAATCAGAAAACTAAATTTAAGAAAGCTAGAAACCGCTTTATGAAGTATTATTTAGTCTGTTAAGAACTGATAAATGATTTATATTGTAATTTCAGAAGCAAAATTAGGGCAACAATACTTCTTGAAAATAACAATATTCAAACAAAAAATTATGAAATTGAAACAATTTACGTTCGAAGTGATTTCGGAACTGTTCCTGTAAGTCTTTTAAAATAATTATTAAAATAGCTTGGATATTCGAATCCGAGTGAGTAGCCAATATCAGCAATACTCCAGTCTGTGTGCTGCAGTAGTGCTTTTGCTTCTCCGATAATTCTTTCTGTTATATGTGCTGTTGTCGATTTTCCGGTTATTTCTTTAACCGAACGATTTAAATGATTTACATGTACCGAAAGACTTTGAGCATAGTCCTGAGGTGTTTTTAAGATTAATGGCTGATTTTTTGTTTCAACAGGAAATTGTCTTTCTAAAAGCTCTAAAAACAATGATGTGATTCTCGAAGAAGCATTTTTATGTTTGAAAAAGTTTTCCGAAGGCTGCATTTTCATCGATTCATGGATAATCAGATTAATATAACTTCGCATTAAATCGTCTTTAAAAACATAATCTGTTTCATATTCTTTTATCATTTTTTGAAATAAAGAATCAATAAAGTTCTTTTGTTCAGCACATAAAGAAAAAATTGGAGTTCCTCCTATTTTAAACAAAGGCGATTCATGAAGTGTATCGGAACGATCTTTTGCTTTTAAAAATTCTTCTGTAAAAACACAGGCATATCCTTCATATCGATCAGAAACAGTTTCCCATGAATAAGGAATAATGGGATTACCAAAAAACAGAATGGTGCCGTCGGTTTCTATTCCGCGGTCGGCATATTGTATAATACTTTTACTGGTATTGATACAAATCTTATAAAAGTCGCGACGGCTGTAAACTGGTATTTTGCTTAAATCTCCATTTATTTGATACACTTTAAAACCTTTCAGCTTTAAATCTGAAGTAAAATCGCAATTCTGAGTTTCTGTCTGATTATTCATTTTGCAAAGTTATGAAAATCAAACAAACAAAGATTACTTGTTTTAGTTTTGTTTAGTTTCATGTTTCAAGTTATATGCGCTGCAAAAAACTGAACCCTAAAACTATTTTTTCAAAATTAAAGTGCCTGTATTTAAACCATTGGCTGTAGCCGATAAAGCTATTTCTGCAGCATTTTCCTCTTTTTGGATAATGATTTGAGCATATCCATTAAAAAGTTTTCTTTTCCATGCTTCTGCCGGTGTAATCACCTGAATAATTCCCGGATCGGTATTCATCACATCCCAGTCTTTTACTTTTTGTAAAGGCGGTGCAATAATCTGAATGGTATTTGTTCCCTGCTTTAAAACATTGCTATTCAAAACATACTTTTGATCGTCCTCTGCACTTACAGCAATTTTATTTCCGTTTACAAAAACAACTGCATCTGTACCTATTTTTTTGTAAAAGAAATTAACTGTATTTGTGCTTAAATTGTTGCTTAATTCAAACTTACCACGATACACATATGCCGGAGCCTGATTTTTATAATCGCGATCTTTAAAAGCTTCTTTCCAGCTGTTATCATCAGAAGAAATTTGATTTGAAGCATTTGCTGATGCTAATTTCTTTTCTTCAAAATTCGTAATCGGTACAAGTTCAATATTATCTATAAATTGGTCTTTCTCTAAAGAAGTTGGATTACCGTTTCCAACACCCAAAATCTTTCCTCCTTTTACAGAAAATGTAATCTCATGATTCGCTGTTGGTACATGCAATCCCTTTTTGTCTGTGGTTTCAACCGTAACAATTACAACATTTGCATTAGGCTGATTTTCTTTATCTGCAGAAAGCTTTATATTTCGAGGTGTTTCTGTAGTTTTTTGAACTTCAGAAAGTATTTTTTTGCCGTTTTTATAGCCAATTGCTTCAAGAGTTCCTGGTGCATATTTTACTTTCCATTCTAAATGGCTGTTTTGCTCCATTTTCTTTTTACCAAGACTCTTTTTATTCAGAAAAAGTTCGACTTCATCACAGTTTGAATGTACCCAGACATCAATATCTTTGCCTTCCATTCCGCTCCAGTTCCAGTGTGGCATAATGTGCAAAATCGGTTGGCTTCCCCACCATGATTTCAAATAAAAAACATTGTCTTTCGGGAAACCGCAAACATCCATCATTCCAAAATATGAAGTAACCGATGGCCAGCCATAAGGTGTTGGTTCTCCACGATAATCAAAACCTGTCCAGATAAACATTCCTGCTAAATATGGTCTCTCTGCATAAAACTTCCATCCTTCTTCGATACTGTAAAATGTTGGGCGTGGTTTTTTATCGTAAGCACTTTTATAATGTTTGGCTTCATCATCAAAATAAATACCGCGTGTTGCAAACGTGGAGCCTTCCTCTGTACCCATTCCAGGCTGTTGTTTGAATTGATTTCGATGTGCATCAATATCTCCGTTGCCCAGATAATTATAACCCATAATTTCCACCACAGAAGATATTCCGCTTTTAAAACCACTGCTTATTCCAACCGTAACAGGTCTTGTCGGATCGATACTTTTTGTTAATCCCTGCATGACATTGGTAATGCGTTCACCTACAATTCCGCCTTCAATATTCCATTCTTCATTTCCAACCGACCAGCAAAAAATACTCGGGTGATTGCGGTCACGCTCTATCATTCGTTTTAAATCATTCAGGTGATAATCGTTAATTCCCATCAAACGGGTTTCATCAATAATGAGCATGCCTAGTTTATCACAGGCATCAAGCAATTCTGGTGTAGGCGGGTGATGTGAACAACGATAGGCATTCGAACCCATTTCTTTCAGCTTTTTGATTCGGTAATATTGCAGTTCATCGGGCAAAGCTGTTCCAATTCCGGCATGATCCTGATGATTGTTGGTTCCCTTTAATTTTAAAGGTTTTCCGTTAAGGAAAAAACCATTCTCAGCATCAAACCGAATTGTTCTGATTCCGAAAGCAGTTTCATAGCGGTCAATTAATTTCCCCTCCTGCCTAATTTCAGTTATCAAGCGATATAAATTCGGGTTTTCAATATCCCACAATAATGGATTATTAACTTGTAATTTTGAACTGTAATTCGATGTTTTATAAAAATCAGGAGCACTAAAATTTTGGGAAATGTTTGCAATTTGTTTTCCGGATGCATCTAAAATACTTTGAAGAATTTCGATTTGACCTTTATAATTGCCTTTATTTTCAACAGTAATTTCGGCTGTAACTTCAGCATTGTTTTCTTTTATTTCAGAGGTTACATAAGTTCCGTTTGCAATTACATGAATCGGATTTGTTTTCTTCAGATACACATGCCTGTAAATTCCAGCACCTTCATAAAACCATCCTTCTTCCATCGAAGCATCAACACGCACAACAATCGTATTTTCTCCGCCGTAATTTACATAAGCACTAACATCATATTCAAATCCGTTATAGCCGCTTTCTTCTGTCCCGAGAAAAAAGCCATTGAAAAACACTTTAGAATTTCTAAAAACGCCATCAAATTTTAAAGAAATGATTCGTCCTTTATCACTCTCCGGAATATTGATTTTTTTTCGGTACCAGCCGATGCTTTTTTCAGGAAAACCTTTTCCCGCTGTTTTAAATCCGTGACTGAAACTGCCTTTTTCGCTAAATGACTGCTCGACAGCCCAATCGTGCGGAAGATCTAATTTTCGCCACGCCCGGTCATCAAAATTTTGTGCTGCTGGTCCGTCTCCAAATCCTGTTTTGGTTAAATACGAAAAATAGCCTGTTGCATGATTAAAATCTTTTTGAGTATCGTATAAATGACCAAACGAAAAACGCCAGTCTTTATCAATTAAAATCTGATCTCTTTCAGCTTGCTTTTGTGCTGAAATACAGAAAGATATAAAAAAAGTAAAACAGATAAAAAATCGATTAAGAAAAATTGATTTCATAAATAAATACGGTTAATTTGATGGTTGTGTAAAGTGCATAAATATACCTTTTTAAAAGCACCGGAATTAATAGTATTTTATCAAAGTTTAATGAATTTTAATGATTAAAAACTGAATTACAAATTTTACCATTTAGTCATGTTTAATGGTAATTTTAAGAAGCTGATCCCGCTATCCGTTTCAATCTTTTATGGCGAACCCCGCCACAAAAGGATTTTCACTTCAAACGAAGTTCACTGAACTCCTATGAAAATAAAAGTATAGTGAAGTAATCGGGGGCTAGGACAATTGTTTTCATAAGAATATTTATCGGTATAGTTTGTCATTTCAACGGAGGAGAAATCACTGAAGTAGAGCACTGTTGTCGAAATTACTTGTGTGATTTCTCCTTACGTCGAAATGACAAGATTGCGCATTTTTCAACGGATTAAAATCTAATTTAATAAATACTGTCACCCTGAGCGTAGTCGAAGGCTTCTATGTTAGAAAGGGCTTCGACTCCGCTCAGCTTGACACCTGTTTCCAATTATATCAACTAATTTTTTATTTTCTTACCAATGAAATATCATCAACCTGACAGGAAGCCTTTGCTTCTCCATCAAACAAAAAACCAATCTCAACTTTTCCTGCCTTAACAGGTATGTTTTTTATGATTATGGTTTTCCATGATGCATTTTCTTCCTTTATATTGTATGAAAGTTTTTTACCATTGCTTAAAGCATACATTTCTAAGCCTTTAAAACCTTTAGTGTTCTTAACTTTAGCTGTAAGCGTGTATAAACCATCTTCGAGTTTTACATAAGGCGATGGAGTAATGGTTTGAGAAATTTTTCGTTTAAAATTAATCTTATCGGTAATATTTAAACTTTTTTCACCAATTACAATCTTTCTGTCATTTTCAGTATTGAAATAATTGATTACCGGAGAAGTTAAAGTATCCAGACTAATTTTATTTCCCTCGATAACCTCATTTGTCCATCCTGTCAATTCTGTTTGTACAGGTTTTACAAGACTCGGAATATGTCTTCGATCTGCTTCAAAACTTCCGTTTTTAACATAATTATTATCCTTAGCAACTTTCCATTCACCTGTTTTAGCATTGATATTCCATGAGCTAAGTGAATTAAAATAAGGCGTTTTTCCATCAAATGATAAAGGACACCATTGATTATATCCTAAACCATTGCCTGCAAAATCTGCCCATCGGTCTCCGCAGTACATTATGGTTTCCTGCTTACTTCCTTTTACAGAAAAGAAAAAACCGGTTTGTGAAACATGCGCAAAATCATCTGAAGCGCCTTTCATAACTAACATATCATTTGCTGGAAGATAAGGTCCTCTGATATCATCGGCAACTAAATAATAGGCAAACGAAGCATCCCAGCCATATATATTAGATGCAAACATATAGTATCTATTCTGGTACTTGAACATGCAGTTTCCTTCACGACTTTCGCCTTGAAAAACCTGCGTGCAGTCTAAAAGGTTTACTTTGTCGTCTTTAATACCAATTTCTGAAACGTAGATTTTATTTCTACCTTTTCCATAAGAGTAGATTAAGTATGATTTTCCAGTATCTTCATCAGTAAATACGGTCTGATCGCCTGTATTGCTAGTCCCGATCATTTTTTCCATATTTATTTTCTGATGCCAGACAAATCGACCTGTTGGAGAATCTGAAAGCATAATCAGTACTTCACTATCATGCTGCACAAACATGGCATACTTATTCAGTTCTTTTATGTACGCTACTCCTAAACGGCCAACCCAGGTTTTACCTGATTTATTTACATCATCTTTGGTTACCACATCACCTTCAAACGTCCAGTTTACCAAATCGGTTGAACTATAACAGGGAACCGATTTAAATGTGGCATTTGGCAATGTGATATATGGGGCATTTCTGTAGATATCAGCTTCTTCATAATTTACGCCGTACCAGTAATATTTCTGCACTCCTTCAACCGGTTTTGAAAACTTAAAAATACCTCCACCCTGACTGTTTAGTGGCTGCCCGTCTTTTGTGTTCCAAAAAACATCATTTTTAATATTGTCTTTTTGTGCATTCACATTCGTAATGCAACTTAAGGCCAAAAAACTCATCATTAAAGCAGAGTGTATTTTCTTAATTTTCATATCTTTATGTTTTTTATTACAATCTTGTATATATGAAATAAGTCATATAAGTTCATCTTTTTTTAAATGTACCTATATGACTTATTTATTATAAATCTACAACTAATGAAGATTTTTTACTTTATCACAACTGAATTAAAGTGATCGAATAATACCTTCTTCAAGCCCTCTTAATTCGGCTAAACCTCTTAATCTTCCGATAGCAGAATAACCCGGATTATTCACTTTTCCTAAATCATCTAACATTTGGTGTCCGTGATCAGGTCTGAACGGAATAGAAAGGTTATTGTTTTTTTGTATTAGCAACAACTCTTTAACTACTGCATACATATCCACATTTCCGTCTAAGTGATCGGCTTCGAAAAAATTCCCTTCTTCATCCCTGCGTACATTTCGCAAGTGAATAAAATGTATTTTATCACCTAAAGCTTTTACTATTTCCGGCAAATTATTCTTTTCTGAAGCTCCAAGAGAACCGGTACAAAAACAAATTCCATTTGACTTATACGGCGCTTTTGAAAGAATAAAATCATAATCTTCCATTGAATTTACGATACGCGGTAATCCTAAAATATCAAAAGGAGGATCATCCGGATGAATCGCCAGTTTTACTCCAACTTCATCAGCAACAGGACAAATTTCATTCAGGAAGTAGCTAAGGTTTTCTCTTAAAGCGGCTCTGTCAATGTTTTTATAAGGTTTTAACTTTGCCTGCATATCGGCAACAGTCATCTTTTTTTCTCCCGGAATTCCAAACATAACCACATCAGAAAGTGCTTGTAACTGCTCTTCGTTTAACGAGTTAAAACGTTCTTTTGCTTTAGCAACGATGTTTTCAGGGAAACTACTTTCTGCATTTTCTCTTTTTAAAATATAAATATCAAAAATGGCCAGATCTACCCAGTTAAAATACAAAGCCTCGGAACCGTCGGGCATTACATAATCCAATTGCGTTCTTGTCCAGTCATTAACCGGCATGAAATTGTATGTAATAATTTTTATTCCACAGGCCGCAACGTTACGGATGCTTTCTTTGTATTTTTCGATATAAAGCTGATAATCTCCGGTTTTTGTTTTAATATCTTCGTGAACCGTTATACTTTCTACCACATCCCATGTCAGTCCGTATGCTTCAACTTCAGCTTTTCTTTTATTAATTTCTTCAATTGTCCATACATCTCCGTGAGGAACATGATGCAGAGCTGTTACGATTCCGGTAGCACCGGTTTGTTTGATATGTTGTAAACTTACGGGATCATTCGGACCGAACCATCTCCACGTTTGTATCATTCTATTCATGCTTTTCTTTTCTTAAAAATTATACTCCGCTAAAGATTGTAAATCCACCATCAATAGTCACTTTCGAACCTGTAGCAAATTTTGAAGCATCGCTCAATAACCAAACTAAAGCTCCAATTAATTCGTCAGGATTTCCAAAACGTTTGTAAGGTGTATTTGCTATGATTAAGTTTCCTCTTTCTGTTAAACTTCCGTCAGGATTAGTCAATAACGTACGGTTTTGTTCTGTTAAGAAAAAACCCGGAACGATAGAATTCATTCTGATTTTATCACCATAACGTTTTGCCAGTTCCACAGAAAACCATTTTGTATATGAATCAATAGCTGATTTCGCTAAACTGTATCCTAAAACTTTTGTGATAGCCTGTTCTGTAGCTACCGATGAAATATTTACAATGCTTCCAATGCTTTCATTGTTTTTAATAACCTCTCCAAAAACCTGCGTTGGCAAAAGTGTTCCGAATAAATTTAAGTTCATGACTTTTTGCAAAGCATCCATATTCAGTTTAAAAATATCCTGATCTGACTGAATTACAGCATCGGGCATATTTCCACCGGCTGCATTTACTAACCCGTCAATTTTTCCGTATTTTGAAAGTACCAAATCACGTGCTTTAATTAAATCACTTTCAATTGTTACATCGGCAATTAAGGCTATTGCTTCACCTCCGTTTTTAATGATTGCTTCTGCTCTTTCGTTGGCTACTTTTTCATTTCTTCCTAAAACACCAACAATACCGCCTGCAGCAGCGATACCGTTAACAAAGGCTTCACCTAAAACTCCGGTTGCCCCTGTAACAATTATTACTTTTCCTTCTAATGTAAAATCTGTTTTCAATTTTTTATATTTTAGTTTTTTTAATCCAGTAAAAATACAATTAATCCTCTTGCTCCGTGTGCGCCCAATACTAAAGATTGTTCGATATCTGCTGTTTTTGAAGGACCTGCAATAAAAGTCGCAAAACCATACTCGAGACTTCCAATTTTTTCGTAAGCCTGGTGCATTGTTGCTAATATGTCACTTTTTTTTACAATAATTGCCAAATATTGAGCGATAAATGGTGCTACACGCTGTCCCAAAATATCATCGGTTACCCAGAGTGCACTATTTTCAGCAACCCCAAAATGTGCTTTAACAATAGTTAATTCCACATTTTGAAGTGTATGCGGATCATCATTTTTCCAATCTAATGATGCTATTTCAGAAAGTTCAGAAATTGTGGTAATTATTCTTCTGTCAAGTGCATAATTATTTCTGATAAAATCTAAAATTGCATTATAATCCGCAACTTCAACACTTTCTCCGCCAATACCTTTCAAAACAGTTTTATACGTTTCTAAAATATTAGGATTTTCAGAGCTTATAAGATTTAAATCAGGTAAGTCTGTTACAGAATCAGGTTGATTTTGTTTTATTTTTTGTAAAATTTCGGCCTTGCTACTCATTATTCTTCGCTTTAGATTCACGTGAATTTTTCTTGTACCATTCTCTAAATGATTCTTCAGGAACATCTGGCATTTCACGTTGGTCATACCATTTATTCATCTTATTATTTACTGCAGCAGGAACATTTTTCATCATAAATCTTCCTGATTTACCTGCAATATTAAAAATCGTAGGATTTGCCAAAACGGTTGCCATGGTTTTCATCGCTACTGTTTTTGCAGTTGGCGTATGCCCTTCTTTAACCAATACCTGACGCCATTTGTACAATTGATCATGAATATCGATTTTTACAGGACACACATTCGTACAAGAGCCACAAAGCGTACTCGCAAAAGGCAAATCGGCATTTTTACTCATATCCAGATTAGGAGCCAGAATAGAACCTATCGGCCCTGCAACTGCATTATGATAACTATGTCCTCCGCTTCGTCTGTAAACCGGACATGTATTCATACAGGCTCCACAACGGATACATTTTAATGAGTTTCTAAAATCTTCCCTTCCTAATTGTGTGCTTCTTCCGTTATCCACGATAACGATATGCATCTCCTGGCCTTCTCTTGGTTTTTTAAAATGGCTTGAAAAAGTAGTTATCGGCTGTCCGGTTGCACTTCTGGCCAATAATCTAAGGAAAACACCCAAGTGTTTACGCTGTGGAATCAGTTTTTCGAATCCCATACAGGCAATGTGTACATCTGCAAGATGCGCCCCCATATCTGCATTTCCTTCGTTGGTACATACTACAAATTCTCCGGTTTCTGCAACAGCAAAATTAACTCCGGTTAAAGCTACCTTTCGGGTTAGGAAAGTATTTCTTAAACTTTGGCGTGCTGATTCTGTTAAATATTGCGGATTAAAATTCCCTTTTTCAGTACCTAAATGCTCGTGAAAAGTTTCACTTACATCTTCTTTTTTAAGGTGAATCGCTGGTAAAACAATATGGCTTGGCGGTTCTTTACGGAGCTGTACAATGTATTCCCCTAAATCAGAATCGATAACTTCAATGCCTTTTTCAGCTAAATAATCATTTAAATGACATTCTTCAGTAAGCATTGATTTTGACTTCACCATTTGCTTCACATTGTGCTTCGCCATTATAGCATGTACGATTTCATTATGCTCTTTTGCATCGGCTGCCCAGTGAACAGTGATTCCGTTTTTTTGAGCATTTTCCTCAAATTGCACTAAATAATCATGAATATTCGAAAGTACATTATGTTTAATTTGTGAGGCCGTTTCCCTTAGCAGTTCCCAATCTGGAATTTGATGCGCAGACTTATCACGTTTTTCACGGACAAACCAAAGTGTTTCATCATGCCAGTTTACACGTTCAACGTCTTTGTTAAAACGTGTTGAAGCTTCGCTATGCGATATTATTTTTTCTGAAGACATTTTTTATTAGTTTAAAATAAATCCGTTGGGATCAATTTAGAATCAATTTTTATTTACAAAATTCAAAACATTTTCATGAATGTTCTGAGTTTCTTTAACAGCATCAGCGGAAACATTCGTTAAAAATATATTTTCTACCGGAAGCTCCTTCTGACCTGATATTTTCGAAATAAACTTCACATCTGTTGCTTTTACATTGTTCAGATATACATTTTTTATTGGCGTAAGTCTGCGTTCAATTGTGGGAACTAAAGTACGCCATTGGTACAAAACATCTGTATCAATACCAAGTATTCCTGCGTCAATTTTACCAGAAACAATATTGCTCATATAGATATTTTTGACAAAACCTCCTCTGCGTTCATTTGTTTTTATGAAAAGAAGGTGATTCAGTTTTGCTCCATCCACAACCGTACAATTATCAATAAAAACATTTTCAATTCCGCCGGAAAGTTCACTTCCGATAGCGACTAATTGATGGCCATTTTTTACGGTACAATTACGAATAACAATGTTTTTTGAAGGTGTATTTAATAACCAGGCATTTTTTCCACAACCTGATTTTATGGCAATGGCATCATCTCCCTGATCAAAAACACAATTTTCAATTAGTACGTTTTGACTCATTTCAGGATCAACTCCGTCATTGTTATGTCCGTGAGCATATACTTTAAGATTTCTGAGCACTACATCTTTCGATAAAAAAGGATGAATCGTCCAGAAAGGACTGTTTGTAATCGAAACACCATCCATCAAAATATTTTCGCAACGGTTAAACTGAATGAACTGAGGACGAAAACGGGCAGTATCATTTGCCATTTGTCTTTCTTTCATCGGTTTATTGTATGAAGCGAGATTATAAAGCTTTTTCAGGCTTTCCATGTGTGACTTTGGTCGGGTAAACCATTGTTTCCAGATATCCATTTTAGCTTTGAGTTCGCCATCGCCCGTAATGGAAATGTTTTTACATTTGTAAGCATAAATTAATGGCGAATAATTGAAACATTCATATCCTTCCCAGGTTGAGTTTACAGCCGGCAAATAATCATTCGGTTCTTCTGAAAAAAGTAAAACAGCTCCTTTCTTTAAATGAAGGTTCACATTGCTTTTAAAGTGAAATTTCTTTGTCAGCCACTCTCCTTCAGGTATAACGACAATTCCTCCACCTGCTTTGTTTGCTTTGGCAATAGCCTTATTTATGGCATCAGAGGTTTTATTTTTATCACCTTTGATCGCACCAAAATCAACAATTGAAAATTCTTTGCATTTACTAAAATCCGGAATTTTTATCGCTGGCATTTCAAAAGGAGCTTTTACCACTACTTCTTTTAACGTTACCAAAGACGGATCTTTTTTAAACGATAAAAAAATAAGCGAAAGTACTAATACAAAACAAAGCGTTAATTTTTTCATTGTAAAATTGTCTTTTAAAATTAAAAACTCACAAATGGCTACCTTTTAAATATTAAATTTTAATTGTGGAAGAATTTAATATTTCGGCTATGTGAATTGTTTTTATATTGCTTTTTTGTCTTTTCAGAATTCCTTCTAAATGCATCAGGCAAGACATGTCACCACCTGTAATATAATCAACATCATGTTTTTCATGGTCTTTGATTCGGTCCTGACCCATTTTTACTGAAACGGCTTCTTCCGTTACGCAAAATGTACCACCAAAACCACAGCATTCGTCTTTTCTGCTTAAAGAAACTAATTCCAGCCCCTTTATTTTGCTTAATAATTGTCCCGGTTTAGAGAAAAATGGTGCATTCAATTCAGTCATCTGCGAAAGCTTAAGTCCGCGTTGCCCATGACAGCTTTGATGCATTCCTACTTTATGTGGAAAATTGCCTTCAATCGAGTCAACTTTTAGAATATCAGTAATAAATTCAGTCAGTTCAAAAACTTTTTTGCGTATTTCTGCTGCCAGTTCTTCCTGTTTTTCATCATGTAAATGATCCTTAACATGTAAAACACAGCTTCCTGACGGGCAAACGATATAATCAAATTCTGAAAAATTGGCTATAAAGTTAGCGTCACATCCTTTGGTTAAATGAGCATAACCGCTGTTTGCCATAGGCTGCCCGCAACAGGTTTGTTTCATTGGAAAACGGACATCGCATCCCAATTTCATTAATAGTTCATAGGTTGCAATTCCTACTTTGGGATAAAATTGGTCGACGTAGCACGGTATAAAAAGTCCAACTTTCATTTTTGTATTATTTTAATTTAACACATAGAGCCATAGTATTCATAGTCTAAAAAAAGACGTTTAACTTCTTGAAAAACAAATAGCTATATGTAAAATGATTTGTCATTTATTTTAATCTTTAGTTCAAAAAAACTATGTTTCCATGTGTTTAAATTTTTTTTCACGCAGATTTGGCAGATTGAGCAGATTTTTTAATTATTAATTATCAATTCTCCATTTTTAATTTTTAATTTCAAATCAGTGTTTGTAAAACTTCAAATCAATTAAATCATTCTGTATCGGTTTAGGATTCCAGTTTTGATGAATGGCAAGCGCAGCGCCTAAAGCACTAGCCTGTGCCATTGATGCGGCGTAAACTTCTACATCAGGAAAAGCTTCTGCCAGTAAATTCATAAAAATGGAGTTTTTGCTAAAACCCCCATCTACAAAAATTTTCTTTACAGGACTGTTATGAATCACTAAATTAGTTGAAAAAACCTGTTGTTCAACGAGGTCAAGCATTAATTGATGATACGCAATTTCGTAAGTTTTAAAAGTAGAAAGATCTCTCTTTTGAAAAGGACATTCTTTAAGAATATCAAAATCGTACTTTTTAGGATAGACAATTTGAAAATTTACAGCTCTTAAATTCGATACAATCTTTTTGTCAAAAAATACCTCTTTAAAAGTATCAAACGGCACATTAAAATGTTCTGCAAGTCTTTTTGCCTGTACTTCATGTTCGTTACCTGAAAACAAACGAGCCGCCTTTACTGGTTTTTCGGTGTATTGCATGTAACACAAGCAGTCATTTTTAAGTTCCTCAAACGTTAAAGGCTTATTGTTAAAAGGATTCAGGGAAATACTCCAGGTTCCGGTTGACAATAAAACAAAAGGTTCTGTAAAATTGATCGTATAAGGAATAATTGCTGATGAACTATCGTGCAAACCAATCCCAACAGCCAGATCATTTTCTTTTTTAATGACATCTCTTCCGGGATGAATTGCTGGAAGTTTATCTTTTATACCTTCATTTTTTAGCCATTTGTGATACTTCATCTTTTTAAAATTCCAAAGATTGGTATGACATCCAATACTTGTAATATCAGTGTAAGCTTCACCAGTTAAAAGAAAACTTAGATATTGCGGCAGATGCAGACAATATTTTACTTTCTCAAATAATTCCGGATTTTCTTCTTTTAGCCTGTAAATCTGCATTCCGGAATTCAGGCTTCCTAAAACAGGAGAAGCTGTTTTTACTGCAAAAACTTCTTCTCCTTTATATTTTTTGTAAAAACCATTTTTCAGTTCTTCCGGATAATCTTTCAGATAATTGTATAAAGGAGTCAATGAATTGCCTTCTTCATCAATATAAACAAAACTAGCTCCGTAAGTGCTGAAATTAATAGCTTTCAGAACATAGTTGTTTAGTTCTTTTATTTCTGATAATCGCTCGAGAATCCAGTTTCTTAGTACATCAATATTTTCGCAGGGAAAACCATCTTCATCAACGGTTTCGTCAAGATTTACTGATTTTTCCCAAACGATTTTATAATTTTCATCAAATAAAAATACCTTTTTGTTGGTTTTACCAATATCAAAAATTGCAACTACATTCATTTCTTTAATTGTAAATTGTGAATTATAAATTATAAATTTTAATTACAGAATTATGAGTTTAGCTTAATCTTTTTTAGCTTATAACTCATAATTCATAACTTATAATTACAATCCTGTGGCCATCGTTTTTAATCCTCTTTCGCCAATTAGATTTCCTCTAACGTCAAGATTACGGTATAATTCAACCGGATTTAAAGCAGCTCCTGAACGCAAACGAGCTTCAGCAACCAATGCACGAACGTCTGTACGGAAAGCATTTTGAAGAATTTCCTGCGCTTTTACCACGTCATTCTCTTCCTGAGCAATTTCTAATGCTTTTCTGTCTACAGAAAGCGCCTGAGCATAAGCAATCATAATCGCTTCAACAGATTGCAATAAATCTTCCAAAGGATCTTTTACGTTGTGAGAAGCGTCAATCATCCATCCTAAATCTTTAGCATGATTCATTCCTCTTGCATCCATTCCTTCAACCAATTCGTTGAAAATCAAGAATAACTGGTAAGGTTTTAAAGCTCCTGCAGTTAAATCGTCGTCACCGTATTTTGAATCATTAAAGTGGAAACCTCCTAATTTATTATCCATCAACAAAATAGAAACAATTTGCTCAATGTTTGCGTTTGGTAAATGGTGACCTAAGTCTACAAGCGTTTTTGCTTTATCGCCTAATTTCTGAACGTATGAATATGACTGTCCCCAATCTGCTACAGTTGTAGAGTAAAAGTTTGGTTCAGCACATTTGTACTCTAAAAATAATTTCCAGTTTGAAGGCAATGCATCATAGATTTCTTCTAAACTTTCTAATGTATTTTGATATGCTTTACGGAAGTTCAATTGTCCCGGGAAGTTAGAACCATCTGCCAACCAAACCGTAAGAGAGTCAGATCCTAATTCGATTCCGTGCTTAATCACTTCGATATTGTGAGCAATCGCCTGTTTACGAACTGCTTTGTTTACGTTTTGTAAAGAACCATATTTATAAGTCTGTTCTGCATTTGCCTGATCCTGGAAAGTATTTGAGTTCATAGCGTCAAACTTTAATCCGTGTTGTCCAGCAAGCGTTTTGATCGCATTATAATCTGTTGGAATATCCCATGGAATATGAAGTGAAATTGCTCCTGAAGCATTGTTTAATTTATGAAGCAAACCTACATCTTCGATTTTTTCTTCTAATGAACGAGGCTCTCCTCCACCTGCAAAACGTCCAAATCTTGTTCCTCCAGTTCCTAAAGCCCAGGATGGAATTGCGATTTGAAAATCGATTAATTTCTGAATGATAGCTTCACTTTCTGCAATTTCTGAAGCTGTAAAAACCAATTTATTCTGATGTTTTTTTAATAAACCATCATTATGAGATGCGATAGTGTTTGATTGAATTAACATACTTAATTATTTTTAAATAGGGTTTACAATATAAGGCTATTTCTATAAACCAAACCCTTGTTTTACGTTACTTTTTTGTATTCTTTTAATGTGTTTAGGAAATTTATTTATAAAATACAATTGTCATAAAAAATCTAACGTCCGACCGAGATCGAACGTTAGAAAACAAAAACCACTTTGTTAAATAAACTTAAAAAAAACTAAACAACTTATCGGTAAAAGCCCATTGTTACTCCACCGTCTACATTCAGGGCATTTCCTGTTGACTTATTCAACAGACCTCCTACGAATGCAAAACATGCGTTTGCAATATCATCAGGCAATATAATTTCATTTAATAAGGTACGCTTCGCGTAATAAGCAGGCAATTCCTCAACGGTAATTCCGTAAGCTTTTGCACGACCTTCAGCCCATCCTCCAGACCAGATATTAGAATCTGAGATTACAGCATCTGGATTAACTGTGTTTACACGAATTTTGTCAGCACCTAATTCTGCAGCCATCAAACGTGTTAAATGTGCCTGAGCTGCTTTTGCAGAACCGTATCCAGGATTGTTTGGACCCGCCACCACAGCATTTTTAGAAACAATGTTTACGATATCTCCACCAAAACCTTGTTTACGCATTACTTCGATTCCGGCTTTAGAAACAATAAATTGTCCTTTTACCAAAATATCATATAATCTGTCCCACTCTTCAAGAGTATGCTCTGCGATTGATTTTGAAATACTGATACCAGCATTGTTTACAATGATATCAGCACCACCAAATGCTAAACAAGCAGCATCTAATGCTTTTTCTGTACTTACGTCGTCAGTAACGTTTAATAACGTACTTGAAACAGCATCTCTGCCGAATGTTTTGATAAATTCTGCTTTTGCACCTTCTAAACGCTCTTCATTGATATCGTTGATTACAACACAAGCACCTTCTTCAGCAAATCTTTTAGCGATAGCTTTACCAATTCCACCAGCAGAACCGGTTACTAAAGCAACTCTTCCTGAAAGTGCTTTTGGTTTTGGCATACGCTGTAATTTTGCTTCTTCCAACAACCAGTATTCGATATCGAAAGCTTCCTGGTGCGGCAAAGAAGTATATTCAGAAACAGCTTCTGCCCCTTTCATCACGTTTACAGCATTGATATAATATTCAGATGCCAAACGAGCCATCGTTTTATCTTTGGCAAACGTAAACATACCTACTCCTGGATATAAAATTACAACCGGGTTCGGGTCACGCATTGCAGGCGAATTAGACTTTTTACAAGCATTGTAATAGTCTTTGTACATCGCTCTGTACGCTTCAAAAGCAGGAGTTAGTTTTGCTTTGATTGCATCTACGTCTGATAAATCTTCATTTGGATCTAATTCTAAAACCAAAGGACTGATTTTCGTACGTAAAAAGTGATCCGGGCAAGACGTTCCTAATGGAGCTAATTTTGACAAATCATTAGAGTTAATGAATTCCAAAACTCTTGCATCATCAGTATAATGACCAATCATCTGACGCTCTGAAGAACAAAAACCTCTTAAAATCGGAGCTACTTTTGCTGCTTTCAATTTACGATCCGCTTCCGGAAGACTGTCAATTTTTTTACCTCCAAAAACAGGACGTTTTTTTCCGTAGTTGCTTTCTAAGTATTCAGCACATTTTTCAATTACTTCAAGAGTATTGATATAACTTTCGTATGCAGTATCTCCCCAGGTAAACAAACCGTGAGAACCTAACATGATTCCACGTAATTTTTTTCCTTTTTTCTCAGCTTCTTCCAGACAGCTTCTTAATTGAAGCCCTAAGTCGAAACCTGGACGCTGCCATCCTACCCAACCGATTTCTCCGTCGAATAATTCTTCTGTGATTTTTGCTCCGTCTTTTGCTGCAGCAATTGCAATAGCAGCATCAGGATGAAGGTGATCAATATGTTTAAACGGTAAGAAACCGTGTAAAGGTGTATCAATAGAAGGTGCTTTAGAAGCTAAATCGAAAATACAGTGGTTAAACAATTCAACCATCTCATCTTCAAATTCAATTCCTCTGTACACATTTTCAAGATTGCGTAATCTGTCTAAATAAAGAGCCGCACAACCTGATTTTGTCAATGTTCCGATATCTCCACCAGAACCTTTAATCCACATTACTTCAGAGCTTTCGCCTGTCAATGGGTCTTTATCAGTAATTTTAACCGAAGTATTTCCTCCTCCATAGTTGGTAAGTCTTAAATCTGCTCCCAATAAATTAGAGCGATAGATAAAAAGAGCTACTTCATCTCCTGCTAATGCTGCAGCTTTAGCATCATCCCAAAGGTAGCTTACGTGCTGAAAAGTCATGTTTTTTGTGTTTATATTTGACATTTTATATATTAATTGATTATTATAAAGAGTTCCCAATTCCGACTATAACAATAGATAACATGATAAGTCCGATGCCCAACAAGAATGTGTTGAACGTTACTTTTGCCACGCCTTTCCATTCTTTCAGATAGAATCCCCAGAAGTTGGCGGTAAGTATGATAGTTGACATGTGTAAAATCCATGAGCTGGCTCCGTTTCCTAATTTACTTTCACCCATTCCGTAGAAGAAAAACTGAAGAAACCACATGGTACCTGCAATAGCAGAGAAAATTACATTTTTTGAAATCGGTGTTTTAGTATCTGTGTAATTACTAAAAGTTTTATTTTTAAAATTAAGATAGATACACCATAAGAAGTTAGTTGTTAATCCACCCCAAAGGATAACTATATAGGTAACGTTATTTTGAAATAAGAATTCGCCCTGATTTGGGTTTACCGCTTTCCATGCCTCATTAGCCACATCTGCCATTGGTTTTCCTGCTTCAATACCAAAATTAAAGAATGAACTTAGAATACCTGATACAATAGCAATGATTAAACCTTTTACCAAACTAAAATCTTTGTCTTTATCTTCGTGTCCTGTTGCGAAATCTTTTTCTTTCAGCATTCCTGCTTTTCCTAAAATGGCGATTCCTATAATACATACAAGCACACCAAACAAAACCATTTGTCCGCCTGTGTTTGCAAACATGTCACTGATTGATTCTTTCCCTTCTGTTGGGCTGAAATTGTAATAAATTGGTGGAATCAAAGCTCCAAAAGCAGAACAAAACCCTAAAGTGATTGAATTTCCTAATGACATTCCTAAATAGCGAACACCTAATCCGTAAGTTAATCCTCCGATTCCCCAGATCAATCCCATCGTGTATGCCAACATTTTTATGTTTGGAGCTGCATTAGCAATAATATCTGTAAAATTCGGAATTGTTAAATAAGCGGCGATTGGCGGAACAATTAACCAGGAGAAAAAACCTCCTACTAACCAGTAGCTTTCCCATGCCCAATCTTTAACTTTTTTAAAAGGCATATAAAAACTGCCTGACGAAAATCCTCCTATAGAGTGAAAAATAATTCCGAGTAATGATTCCATTTAATTTTTTTTGTGGTTTAAGTTGATAGTTATTGGTTTGGTAAAATAAGAGAATGTAAAAAAGAAAACTATCCTGTACTGTCCTTTCCTTAATTTATATTTATTTTAAATCATAAATTATTGCAATAAGAATGGAATTATTGTGATTTTTTAAATTTAAAATTCATATTTTAGCGAACGCCTGCGTAATTAATATTTTTTAATACTTTTTAAAGAAAATTATTACATATAATGCAATTTATAATACCATCTCAATATTTTGAGAGAGACTTTACTATACCAACCATGATTAAATTAATTAAAATAGATGAAGATTCAAGGGTTCCAAAATACAAGCAAATTGTAGACTCAATTCTGCAAAATATTGCCAACGGTAACCTGAAAATAAATCAAAAGATTCCTTCTATAAACAACTTCAGTGAAGAGTTTTACATGTCAAGGGATACTGTTGAGAAAGCTTATAATATTTTAAAAGAGCGCAAAATTATTTCTTCTATAAGAGGAAAAGGATACTATATTACCCGAACAAAATTAGAATCTAAAGTCAATATTTTGTTCCTGTTTAATAAACTGAGCGCGTATAAAATGAAAACCTACAGCTCTTTCATTAATACATTAGGAGCAAATGCACATGTAGATTTGCACATCTATCATTGCGATGAAACTTTATTTTTAAATCTGCTGGATAAATTTGAAGGTGCGTACGATTATTATGTAATCACGACACACTTTAAAACAGACGAATTAAAACATTTGAGTTTTACCGATGAAGTAGCAAAAGCCATCCAGAGAATACCACAGGACAAACTGGTAATTATGGATAACATAAAAATTGGATTAGGAAGCGAGGTTATCAAAATATATCAGGATTTTGAAAATGATATTTACAATGCCTTAAAAGAAGGACTTGCCAAAATAACCAAATATAAAAGGCTGATTTTAATATATCCGGAAAAAGCCGTTTATCCTTATCCAAGAAGAATTTTGCATGGTTTCAGGAAATTTTGTGTAGAACACGAGATTAATTTTGAAATTTTAAGTGAAGTTTACGATGATATGATCCTTAAAAAAGGAGATTTGTTTATCACTATAGAAGAATCTGACCTTGTTAATTTAGTCAAACAAATCAGGGACGAAGAATACGTATTAGGAAGCGACATCGGTATTATATCCTACAACGACACCCCATTAAAAGATTTATTAGGCATAACAGTTATGTCTACTGATTTTAATGAAATGGGTGAAATTGCAGCACGAATGATTTTAAACAAAGAAAAAGGAGAAATAAAAGTCCCTTTTAATTTTATAGACAGAAACTCTATTTAATTAATTGTAAGACTATACCGTTTTTTCTGATTTGTATTCATTACAAAAACAACCTTGAAATGTTAATTTTTTAAACTTATTTCTTTTATTTAGAATTAATATAAATAATATTTTATCTTTGTCACCAGCTTCTGGCCTAATACCACCAAGGGATAACCAATCCTTAACCAGAGTTACATAAAATAGATGAATATTAATACCAGCTTTGAACCCGGAACTTTTGAATCTTTTAAAAAAGGAGAAGAAGCTGCGTTTACCTATTTTTATGATAACTATTTTCACAGAATAACTTCTTTCTGTGTTCAATTTATTTATGATGCGGATGAAGCCGAAAACCTCGCACAGGAAGCTTTTATTAATTTATGGCAAAACAGAGAAAACATTGATTCTATAAACGGAATACAATCCTTTTTATATACTTATGCCAAATCGAAATGTCTGAACTTTATTCGTCACAATAAGGTTAAAGATAAATTCAAAAACGACTTATTAAATCATAAAGAGAGAGAACTTGATATCGAAGTCTTAAATTCGATTCAGTTTGATACTTTAGAATTTACCGAATTAGAACGTATTATTAACGAATCGATAAACGATTTACCTCCTAAAACCCGTGAGGTTTTTATTAAAAAACGTTTTGAAAATAAAAAAAACGCAGAAATTGCAGAAGAAATGCAGGTGACCTTAAAAGCTGTCGAAGCCCACATGACAAAGGCTTTGAAGATTTTAAAAACCAAATTATCTGATTATTTGTTTCTACTTTTTATTCTTATTTGTAATAATTAAAAATTAAACATAGGGTTTTTTATTTCTGGAGTGTACTTATAATAACAGGAAGTTTTAAAAACAAATTATGCCATCAGAAATAATTTATAAGTATCTATCTAATGAAGCCACAGAGCAGGAAATTCAAAACCTTTTTGAATGGATCGATGCTTCTGAAGAAAACAAAAAACAGTTTATCTCTATAAAGAAGACGTGGGCACTTTCAGCTTTAACAGAAAATATTTCTATCAATACTGCTCCAATAATTAAAATTAAACGTAAAAATAAGACTCGTAAATACTTTCAGTATGCAGCCGTCTTTATTGTATTACTTGGTTTAATAAAAATAGCTTTCAATTTTAACCCAAGAGCAAAACATTCTAAAGAAATTGTACTTGAACTTGGCAATGGTCAGACAGAATATATCACAAAAAATAATCACAGCAACATAATTAATGACAAAGGCGAACTGATTGCTAAAAAACTTCCTGGCCAAATTGTTTATTTTGGAAAAACAAAAGATGATGAAGTTATATATAACTCTCTTAAAGTTCCTTACGGTAAAACATTTAAACTTACACTCTCAGATGGAACTGAAGTAACTTTGAACTCCGGAACCACTTTACGCTATCCTGAACAGTTTGGAATTAACGGAAAAAGAACTGTTTATTTAACCGGTGAAGCGTTTTTTGAAGTTGCCAAAGACAAAGGACATCCGTTTATAGTTAATGCAAATAAGGCTGACATTGAAGTTTTAGGTACCAAATTCAATGTGAGTGCTTATGCTGAAACTCCTACAGTAAATAGTGTTTTGGTCGAAGGAAGCATTCGGATGTATGAAACTCAAAATCCATCCAATTCTGTATTGCTGAAACCAAACCAAATGGCTACATGGCAAAACAGTACGAAGAAAATCACAACAAAGTCTGTCGATTCTGCTTTTTACTCAGCCTGGACAAAAGGCGAACTCACTTTTCAGGATACCCCGTTTTCAACTATCGTAAAAATAATTCAGCGAACCTACGATGTTGAAATTATCAATAAAAATTCGGATTTGGCCAAACAGAATTTTACCGGGACAATTAAAATTAGTGAATCGAGTGTCGAAGACATTTTAGAACTCCTGAAACGTGACACCCCTTTTGAATACTCGGTTCAGCAAAATACCATTACCATAACCAAACTTCCATAAACCACTAAAAACATGACATTTACGAAAAATCCTTCAAGAAAAATTATATTTTTCTTAGCCATTCTCTTATCCTGTTTTAAAGGTTTTTCACAAAAAAAGCCGATTACATTGCATTTCAATAACGAGCCCATAAGCCTGATTATCAAATCTATTGAAGAACAAAGTGATTTTAGGATTATATACAATGCCAAAAAGATAGATGCTGATCAAAAAGCCAGTATCAATGTGAATAATGTATCCCTGGAAACTGCTTTAACAAAATTATTTAAAGGCAAAAACATTTCGTTTTATATTCAGAAAAAACAGGTTTTATTGACGAGCTCTGCTCCTGCTTCAACCGATAGTTCAGAAGAAACAGAAAGAACAATCAAAGGAGTTGTACTAAATGCCAGAGATAAATCACCCTTACCCGGAGCTACAATAATGGTCAAAGGAACCGGAAGAGGTGCCATCAGCGATATTGACGGAAGATTCATTTATCAATTAAGAGAAAAAGACATAAATAATGTTATACTTCAGGTTGTACTGCTCGGAATGGTAACTCAGGAACAGGAAGTCGGTACTAAAAATAATTTTACTTTTTACCTTGAAGAAGCTGTAGATGAGCTGAATCCGGTTGTTATTACTTCATCATACGGAACGAAAAAGCTAAAGGAAGAAATTGTAGGAAGTATTTCGACTATTACAGCAAAAGATATTCCCGTACAGCAGGCTTCTGAAAGTATTGATAAAATGCTGGAAGGACAGATTGCAGGAGTTTTAATTGAAAATACTTCGGGTATTGGCGGACCTGTAAAAATCAATATTCGTGGAGAAGGAACAATTAAATCTTTAGGTAATCCTCTTCTTGGCACTTCTACACAACCCTTAATTATTATTGATGGTGTTATTATGAGTGAACAATCCGGTATAGATAGTTCCTATTTTGATGGAGGAAGGTTAGCGGAAGGCTTATCGAATCCTCTGGCTATGATTTCGCCTGACAACATTGAAAGCTGGACTGTACTAAAAGACGCAGCAGCAGTAGGAATCTATGGTGCTGATGGAGCAAATGGTGTAATTTTAATTACCACTAAAAGAGGAAAATTAGGGAAAACCAAATTTACTTTTTCCAATCAGCTTGGAGTTTCAGAAGCTATCAACCAGATTAAATACCTGAATGGCGAACAATATACAGAACTTCGAAATGAATATTTAAAGAATACATCAGTTGGTTATGTTCCTGTGCCTTATAATGGTATTAATACTAATTGGTTTGACTTATTGAATCAAACCGGAATTTATAATAAATATAATTTTAGTGTTTCAGGAGCAAACTCCAAATTCTCTTACCGCACGAACCTTACCTATCTGAATATTGATGAACCTCAGATGGGAAATACAACAAAACAGCTTAACGGTGGAATAAGTTTAGGTTTCAGACAATCAAAATGGGATATCAATTTATCATTAAACCCGAGTTATATTAAAAAAGATGCTCCAAATATCTATTATGATTTTGCTTATATCCCGACTTTATCTCCTTACAACGCAGACGGAAGTTACTCAATGCTTGGGGTATCGGGAGGAAATACCGGTGGAAATCCTTTGGCAGCAATCGAGCAAAACAAAAATGAAACCGACAGCTATGGGGTTTTAGGGAGTTTAAATGTAGAATATAAACTGAACAATAACATAAAATTCAACACTTTATTCGGAATGGATTATGTTGACAAAACTCAGGATCGTTGGTTTTCGGGAGAAAATGAAAGTGGACAAAATAACGGAACATTTATTTTAGACGGAATTACTTATAATAACTGGGGAAAACGTCTTATGAACCAAAGAAATACTACAAAATGGAACTGGCAGGGACAAATGCTTTTCAACAAGCAAATCAATAAAAACAATACTATTGATGGTGTTTTAGGATTTGAACTTGCTGAAGAAAAAGGCAATTACAATTATGCATCTGCTTCAGGTTTTGTGAATTACACTGAAATTCAAGGAATTCGTGATGCCCTTCAGGATGATAATATAGAAACACCTGTCGACGAAACTTACGAGAGACAGATTGCCGGCGGAGAAATCAGTAATAGTTCCAGAGTTTCTATGTTTACTCAGATTAATTACAATTATAAAAAGAAATATTACGCTTTATTTAATATCAGACGTGACCAAAGTTCTGTTTTTGGTAACGATTCAGATGTAGCATACAATAGTGGCGGTGGATTCGCCTGGATTACCAGTAATGAGGATTTCCTGAAATCAAATTCGTGGATTGATTTATTAAAACTCAAAGTAAGTTATGGTTCGACAGGTAATTCCAGAATTGGTTCTTACACCTCTAAAGGACTTTATAATATTACACAAAATGGATATAATGGCTCCACAGATGCTACAGCCGGAACTTCACCAAACGGGAAATTAAGCTGGGAAAGAAACCTGAAATTTAATGCAGGTGTTGATTTTAATGTATTCAATGCAGTAGAACTTACATTAGAATATTATTATGACAACAAAAAAGACATGATTACCGGCCGAAGCATTCCTACAGAATTAGGATACGGAACTATGCAGATAAACGGTTCCAGTATGTACAATAAAGGGATTGAACTTAGCACAAGAATTAAATGGTTTCAAAAAGATAAATTCAAATGGACCACTTCATTCAATATTTCAACCGTAGACAATAAGGTAACCGACCTAATAGGTTTAGGAAGCAGCTATTCTACCGCAAGCAAGGCACTTGCTCAAAAAGTAGGCTACAGTACATCTGTAATTTGGGGAGCCAACTGGGTAGGCGTTGATCCGGCAACAGGAAGAGACCTTATCAAAAAAGACGGAAAAGTATATGATGCTGCTACTTATAACAGTCTTTTTACAGAAGCAGACTGGGAGCCAATTGGTAATACCCAGCCAGATGCCTATGGTGGATTCAGTAATACTTTTTCAATCAATAATCGCATTAGCTTGTCTATTACTGGTGCCTTCCAATGGGGCGGAGACAAACTGGTTTCAGAAGAAATCATTGCAAAATACAGAACAACTTCCAATCGAAATATGACTGTAAATGCCTATGATTACTGGAGAAAACAGGGAGATATCGTTTCGCAGGCTGTTCCCAGCAACAATACCATAATGGCCAATATGAGCAAGTACGTTTATGATGCCACTTACATCAAAATCAATAACATCAACTTAAGCTATAACGTTCCTTTAAAAAACACTTTTATTGATTCCTTAACTGTATTTGGAGATGTTTCAAATGCCTTGTATTGGTATAAGGAAAAGAGTCCGTCAGGAATGAACGGTATCAGAGAATTAAGCTACACCTATCCGCAGGCAAGAACTATTTCTTTTGGAGTTAACACTAAATTTTAAAAAGATGAACTACTTTAAAAACATAAAACAATTTACATTTTCGATACTTGTGGCGATGCTTTTATTGCAAAGCTGCAGTGATTTTTTAGAACAGGAACCAGGCACACAAATCTCGGTAACAGAACAGTTGGCTACTAAAAATGGTGTTTTACAGGCTCTTAATGGTACTTACAGAGAACTAGAAGCTAATCTAAGAAGTGAACGTTTTGGAACCTATGCAGATCTACAGGGCGGGAATATAAAATTCACTCCCTATCCTACTACCCGATCATCAGGTGTAGGCGAAATTGTTACACCTACTAATATCGAAAATCTATATTCGTTTGACGACAAATCTGTAGATTCTGATTTTGCATCATTTTACACTGGCAGTTATGACATTATTAACCAGTGCAATTTGATTTTAGAATTTACGGATGCACTTCCTGATGCTACTGAAACTGAGAAAAACGAAATAAAAGCAGAAGCTTTAACTATAAGAGCCTATTCACACTTCTTATTAAGCGAAGTGTATAGCCAAAACTATGGTTTTACTGAAGATGCATCGCATTTGGGAATCATTTACAATACACAATCTATTACCAAAGGACTGAAATATCCTGCAAGGGAAACGGTTGCTAAAACGTATTCATTGATTATCGAGGATATTACAACAGCGTTAAGTCTGTATTCCAACACTTTGCTTTCTGCCGGACCTGCTTATTCATACTTTAATGCTACAAGCGCAAAAGCATTATTGGCAAGGGTTTATTTGTCTAAAAGTGACTGGAAAAATGCTTACGATACAGCAAATGATGTCATTACAAACTCAGGAGTAAATTTAATGTCCACAGCAGATTATATTGCACAATGGGAAAAACAAGACACTCCTGTTTCTGAAATTTTATTAGAACTTTCAATTCCAGGAGACAATTCATCAGGTACAGGGGCAAACTCTATGTTTGCTTTTTTTGGTTATACATCTGAAACTGTTTATAATAATTACATCGCATCTCAGGATTTATTAGATCTGTATTCTGCAACGGATATCAGAAAACAGATGTTCTTAGAAAGACCTATTTTAACCTTGATAAACAACCAATTGGTAAAAGTCAATTACTATTTTACTAAAAAATTTCAGGGAAATGCAGCCTACGTGAGTTTCAGATTAAGCGAACAGTATCTAATTCGCGCTGAAGCTGCTTTAAAACTAAACAATACCGATCAGGCAAAAACCGACCTCAATATCATCCGCGGAAGAGCCAATGCCAGTTTACTTACTGATACAGAAAACCTTGAAGACGCTATATTTTTAGAAAGAAGAAAAGAGCTTTGTTTCGAGGGGCATTTGTTTTTTGACATTGTCCGAAACAAAAAAAGCCCTTCCAGAAATGATGGGTGTATCTCTCTGAATTGCAGCCCTTCTTATCCGTCTCCAAAATTTGTATTGCCAATACCACTAAATAATATTTATCTAAACGCAAACCTGAAACAAAATGAATCGTATTAAATTTATATCTGTATTAAGTACTGCTTTAGTGCTGTTTTATTCTTGTTCTAAAGATGATTACAAATTAGACAAAAGTGTTGATCCTTTTGTACGTTTTAATTTCATCACCAGTTCTACCGGCGTACCATTGGAGTATCCATCGGTAAATACAGGACAGATTCCTGTAAATACTTATGAAAACAAATCTGTTAAAACCTTAAAAGTCCCTGTTGCTTTAACTACAACAACTTTAAAAAATCCGGTTACAGTAAATTTTAGTGCTGCTACTTCAGGTGACGTAAACACTTTTAGTGTACAACCCGAAAATCAATTAGTATTTGAGGGAAACAAACTAATTGATACCATTTTTGTTTCTTTTGATAAAAGATGGCAGAACAAACAGAGTATTACCTTAAAATTAGAAAACGCTTCTGATCCTTTGATTCATATAGGAAACCTGAATACCGAAGCGCCTAATACTACTTTTACCATCAATTTAGGAGAGGTGGCCACAACGTACAACTTTCCGGTAAAAGACTTTACAATCAAAGGGGAAATTGGCGAAAAAGTAGATTTTAAAGTAAATTTCCCTAATGGTTTTATTCCTTCAGAAATTGAAAATCTTGAGATATTTAGTTTTTTAAAAGGATTTGATTATTCTTTAACTCATGACGATTTTGGAGACAACAGAAGTTCGATTACCTATCATTTGACCCTTTTGGAAGATATCCAAAATGATGATGCAGAATACCGAACTGATATCACATTAAACAGCGTGTCAAATTATATTGCCAACGGAAATACGATCCTGACGATTAAAAAACCAATCAAAACACCTCGTGATGTTTTAGCCAATCCGGCTTCAAAATTTTATGATTTATCCAATTCAAATTATTTAACTTATGGTGTAAACTGGTTTGACAGAAGTGGTACGTGCGTTTGGCAGGCTTTTAATGCCCTGACTTTCCCGGTAGTTGTTACAAAAGACAATCCAAATGCTATTTTGTACAGCGACAAAGGCACTACAAATCCTAACGACGACATTTATCACGATGCATTCAAAATTGGTTTCCGTGTGGCTTCGGGAACTAATACAGTAAACTCTTTTAACTTAAAAAGATGGTTTACTAATCCAAGCAGTACTGCAGCCAATTCACCCGGTTTTAACATAAGCTCTGCCCTTGAATTTTTCCCTGAAAACGGAAACAGTAAAACAAACGGAACTGTTCTTGTAATTCCGCAGTACATTAAAATTGCCGGAACAAATGGAAACAGTTACAATATTGCTATTGAAGGTGAAGGAATTTACAAAGAAATAAGTACCGGTTTATTTGAAATTTCTTTTGAATTAAAACTTACCAACGAGAAACTATTTGGAGGAACAGTTACAGGTAAATACAAAATTTATAACAAAAATGGTTTCCCAACAGTAGCGCCATTAGATGAACCTTGTAGAACTGCAATTGATCTTTAAATTATGAAAGTAAAAAAAATAATAGTACCCGCTTTATTACTGTTGAGTCTAACAGCGTACAAAAGTATCGAAGAACCTGATTATATTGATATTCCCGAATTACGAAAGCTATATTCCAGCGGAGATGCCTCAAAATGGCCTGCTGCAGAATTGCACGAAAGTATAGATAAATCTAAATTTCAGGATATCGGGGTACTTCCTGCTGTGCCTTATCCGGCTTACAATCCGTATTCTAAGGAAAAAGAAAGTCTGGGAAAAATATTGTTTTTTGATCCAAGATTGTCTTTGAGCGGACAAATTGCCTGTGCTTCCTGCCACAATCCGGAATTGGGATGGACCGATAACCTGACCCGTTCTTTTGGTCATGACCGCCAGACCGGAAAACGAAATTCTATGACTATTTTAAACTCAGCTTATGCTACTTCCTTATTTTGGGACGGCCGTGCGAAGAGTTTAGAAGATCAGGCACAGTTTCCTGTGAGCGATCCTTTAGAAATGAATGAAAAACTAACAATTGCTGTCGGTAAAATTGGAAAAATAAAAGGGTATAATCCGCTTTTTGAAGCTGCTTTTGGAGACAAAAAAGTAACTCTTGAGCGAATTCAATATGCCATTGCTACATTCGAAAGATCAATTAATAGTCCAAAAAGTAAATTCGATCATTTCGTTAGCGGAAAATCAGAAGCTTATACCGATCAGCAGGTAAAAGGCCTTCATTTGTTCAGAACCAAAGCACAATGTATCAACTGTCATAACACACCTTATTTCAGTGACAACCAATTCCATAATGATGGGCAGGTTTTATTTGGAACAAAAAATGAAGATTTTGGACGCTACAATGTGACTAAAGACGTGAAAGATATAGGCAAATTCAGAACGCCTACGCTTCGTGAAGTAGTCAATACAAGACCATGGATGCATCACGGGCATTTTCCAACTTTATTGGATGTTGTAGAGCTTTACAATTTAGGCAACCCCTCTCCTGTTCAGAAAAAATACCTCGGAACGCCACGTGATTCATTGATACCAAAAGTAGATCCAATGCTTAAGAAATTAAATTTAAGCAAAGAAGAAATGAGCGATTTATTGGCTTTTATCGAAACTTTAAGCACGCCAACCAGAAGAATTATGGCTCCGGATCTTCCAAAATAGTTAGTTATTAGTTATTAGTCCTTAGTAATTAGTAATTTTTAAAATATTAAATCTTAATACTTAATACCAATAAAATATGAAAAACAAATACCTTTTTTTATTATTAATATCCGCCCTGTCGTTTGGGCAAATAAGTCTGGTGAAAGACATAAATAATGGAACAGGAAACTCTTCGCCAGAAAATTTAATAGTCTTTAATAATAAAATATATTTTGGAGCCGATGATGCTACTGGAACAAATAGCCCTGGTGCTGTAGATTTAGGGAAAGAGTTATGGGTAACCGATGGTACAGCCACTGGAACTACCTTTGTAAAAGATTTAAGACCCGGTAGTAACAATTCAATTCCAACAGGCTTTTTTAGCTACAATTCAAATTTATATTTTTCAGCGAATGCAGGTTCAGGAAATGTTTTATTTAAAACCGATGGTACAGAATCTGGAACGGAAAAAACAGTTCATTCTTTTATGCTTAACCCAGTAGAATTCAATAATTTAGTATACTACGCGAATACTAATAGATTGTATGAATTTAACGGAACCGAAACTGCAAACGTAGCTGATGTAGGTACAGGTGATGAAAGTGTTACAGGAGGAATATTTATACCTTTTAATAACAAAATCTTTTGCTATATGAGTTATACTACTGATGCTTTAGGTTTGAAATTATATGCTTATGACCCAGCAAATGATACCTTTACGCTTATAAAGAACATCACAGATTATGGAAATAATGCTGGCATTAGCAACTTTACCGTAGTGGGTAGCGAATTATATTTTGAAGCCGGAGCTGGTATTTTATGGAAAACAGATGGAACTACTGCAGGCACTGTAGTTGTAACCGCTGCAACATCACTAACTGGTGCTACAAGTTTATTTAATTGGAATGGTAAATTATATTTTGAAGCTGATAACGGTACTTCTGGCGATCAACTTTGGGTTTACGACCCCGCAGCTGATACTATTACAAATTTAAGCAATATAACAGGCGATCACAACCCTTCAGATTTTACTGTTTTAAATAGTTATTTATACTATTCAGGTCAAAATGGTACTTTGAAATATTTATACAAAACAGATGGTACAATCATTGAACGAGTTGATGACACTATTTTTGATATTGATAATATTGCTGTTTTAAACGGAAAATTATTTTTTGAAGGTGATAATGGTACAACTGGAAATGAACTTTTTATTTACACGCCATCAGTACTTTCAGTTGATGATAACAATGTATTAAAATCAGTAGCCGTTTATCCAAATCCTTCTGATGGAAATTTCTTTATCAATAATGCTGATAATGAAACCATACAATACGAAGTGTTTGATGTGTTAGGTAAAAAACAAGCTGCCGGTAAAACAAATGATAATTCATTTCATTTAAATTTAAAATCAGGTTTGTATATTTTAAAACTGACTAAAAACAGCCTGACTTCAACGACTAAAATAATTATCAAATAGTTGTAATTTTTAATATAAATAAGTTTGTTTTTGCCCCATCACAAACCTAAAAAGTCCGTTTCATATATTTGAAACGGACTTTTTTATTGCTGTCTTAATAGAAACTATTACTTCTTAGGAACTAAAACAATATTAGGTTTTGGAGCCGGCTGCATTCCGCTTCCAAAATAAAATCCGGGATGAGGCGGCTGATTATACCCTATATTTTGCCAGGCAATACTCAAACGGTACTGAGGATCGTGCATCAAAGTATACTGCTTTACATCTGTTGGAATTGTAGTCGAATAAATTCGTAATTCTTTATTGTCTTCGCTTCTTAAAATCAGTTCTTCTCTCCAGTCTCCCAAAATATCTGCAGAAAGCGCAGGAGTTGATTTGGTGCCATTATTCGAAACCGCTCCTGTTGCAGTAAATAATCTCCCTTTACCATATTTTTCAATATAATTTGAATTCAGTAATTCTCTTGAAGTATCTCCATCCCAATAAATGAGGAAGTTGATTGATTTTGGAGCATCCCCTATTTTATTTCCTTTCATATCATATAAAAACGGAGAGCCTGACCACCAGCATTGTGCACCTTTTCTGGTTGGATCAATATTATCTGCAACCCCTCTGCCAACATCTTCATTAGGAGAATCGGTAAACAAAACTTTTCCATCAGCTGCAGAAAACAACGTTACTCCCGGACCTGTGGTTTTATTTTCAATTTCATGGATTCCAAAAGCTTCTAAACCCGGAACCTCTAAATCCAAATCTGAAACGTGCAGCGCATCACCATGTCTGAAACCGGTCGTGTACAATCCTTTGCCATTATCATCTACACACATAGATCCGTAAATGATTTCATCTTTTCCGTCGTTATCAACATCAGCAACCGTAAGACCATGATTTCCCATTCCGGAATACGGATTTTCAGCATCCTTACTGTCAAAAACCCATCTTGAAGTCAGTTTTTTATTTTTAAAATCGAAGGCTGCTAAAACAGTTCTTCCATAATAGCCACGGCACATTACCACGCTTGGGTGAATGCCATCCAGATAAGCAACACAGGCTGTAAAACGGTCAATTCTGTTTCCTTTGGTGTCATTTCCTCCGCTTCCTCCATGTCCGCCCCAGCCAGCCAAATCACCACGCTCTGGAATATAATCTGTGGTTGTAACCAGTTTTCCAGTTTTTCCATCAAAAACGGAAAGATATTCAGGACCTTTTAAAATTTTTCCATAAGTTCCAGATTTTTGATCTCTGTCAACCCAGTCTTTTGAAGCATCTCCAACCACATTTCCCTGACTGTCCGTAGTTCCGTCAGCTGTTTTACAAACCAGTTCTGCAATTCCGTCACCATCCAGATCATAGACCATAAACTGTGTATAATGCGGTCCTTCACGAATGTTTTTGCCTAAACTAATCTGCCATAAAAATTTCCCCTCTAAAGTATACGCCTGAAAAATAGGCGGATCAGTTATTCCGGTATGTGAATTATCATGCCCTTTTCCGGTCATATGAACTACCAAATCGTATTTTCCGTCTCCGTCTAAATCGCCTGTGGATAAATCATTCGAAATATACCCTTCAACCGGTTTTATCGCAATTGACAAATAATCCTTGTCCGGACTTGAAGCCAGAATCGTAAAACTTCCTTTAGCTTCTGCCTCTTTTCCTTTTAAAACCGTTTTTACAAACCAGGTATTTTCTCCGTTCGGATTGGCTTTTGTATCAACAAAATTCGTAGCACCTGTTATAGGCTTTTCATTTAATTTTACAGCTTGTTTTGAACCGCTTTTTCGATATAGATTAAAAGCCAGATCATCTGTATCTGTTCCTAACACCCGCCAGCTGATAAAAAACTGACCTTTGTCTTTTATGGCAACTACGCCACGATCTAAATTTTCCATTTGTCTTTGGGCAAACAAAATTGAACCAGACAAAAGGAATAACGTTACTAAAATTCTATTTTTCATAATTGGTTTGGTTGGTAAAGTTTAACGCAAGTTTAGACTGCCTTTTACAGTTAAGGTTTACTTTAAAAAAAAAATAATCTCGCAAAGTCGCAGAATCGCAAAGTTTTGATTTTATATTTTTCTTTGCGTCTTAGCGACTTTGCGAGATTAAAAAAAACTTAGCACCTCAGAACCTTAGCAACTTAGCATCTTCAATAAAATTAAAACATCTTCTTAAATCCTTCACTTCTGACTTTCCATGTTCCGTCTTTAGGAAACCCCGGATTTTCAATGGTATTTCCCTCCCAGCCGGCGCACATCATAGCAACTGCTGTTAGTAATCCTCCATTACCCGGAAGATAAAGCGTTAGTCTTGGCGATTGATAATTGTGTCCGTTTTTCAGATACGTATTCGTAGTTACATTCATAAACAAGGCATCAATCGCTTTTTCAGGCATTTGCAAACGGGCTGCAGACATGGCAGTCATCGGAAAATCCCAACCCCAGGTTTTATCCCATGTCCAGGTATCCCAAACCAGATTGAAAGTGTTTTTCATGATTTTTTTATCCAGAAGGGAAGTTTCCGGAAGCATTCCGAAAGTTCCTAAAACAGACGGATGATCTGTTTTAAACTCAGGATTTGTGTAGGAGTCTGTTGCACTTTCTGTCGCCAGATACACCTCTTTTGCAATTGGCAATGGCGATAGTTTTTTCAAAACGTCTTCCCACTTTTCAGGAACTTTCTGGTTTAGTTTCTTCTTCCAGTTGATTGCTGTTTTCAAAGCCCAGTTCCAGTATGCCAGTTCATAGGTTGGGTTAAAAGTTTCGATGGCTTTGAATCTTTCCTGCGCCGGAATCACGCCCGGCCCTAAAACGTAACGATCATTTTTACTGTCGTAATTAGCGAATGAAGCCATAAAATCTGCCGTTGCAAAAACACGTTCGCTGTATAAATTTAATGTTCCGGTTGTTGGTTTTGCCTGATAGATCAAATCTGCATAGGTGATAAAATGCGGCTGCTGCCAAATCAGGAATGCCCCCACCGACGACGGACTTTCATTACCATCATAATCTGTCATTTTTTGCCATCTTGCCCCTTCAAAACCTTGTCTTTTGGCGATATTTTTAGCTTTATCGAAAACTTTCTGATACCACGGAAGGCTTTTTTCCAGTAATTCCGGTCTGTCCCAAAGTGCAAAATGTACGCCGTGCCACCAATGCATTTCTAAGTGTGGTTTTCCGAACCAGCTGTTGTAAGTTAAACCTGTTTCCTGTGGCGGAACTTTTCCTGTACATTGTAATTTAGTCAGGTATTGCGAAAGAATCACACGACGCTCCAATTCGTTTGCACGCTTGTCTGTACTGCCTGAAAAATCAACCGCTGCTCCACTTTTCCAAAAGGATTCCCAACCACCGATACTGCTTTTTTCAATCGCTTCAAATGAAGGAATTGCAGATTTATTTTTATCTGTTTGGATAAATGAACAACTCAATTCAATTGTACTGCTTTTTGAAGGTTCTACAACAAAATAATGCTTTGCTTTTTCTTTAATCGATGCAGTCCCTTTCCATTTCAGATTAATATCATACGAAATACTGTCCATTATATGTGTAATGGTAGCTTCTGATTTATTTTTGATTTTCAGATTGCTTGTATAATCTTGTTTTCCTCCCCATTTTTTCCCCATATCAGTCCCGGCAATAGCAACCTTTGAAATAGCCACATCCTGTTTTTCTTCCCATTTCGTACCCATATCACCCCATAGTCCTGTTGGAAAAGGGATTCGGATACGAATTTTCAAACGCCCTTGCTGAATTAAATCCGATTCTACTTTAAAACCTAAAGCATCTTTTGTCTGATCGCAAGCCGTTGTCACTTTCACAGGAGTGCCTTCCACCTCAAAATAGCTCTCAATTTTTCCGGTCCATAAATTCAGCTTTTGATTAATGGCTTTAATATCTTCCGGCTTTACCAAACTGCCGTCTTTTTTGGTGATTTCAAAACCTATATTTCCCAATTGCAACAAATGCGGGTTCTGACGAAACCATTCGACTGCTTCTTTTTTTCGTGCAGGTTCTTTAATTTGTGTTGAATATGAAATCTTACGACCATACTGATCCACGTCCTTTAAAGTCTCAGAAAACTTATAATTTTCGGTATTTTTATAACTGTCCCAACCCCATTCCGATTGCGTTCCAAGCGGAATCCCGTTTTGGTATTTCTCTGGAAAACTTTGCAGTCCCGTAGCATCAACTGTAAAAGCAAAAGTACCGTTACCTACAGTTAAAGAAGCTAAAGTATCTATTGCAGTAATTTGAACATTGTGTCTTGTTACCAATGCTTTCCTGTCTATTTTTTGCTGAGCTGACAGCGAAATCGAAAATACAAATGCAATAATTAATTGATATTTTTTCATTTGAATATTAAGTTTTTAATTTTGATCGTTCAGTTTCAAGTTTAGGCAATTGACTAATTTTCTAATTATCAAATTATCTAATTAAAGTAGCACTCATCAAACCAATCACCACATCATTGGCTATTGCTTTCAGAGTAAGATTTTTTAAGGTTTTATTTTTGTTTAAAGGTAAATCCAGAATCGTTCCTGCTCCGCCATCAATTCCAAAATTAGAATATCCTTTTATAGTGGTAAAATCTTTGAAAGTTCTCGAAATTTCACCTGATTTCAAATAGACTCTTGGCGGTTTTGGGGCTTCTGTTGTAAACGCCAGTCCGTCAACAAAATAATCCTGTTCGATAGGCCACCAGTTTTCTGGGTTTTTCAATTGTAAAATTTCCGAAGTTCCGTCTGTGTAATTTACCTGAATTTCACCATTTACGATACGGCTTTGCATCGGATTTGTAGTTCCGGCCACCATGAAATAAATGTGTGACGCTTTTCCGTTTAAAGGAATACTAACGCTTTTTGGAAAATTATCCCACTGTGATGTAAAAATGATATTTTTCTGATTTTCATCAGAAGGTGTTTTAAACGAAAAACCATATGGCGTTAAAATCTCTCCGGTTGATTTAGCCTTTCCACGCAATCCTGAATCGTCAATATTTACAGAAACATTTGGGTAACACCAATTTCCTATTCCGTTTGTCGGAAGCTGTAAAGTTACAGTTTGTGGTCTTGGAGACAAGTATTTCTGATTGAAAACATCAATCACTTTCGAATTAAAAAAAGAAGAAAGCGAAACCGTTTCTGTTTTTGTTAAACTATTAAACGGAATATCCCAATTAATAAAAGTTACTTCTTTTATCGTATTTGAACCTGAATTAACTGAAAATGTATTTGTTCCCGGAACCAATTGCTGAAACGGAAGAACAACGGTTTCTCTTTGATTTGGATCTAAAATAATCTTTTGCTGAATGTCTTTCGCGGAAGCATCAAAAACTACATTTCCTTCAATCTTGTCCTCGGAATTATTCTTTAGCGAAATCTCTAAGTTATTATTTTTTGACTCAATAATTTGGGATTCTATTTTAGGTTTCAAATCCAGTTCGATAGGTTTCCACCAAAGTAAATCACCTTGTTTTAACTGAACAAAAAAGGTTTTAAACTTATTCCCATAAACAATTGCCTCATAAGATTTATTTGTTTTTGAAATTTCACTCAGAATAGACTGCGGATCATAGATCGAAATTATTTCTGCCTTCGCTGTTGTTAGGGCAAGAGATTCTCCGGCTGTTGAAGGCAAACTTGACTTTACTTCTTCTAAGACATCTCCCAGCCAGTTAATTTTCACATCAAAAACAGCAGCATACGGAACCTCAATTGCAATTTTTGGATTTCCGATACTTTCCGGAATATTTTTCCAGCTAACCGTTTTCCCATTAACCGTTACATCCTGAATTCCATCAAAAGGTGCATTTACAATCAATTTCAGGTTCATTTTTGTGGTAAACTGATTTTTTACAAGATAAGAATCTGTTTTGTTTTCTCTTTTAAAATCAATTGAAATATCCGGAATATCTAAAGTTGCCTGATTCCATTTTGAAGGAAATCCAGGCTGAATTGTCAAAACTCCGGCCAGAGCGTCTGGCTGAATTCCGAATAATCCTTCTACCAAAGTTCTCGACGCCATTCCAATCGGGTCAGCAAAATCACGGTACAATTCACCTCTAATAGCATCCTGATATAAAAGCTGTTCGAAGCCACCCGGAGAAGCCCCCAGATACATACTTTCGATCAAAACACTTTCCCACATCTTAAATGCTTTTTCAGTTTGTCCGCCCTGCCAGAAAGCCAAAGAAGTATGCAATTGTTCTGCAAGGGCAACATTATTGATGGACCAGGTATAAGGCTGCCAATTAGTAGTGCTTATCGTGTAAAGATCGGTTTTATCAAGTCCTTCTGCCGAAATCGGAATATGCGGAATCTGCTTATCCACATAACTCAGCATCTGATAACTCTCGAACGGATTCGATAATTCAGAGTCAATTGTGTGATAAATACTCCAGACACCGGGAACATCATGCAATAATCTGTTCCCCATTGCATCTTTATACTCTGCAAAAATGCCTTTTTTAGGAATCCAAAGCTGATCTTTCGAAGCTTTTAGGATTTTATCTGCTTCTTTAATGAAAGGATTTTCGTCCTGCTGAATTTTTTTAGCAACTTCAGCAACCGTTTTATTTGCATAAAAATTATAAGCCGAAGAATGAATCACACCACCACCGCTGTATTGCAATGCGTCACTCGCCCATATTGTGGCATAAGCATCGTAAAGTCCGTCATTATCCGGGTCAAAGTTTCTTTTTTCCCAGTTTAAATGTCTTTGGATTGTGGGCCACATTTCTTTCATAAACGAAGTATCTCCCGTCCATTTAAAATGTCTCAGCATCTGATCGAAAAAAACCAGATTCATATCATAGTGATGCGCTACCGTATTTTTATTCGGATTTCGGCTAATGTAACCACTGCTGAACATAGAGGTTCCCATTACTTCTTTCTGACGGGCAAAATTTCGAACTGTATCCAAAACAATAGGACCATTTTCAGGAGTCGTTACCTGAGAATTGCTGTAACTTGTAAAATGAGTTTTCGCACGATCATGCCAGCCCAAAGGATCTGCTGTATATGCGCCACGCCAGGCATTCAGGTGCATTCTCCACGCGATTGCACCATGAAGATACGCCGGACTTTCCCAAATACCATCAGCGGCAATGGAAAGTGCTGAACCCAAAGTGTTGATATAAGCGTCAGGAGTTGTTACTTTAACTCTATTGGCTAAAAGATGTGTTTCCCGAACCGATTTATCATACAATTGTGATAATCCATTTTGAGAAATATCCGAATTTAAATCTTCGCTTGAAAAAAGCCAGAATAATTCGTTTTTTGAAACGGCGCTCTTTCCTGTGACAAGCGTTAGATTTTCTGGATTGGAACTGTATAATTCCAAAGGTTTTTTTTGGTGTTTTGGATCAGCTAACTTGATATCAGGACCCGGAAAATAACCAACAAGACTTTTGTTATTACCTGTTTTCTGTTTATTGCTTTCAGAACCGTATTCCAGCAAAAAAGACTGCTTTTTTAGGGTATATTTATTATTGATACAATATTCAGGCTGCAAATAAAACACCGACTCAGGGTCGGCTCCAATATCACCATCGCGACTGAATTTTTTACCGGTTGCTCCTCCATACGCCCAGATTAAATTTACTTTTTTGGATAAATTTTCTCCTGATACTTTTACAATAAAACCTTCTTTTTCTTTTAAAGCAACAGCTTTTACAATCAGTTTTCCATTCCCTAAAATTGGATCCTGAATTTCGTATTGCATCGTTCCCAATACATATTTTGTATCAATTTTTGAAGCTTCGGTAATCCATTTGCTGTCTTTGCCATTAACCAGACCGAGTTTAAAATTCCCGCCCATACCCGGCATGTACATAGCAAATTCCGGCAAATCTCCTGTTTCAACTCTGAATCCAGTATTCGAACCATAAAGCGCTCTGTTGAATTTTCGGGTACCATTTTTTAAAACAAAACTATTGCCTTCAGGAGCATAATGAATTTTACGCACAGCTTGTTTTTCCTGTCCAATAAGTAATGCAGGACAAAGTAATAGCAAGCCAATAAGGTTCGGGATGGTATTGTTTTTGGTTTTCATAAAATTTAATAATTCAGAGGCACATAATCATTATCAAATACCTAATGATTTTGATAATTTAAACGCAATTTCTCTGTTTTTTTACGGTATAGCATCCTGTACCTACCTGATTTTTATAATATCATAATTTATGTTCTTTCATTTTTTTAACATCATAGTACAGGATAGTATATAAAAACGTAACCGTTAGTTTTGAAAATACAATAATTTAAATAGAAAAACTTTGATAAAAATTAAAACTTCATTCTGTATAATCCTTGGATTAATGATGCAGACAAATATGTTTGCGTTCAGTTTTGATAACAGTTTAAATCAGAGAGCTAATTCCCTGAATAACAATAACACAGCTAATAATAATGAAAGTAAATTATTCAATTTTGGGAGTGCCGAAAAAAACAATAAAGGGATTCCCATAAATACCGCTTTAGCTTATAATGCGGCAACAGGCTATGGTTTTGATTTAAATTCGGCTTCGAATGCAACGATCAATTCAAATACATTTTCCGCCTTTAAACCAACTTACTTTTCCGTAAGACTTCCGGAAGGAAATTATCAAATTGAAGTGGTTATGGGAAGTTCTGAAAAACAGACAAACGTTACTATAAAAGCAGAATCCCGAAGATTGATGCTGGATCAGCTTTCCATTAAAAAAGGAAAGCCTGTAACCAAAGTTTTTAATGTAAATGTCAGAACTCCAAAAATTGATGACAGTCAAAATGTTTCACTAAAAGACAGGGAAAAAGATATTTTGAACTGGGACGACAAGCTTACTTTAGAATTTTTAGGAGATATTTCAATTCAAAGTATAAAAATTACGCCAAAAGACAATTTAACTGTGGTTTATCTTGCCGGAGACTCCACCGTTACCGATCAGGATGTGGAACCATGGGCTTCTTGGGGACAGTTTATAACCAATTATTTTGACAGTACTGTTGTAGTTGCGAATTATGCGGTTTCAGGCTCTGCACTGAGTTCTTTTAAAAGAGGAAATCGTTTAAAAAAGATTCTTTCTTTAATTAAAAAAGGTGATTATTTATTTGTGGAGTTTGGACATAATGACGAAAAAATCAAAGGCGAAGGAAATGGTGCCTGGGGCTCTTACTCTACTCTGTTAGCTGAATTTGTTCAGTCTGCCAAAGACAAAGGTGCTATCCCGGTTTTGGTAACTCCAACACAACGTCGTGCTTTCAATGAAAACGGAACTCTAAAAGAAACCCACGGTGATTTTCCGGCTGCAATGCGTACTGTTGCACAAAAAAACAACGTTCCTCTTATTGACGTTACTAAAATGACAACCGAACTATACGAAACCTGGGGCGACGAACCTTCCAGAAAAGCTTTTGTTCAATATCCTGCAAACACTTTTCCGGGACAGGTAAAAGCTTTGGAGGATAATACTCATTTTAATAGCTTTGGAGCAAACGAAATTGCGCTTTGTGTCCTTACAGGAATTCGCGAATTGGACATTCCTTTAAAAAAACAAATTCAAAAAGAAGTTCCAAATTACAATCCCAAGAAACCTAATTATATTTCAAACTGGACACTTCCAATGAGTGACCGATATGAAGTTACTAAACCAGATGGCAACTAACCATTATACAAACCCTCATTTATGTTACTAAAAAACACCTTCCAAAACTTAACAATTGCTGCCGTTGCTTTATTTTCTTATCAAAATAGCGCAGCACAGCAAACTGATAAAGTCTATCTTTCCGGGAAAGATTTTGAACACCCTGTAAAATGGGATTTTTATTGTACCGGAGGCAATAACAGTCAAAAATGGTCTAAAATAAACGTTCCGTCTCAATGGGAATTAGAAGGTTTTGGAGAATATACGTATGGAAGATGGTACAAAGAACTGAACCAGAAAGAACCAAGCAAGGAAGAAGGTTTATACAAATACGAATTTGAAGTTCCTGCCGATTATAAGGATAAAGAGGTTCAGATTGTTTTTGGCGGAGCCATGACAGATACCGAGGTGAAAGTCAACGGAAAACTTGCCGGAGCAATTCATCAGGGAGGTTTTTATGAGTTTAAATATGATATTACTTCGTTATTAAGATTCGGTTCTAAAAATACTTTAGAAGTGCATGTTTGGAAACATTCTGCTAATAAATCGGTTAACGCAGCTGAAAGAAGAGCAGACTGGTGGCTTTTTGGTGGTATTTATCGTCCGGTTTGGCTGGAAGTTTCTCCTAAAACCAATATTCAGCACATTGCTGTAAATCCGAAAATGGACGGTTCCATTACGGTTGATCTGAATCTTAAAAATATTTCTAAAAATACCACTTTAGAAGCAACACTTAAAACTTTAAACGGAGAAAATCTTCAAACGTTTACTTTCCCGATTAAAGCAAAAAGTACGAAAGAATCCATTGCAGCTCAGTGGAAAAACATCAAACCATGGAATCCGGAAAGTCCAAATCTGTATGATTTAGAATTGGTTTTAAAACAAAACGGAAATATTATTCATAAATATGACAAACGAATTGGTTTCAGAACTTTAGAGTTTAAAAAACAAGACGGAATTTATGTCAATGGTACAAAAATCATCATGAAAGGAATTAATCGTCACTCCTTCTGGCCGGAAGGCGGACGAAGTACCAGTAAGAGAATCAGCGATTTGGATGTAAAATTACTAAAAGACATGAACATGAATGCCGTTCGCGGACATTATCCTCCTGACGAGCACTTTCTTGACGTTTGTGATTCATTGGGCCTTTTTGTTTTGAATGAATTAGCGGGCTGGCAAAACTCTTATGATACTGAAACCGGAACTAAACTGGTTACAGAAATGGTTGTTCGCGATGTCAATCATCCTTCTGTAATTATTTGGGATAATGGTAATGAAGGCGGATGGAATTACAATGTTGATAAAGTTTTTGAAGAGAATGATCCACAAAAAAGAATCGTGATTCACCCTTGGGCCGATTTTAATGGCTGGGACACACACCACTACCCGACTTATCTAACCGGAATGCATCGTTTTAACAATGGTGAAAATGTATTTTTCCCAACAGAATTCATGCACGGAACTTACGATAACGGACACGGAGCCGCTCTGGAAGACTTCTGGACACGTTATAAACAAAGTCCGCTTTTTGCAGGAGGATTTATGTGGGCAATGTTAGACGAAGCCGTATTTCGCTCTGATTGGAAGGGAGATGCAAAATTTGACTCGAAAGGTTCTTTGGCTGCGGACGGAATTTTAGGGCCACACCGTGAAAAAGAAGGAAGTTATTATACCGTAAAAGAAGTTTGGGCACCAATTCAGTTTTTGCCTAAACAGGTTACTCCTACTTTTGACGGATCGTTTTTGATTACCAATGATTATCTTTTTAGTAATCTGAATTCCTGCAAAATGGAATTTAAAGTATTGCAATCTGATACAAATGTGCTTTACTCTAATGGCACTTCAAAAGAAATCGGTTCAGGAAAAATTGAGATTCCGAGTATCGATCCCGGAGAAACACGTAAAATACAATTCGCTGTTCCTAATAATTTTGCCGAAGGTGATGTATTATCTATTTCAGCTTACGATCAGTTCAATAAAGAAATTTATACGTGGACATGGCCTATTCACAAAGCAAAATATTATGCTGAAAAATTCTTAGCGGTACAAAATACAAAAGCAAAAGCTTCAGCAACAAAAAACGGAAATGAAATTACTTTAAAAGGCAGTGATGTAACCGTAACTCTTGATGCTTTGACAGGAGAAATTTCTTCTGTTAAAAACGGTACATCCACTATTCCGTTAACAAATGGTCCACGTCCGATTGGAATGAAAGCCAAACTAAAAGAAGTTCAGGTTTCTCAGGAAGGTGACAAAGCAATTTGTAAAGTATTGTATGCGGGAGGCATATCTTCTATCAAATGGATTATGGAACCGGATGGCAGATTTAAAATGGAATTGATAGCCTTGAAAAATTCAGAAAACAATGGTGGCTTTGACGGTGCTGCTTTTGAAGATAAAATCAGTGCGTTCGGAATTACTTTTAGTTTTCCGGAAAAAGGAGTTACCGGAATGAAATGGTTTGGAAAAGGCCCTTACCACGTTTGGAAAAACAGATTAAAAGGAACCACATACGGTATTTGGGAGAAGGATTACAACACCACTATAACCGGCGAAAGTTTTGAAAATCTGGTGTATCCTGAGTTTAAAGGGTACCATGCCAATTTATTAGGAGCAAGCTTAAAAGCGGGCACATCATCATTTAAAGTTTTCAGTGAATCTGATAATTTATTTTTGAGATTATTCACACCGGATTTGCCTAAAAATGCTTTCCCCGGAAGTTATCCACAGCCAACATTCCCGGAAGGAGACATTTCGTTTATGTATGAAATTCCGGCCATGAGAGATTTCAAACCTTTGGAACATCAGGGGCCAGAAAGCCAGCCAACCAATATTCGTATCAAAAGTGGTGATGAGGGAATTAAGATGAATTTATGGTTTGATTTTAGGAAGTAAAAAGAGTTTCAATTTTTTCTTTGTTTCAGGTTTGTTATCGAACAACCTTAACACAAAGCATGTCATTTCAACGAAGGAGAAATCACACCAGAAACTCCGTCCTTAAAGTTGTCAATCTTTGTCGAATTGCGAGTGTGATTTCTCCTTCGTCGAAATGACAAAATTGAGAAAAAAGGGCTTCGACTAAGTTTATTCTGAGCGGAGTCGAAGGCTTTAAAGCAAAAAACGTTATTTGAAACAAAATCGCAAGATCATTTTACAACATACATTTCACATTTTACAAACAACAATATGAAATCACTCAAAATACTTTCTGTCTTATGCCTGACAGTATTATTTTTCAATTTTACTCCTAAACAAAACAATAAACCTACTGTGTACACTGTAGGTGACTCCACCGTAAAAAATGGTCGAGGTGACGGATCCGGCGGACTTTGGGGCTGGGGAGATTATATTGGGCAGTTTTTGGACACTTCGAAAATCAAAATCGAAAATCATGCTTTGGGCGGTACCAGCAGTAGGACTTTTCAGGATAAAGGGTTATGGGAAGCAGTTTATAAAAAACTTAAAAAAGGTGATTACGTCCTGATTCAGTTTGGACATAACGATGACGGTCCACTAAATGACACGCTGCGTGCAAGGGGAACCATCAAAGGAATTGGATCAGAAACCCAGGAAATCGACAACATGCTGACTAAAAAGCATGAAACGGTTCATACTTATGGCTGGTACATCCAGAAAGTAGTTCAGGAAGCCAAATCAAAAGGCGCTATTCCGATTATCTGCTCCCCTATTCCACGAAATGACTGGAAGGAAGGGAAAGTACCCCGAAACGACAAATCATATGGATTATGGGCCAAACAAATTGCAGAAAAAGAAAAGGTAACTTTTATCAATTTGAATGATAAAATGGCCGTTGAAATGGAAAAGCTTGGTGAACAGAAAGTAACCGGAACTTATTTCTACAAAAAAGATCATACACATCCCTCTGCAAAAGGAGCTGTATTAGCAGCTTCGCTAATTATCAATGAACTAAAATCAAGTAAAAACTCTTTAAAAAATTACATTTTAAAAAATCCAAAAATTGTACTTCCGGCTAAAAAAAGAGTGTTTTTAATTGGTGATTCTACGATGGCAAACAATGGCGAAAATCCAAATGCTGTGGGCTGGGGAGTTGCATTTCCAAAATATTGCGATACCACCAGAATTGAAGTGATCAATAAAGCCAGAGGAGGAAGAAGTACACGTACTTACACCAAAGAAGGATTATGGGATGAAGTAAAGAATCAATTGAAACCAGGCGATTTTGTAATGATTCAGTTTGGTCATAACGATGCCGGAGCTATTGATAAGGAAAAATTCAGAGGTTCATTAAAAGGTAATGGAGATGAAACTCAGGTTGTCGTTCGTGACAGTTTAACCGAAACTGTTCATACTTTTGGCTGGTACATGCAGAAATTCATCAAAGAAAGCAAAGAAAAAGGTGCTGTACCCATTGTTTTAAGTCAGACCCCAAGAAACGAATGGCCAAACGACAAAGTAGAACGCAAAACCGATACTTATGGAAACTGGTCAAAGATTGCTGCCGAAAGAGAAAAAGCGTTTTATATTGACCTGAACGAAATTGTAGCTCAAAAATATGAAGCTTTAGGCAAAGAAAAAGTAAAATCGTTTTTTCCAAAAGATCATACACACACAGGAGCTGAAGGCGCTACTCTAAATGCACTGACAGTAGCTGAAAGTCTTAAAAAAATTAAAGACTGTGGATTGAGGGAGTATATTGAAATTCCGAAGTAAGTAAAATGTGAGATGTTAGATGTGAGATGTTAGATGTTAGATGTTAGATGTGAGATGTTTGATGAAATTTAAGAATATAAATTACGTGAAGTTTGAATTTGCAGTTTTTCACTTTTCACATTTCACATTTCACATTTCACATTTCACATTTCACATTTCACATTTCACATTTCACATTTCACATTTCACATTTCACATTTCACATTTCACATGTAATGCATAAAAAAACCTCGTTTAATTTAAACGAGGTTTTTAGTATTATTTTTTTGATTCTTCGATAGAAACTTTTCTGAACTCTTTTAAAAGTTTTTCAATCTCTAAAGATGATTTACGTGCTCTTGCTCCAGCTGCTTTAATACCTTTCTCAGATAGTGATTCAGCTTCTGCTTTAAATGTTTCGATTTCGGCGTTGATTTTTACTAATAAATCTTTCATGATAATTCTGTATTAAATTAAGGGAGCAAAAATATAAGTTTGCTCCATAGTTAACGTAACTTTAGTGTTAAAATTATCCATATTTTTCTTCTTAGTGTTAATTTTTAATAAAACCAAACAGACACATATTCATAATCAATTAATTACATAAATCACATTGAAATTATTTTTTACTCCAAAACGCTTTTTTTAGGGTTTTATGCTGCTTTATTAAGGTATTTTGATGCTAAAATCTATTTTATTTTATCATGATTCACCTTTTTAGCATCTTTTTTGAACTGATTTTCAAGCGCAGTTTTCATTTCTTCAGCTATAGATTTGTTTTCAGAAATAACGTTATTTTTTTCCTGAGAATCTTTTTCAATATTATAAAGTTCATAGTCAGCAGGCGCATTCGCATGTCTGGTTCTAATTATTTTCCATGGCTTGTTGATTAAGGATTCCTGGAGATGGCCTCTCACATAAATTTCCTTATTGGTAATGGTTTTGTTTTCAGAAATCGTGGACCAGATATTTTTCCCTTCAATACTTTGAGGCATATCATTATCTCCAGCTAAAGACAGAATAGTGGGTAGCAAATCTATAACCGAAATATAATTGTCATTTTTGTATTGCTGCAAATGATCTTTCCAGTAGAAAATACAAGGAACACGGATTGCGCCTTCATAATTCGATGTTTTCCAGTCCCTGAGCGGCGTATTATCTCCGAGAGTGGTATTGGACGGATGAACTCCATTATATTCATTTTTCGAATCCCAATTTTCCATAGCACCATTATCGCTCATAAAAATGACCAGTGTATTCTTATCCAGATTTAGCTGTTTTAACTTCTCTAGTAATATCCCGATGCTGTGATCCATGTGGCTCATAGCTGCAGCAAAATCCCTGCGAGAACTGTCTTTTATGGAATTCATATACGGATCTTTCCATTTTTGTTCTTCCTGCAAAGGAAAATGCGGGGCACTGTAAGCAACCTCTAAAAAGAAGCTTTTCTTTGGATCTCTTTTTTCCGAAATCCATTTAATAGCTTCATTGGTTAGTAAGTCCGTTACATGACCTTTTTCTTCAATAAATTCACCATTTCGATACCAGCTTTTATCTCCATTTTTATATAAATGAGTATACTGATCTAATTGTCCGTGAAGGAAACCATACGAATAATCAAATCCATACGCTTTTGGTCCGCTGCTTGGCTGCAACCCAAGATGCCATTTGCCAATAAGTGCTGTTTGATAATTATTTTGATGTAATAATTTCGGCAAGGTCGGAATTGAATCCGGGAGTTTCAACTGACTTTTATCACTAATCGGAGCTACGATTCCCATACGGCTTGCAGGCTTTCCGGTAAACAAACTCGCCCTTGAAGGAGAACAGGTCGGATTTACATAAAACCGGTCCAATTCTACTCCGTTTTTTGCCAGAAAATCAATGTTAGGAGTCTTGATTTCCGAACCGTGATAGCCAACATCATTCCATCCCGCATCATCCGCAATGATCAAAATGATATTCGGTTTTTCAGTTAAATCATTTTTACTTTTTTGGCTATACAAAACTGAAAAACAAAACGATAACATTAGTAATAATTGCATTTTTGTATTCATAATTTTTAAAATTTAATTAAAACTAGACTTCGTTTGAAACTTTATGTATCAATAGGGCTTCGCCGAAGTTTATCCTGAGAGAAGCCGAATGGGCTCAGCCTGACACCTCTTTTAAAATTATTTCACTGTTATATAATCCAGTACAATTCCCGTCTGATTTACAGCAATCGTAATAGTATGCTTTCCTTTATTTTCAATTGAAAAAGGCAATTTTACAATGGCGCTGTTACGAAGCACATTTTCTTTCCAGGTTTTGTCACGGTCTTTAGTGTTAATTGAAAACGACTGTGCCTTATTTCCGTCAATCTGTACTTCTATCTGATGGTCGAAATTGTTTGCATGTGTTGGCAGCAGATGAATTTCTATTTCATAATCACCCGCTTTTTCAACTTCAAATTCATAGGCAATCGAGGGTTTTTCATCAAAATAAGAATGCTTAAACGGAAACAATGTAATCGAATTATTACTGTATCCTAAACCGTTAATTGTTTTCCATTTATAGTTTTTTACCGTTTTGTTGGCAACAAAATTATTTGCATTAATTGTAATAACTGATTTGGTATTTGATTTTGCAGTAACTTCTTCTGAAGTCGCAGGCGCTTTTATGGAATCAAAAACCGGTAAATTTCTTGGTTTCATAGACATCATGTGATTCCATTTTCCATTGCTCATTTTTGTATTATAAAAATGGGTAAGCTCTTTGATTTTCTCATAAGCTTTCGCTGACAAATTCAAATAATTTTCCTTTTGTTTCAAATCGGTTGTCATAGCAGCCAGATTCCAATATAAAAACTTATGGTTCATGTAGGCCGCTCCTTGAATTGGGTAAGTTACCAATTGAAAATATGCATCATCTCTTTCATCGGGAACAAGTCGTCCGAAATCTACAGAAACTGCAGTTTGCAGCTCATAAACCATGTTAATCAAATTATCATAAGCTTTTATTCTTTCAAGGCATTCTTCTTCCGTAAAATCAGAAAGCTTTATTTGTGTAGTTGGTTCTGTCTGGCTCCATCCCATATATTCCGGCTTTCTGAGAAATGCCAATCGGTAATGTTCTTCAAATACAGAACCTAAGTCTGCTGCAATTTGCGGAGAAAACTCTCTGCTAAGCCAATCTTTCAGGTACTGATTGATTCCGTCAGATTTGATACTGTTGATATCCCAAGCCAAATCGAGAAAAAGTTCGGTATCATATTCTCCAGGTTTTATATCTCCTACGTTTACAATCCACATTTTTTGAGCACCATTTTCGTATGCTTTTGTCATTTCGTACCAAATCAAACCCGGTTGCGTTGTGCTCAGCCAAAGATAATCGTGTGGCCTTCCCCAATAACTGATGTGGTAATAAACACCGCTTCCTCCTGCTCTTTTTTGCTCTTCTTCGTTGCTCAGACGACGAATATACCCGTAATTATCATCGGGCCAAACGAGTGTTATATCATCCGGAACTTTTAATCCATTGTCGTATAATTCTAATACTTCTTTGTACGGAACAAAAGCTTGCGGAATATCTTTTAATGGTTTTTTAAAAGTATTCGAAAGCATTTCACGTTGGTTCACAATTATTTTTTCAACCATTTCAATTGATTCTTTCAAATCTTTGGCACCTTCCATTTTGCTGTCGTGAACACCTCGCATACCTAAAGTCATAATCGTTTCATTCTGAAAAGCTTTTACTTCATCCAAACGATCCTGCCAGTATTTATCTACCTGCGTTTTATTGGTGAAATAATTATAATCTCCGTGAATTTTGGGTTTCCATTCATCTACATTGTTTCGGAGCATCGGTTCAGCATGCGATGAGCCAATGACCATGTGGTATTTTTGAGCCATTTCCTTATTCCCCGGAAGGGTAAAAAAGCCTTTTGTAGAAGGGTGCATCGCCGGCCAGATCGTATTGGCTTTTAGTCGTAACAGCAATTGAAAAATTTTCTCGTAGGTTTTGGGCCCCATATTACCAACTTCCGGTTCGAATGTTTTTTCTGCCCAAGGCTCTAATCCCCAGTCTTCATCATTTAGAAATATTCCTCTGTATTGTACCGATGGTGATGAAATGATTCCTTTTTGAGGAAGTTCTAATGCTAGTTTTTCTTTTTTTATCGGATGAACATCTGCCCACCATTTCCATGGAGAAATCCCCAGACGCTCTGTAATTTCAAAAATGGCGTAAACTGTTCCTCTTATATCGCTTCCGGTAACCACAAGATTTTCCTTCTCCTTTTTAATGGAAAATTTTTCCCACTGGCTGGACAAGTCTTTTGATTTTGACTTAAAAAGACCTGATGAAACCTGTCCGATATAAATTCCTTTTTTCGAAATCGTTTTGATTGGAATAATTTCTGGTCTTTTTCCGGTTATTTCTTTTACATCATCAGCCAGTTCGTTTACAGCCCAGACAATTAAAGGATCTGTATTTTTATCGATATAAATTGTAGCTGACTGATTGGAATCTGCAATTGAAAAATTAACTGCGTTTTTATCCTGACTGTAAATGTTGTTACTCAAAAAAATAAGCAACAACAGGGAACTTACAAGTATATTTTTGTTCATCTTTAATTTATTAGCTTTTAGGTCAGTAGATTTCGCTTCAGCATCTAAAAATTAACCACAAATTGCACAAATTGACGCAAATTAATTCGTGAAAATTTGTACATTTTGTGGTTAAATTACACTTTTCAACCTTGCATGTTTAGTTATCCCAAAAAAACAAAGGATCAAAGTTTACACGCATTACATTCGAAAAATTGAACTCCTGTTTTATATTATTAGAGAAATTTACTCAACCAACTGCTTGTTTATCACCACATTTTTTAGCGTAATTCCGTCTACAATACTTTTATCTATAGCAGTTTTAGTCGCTTCAATTTTCAGGTTCTCGAAAGTAAAATTAGATAAACGAACATTCGGATCTTTTTCTACATTAAAAAATGTATCCGATTTCATTTCGATATTTTTTAAAGTCACATGATCGCCATAAGATAACGGAACATCAGGACGTCCTTTTAAATCAAAAAATTGTTTCCATGCCAATACAACCAAACAGTTTTTTGCCTGCCCTTTAATATCTTCTACTCTAATGTACTCGTATCTTTGAGGTGTATCCGGTCTCATTTTTAACCAAAGCATTCTCGTTGCTCCATCAATTTGGCAATTACGCATAATCACATTTCGGTTGTGGATAGATTCACTTCCGTTTGTTAATGCCGAGTGACAGAAACCAAATCTACAGTCTTCGATGATGATATTAGCATTTGGCCCGTTGTTTTTATCCTGATCCGCATAAGGTCCTTTACCGCCTTTTAATGCAATTGCATCATCATTTACAGACAAATAACACCCTTTTACTAATACATTCGTACAGATATCAACATCGATTGCATCTGTACTTGGAGCTTTAACTTCTAAGTGAGGAGAGAAGATGTATAAATCTAATAGTTTTACATTATTACATTTATAAAAATGATTCGTCCAGAAACCTGAATTGATCAATTTAACATCCTGGAATTGTACATTATTTGAGTTCCATACAAAAACCAGTCTTGGTCTTGAAACCTCCAAATTGGTACATTTTGGATTGATTTTGCGTCTCGCCCAGAAAGCTTCGTAATACTTATAACCGTTACCGTTGATGGTTCCTTTTCCTGAAATAGAAAAATTATCCACACCATAAGCGTTTACCAAAGCCGGAAAATAATCCAGATTCTGACCTTCCATTCTGGATGCCATAATTGGATAATTGGCAATATCATCAGAGCCTTTTAAAGTACCTCCTTCAGAAACGTATAAACTTGTTTTAGGTTTAAAAAACAAAGCGCCGCTAAGAAAAACCCCTTTTGGAATCACGATTACTCCACCACCATTTTTGGCCGCATTATCAATAACCTTTTGGATTGCAACGGTCTGGATCTTGGTACTGTCTTTAGTAACTCCAAAATCTGTAATGGTGTATTGCTTCCCTAAATCTTTCAATTGGAGTTTGGTATAATCTTTAAACCAGGGTGTAATGGCGCTTCCATCAGGAAATGTATCGTTTGTATAATTTTGAGAAAATGCAGACTGGGAAATTCCCAAAATGCAGATTGCAAGTGTCAATAATCTTTTCATTGTATCTTTTTTGGTTTTTAAATTTTATGAGGTTTTATTTTAATTTGACTGATAGAAATATAATATCCTGTGCTTCCGTAATTTGATTTCCTTTTATCTGACCAGTTGGGTCTTTCTCCTGTAACAGAAACAGTTAAACTATAGTTGTCTTTTTTCAATATTGGAGATCTGAATACCTGTGTTGATGTAGAGAATTTGCTGTACATATCCACAAGAGCAGTAACAATTATCTTGCCTTTTTTATCGGCCAAAGTAACATTTGCATAACCATTTTCTGAACCAACAAGGCTGTACAAAGCAATTTGCTCACCGGAAAAACTTAGAGTAAACGAAGAGTCTTTTTCATCAGATTTGCTTTCAGAATCGGTATGCTTCCAATTTCCATGATATTGAATTTGTGTATCGGTATTTTTAATGATTTCGTCATTATTTTCTGCAACAGATGAAATTCCGGTTAAAGTATCAAGTTGCCAGGCATCCTGATAATTAGGAATCGATATTGAATTTCCTGAAATAGTAAGTGGCTGCCAGACATACGTTGCCGATGAAGCCTGTTTAGGAAAAGACCAGCGATCGCCCATAAACATATACGTTGTGCCTTTTGTCCCCTGAATTGGTAATACAAAAGTCGATTGAGAATTCCATGTGAGTGTTCCCTCAGGAGCGATTAAACCTTGAGAAATCCAAGGGCCTTTGAGCGAATCAGATGTGTAGTAATAATTGTCATTTTTCTCCCAACTCGTTAAATGTGAGCCTATAAAATAATAAAGTCCGTCTTTTTTAAGCATCGTCGGAGATTCGAATCCTGATGTGATATTTTCGTTTACTTTCTCCGTAACCGATTTATAATCATCTGCTAATTTATAAATTTCACCACCATGAACTAAAATATAGCCGGAACCATCTGTATCCTGAAAAGTTCCCATGTCCCATTTTTTTATCGGTTTTCCGTTAAACAAAAGCGGGCCTTTAAACTCATAAGGTCCATTTATTTTCCTGGAAACTGCGTAGCCTACAAACTGATCTTTATAGGTTAAGGTATCGGCGTGCATGTACATGATAAATTCTCCTGTTTTCGGACATTTCATCACTTTGACTCTCTCTCCCACACGATTTGGACCTAATTTACCGGATTTTTGTAGCGGTAATGCAATGCTTTCAAATTTCCAGTTGCAAAGATCTTTTGAAGAATAACAATTAAATCCGACAAATGCATTGCTGGTATCTGTATGCGCTTCACCAAAAAGATAAAATGCATCTTTCTCTTTAATAATATTGGCACCATGGGCGCTTACAATATTTCCGTTTTGATCAAACCATGGTGTTCCGGAATAGATGGCATCCATTTTTCCTGACTTTTGTGCGAAAGAAAAAGTCAAACTCATTACCAAAATGGCACAAATGATTTCTTTAGGCAGGCTTCTGAAAATAAAACAATTATTTCTGAACATTTTTTATATAAAATTACAGCACAACCAAATTTACTTTTTCCATAAGTCTTCAGTATCCTGTTCTATACTGCATTTCTTTTTAAATCACTTATTTACGCTTAAGCCATTCTTTTGGAACATTTACAATACAGATATTCATTGTACGATTGTCCTCAGAAAGCATCGCCGACTGAATCTGAATTTTAGTTCCGTCTCTGTTAAATGTTGGATGAATATGATCGGCTGCAGTTTGTTTATGTCCCGTAGTAAGCATCATCATTTCGTTTGTGTTCCTGTCTATTAAATACAAACTTCTCGAAAAATCGTCTCCTACTGCCCATCTTCCGTCTGCTGAACCGTGTACATGCCATAATCCGCTGCCGCTTTTGGTTTGTCCGGCAATAATCATTTCACGGGTTCTAAGATTTACTATTCCTAAACCTGTAGGTTTTTCACGGGTTCCAGTATTTCCCCAATTACTTTCCTGACCGGGATTGACTGGATTTTTAATTTCTCCGTTTAATGCAACTTCTACAGGAGCATCTTTTTGGATATCAATTTTACGATGCCCCATGATTGCTATGGCTACTTCATCCTTAGAAATAACAGCTTCATGAGTCACCCATTCAAAATCAGATTCGGGATATAAAGGTCGCAAACCCGTTCCGTCTGCCATAACTGTCCAGGTGCGCTGTGGAGATTTCCCACCTGTTTCCCAGCAAAAAACAATCTCACCCGGATTCCAGATATTAGACTGAATATGACCTACCTGAAAAGGTACCGAAACCACATGTTTAAATTCACCTGTTTTCAAATTCATACTACCAATACCACCTGGTCCTGCACCCATGTTTCGGGGACCAAAACTTTTTTCAATTTTAATATTAGGATCTAAATGTCTTGCAGCTTCTTCTTTTCCAACCCGAAAATAAACCTTTTCTTCATCAGCATCCAAAGCCATATCCCCAGAAGCACTCATTTCAGGTTTTGTTATTCCGCAAATTCGTTCGTAAGCTGAAACAGGTTTCATTTTCCCGGATTTACTGTCTTTAAAAACAGCTTCCAGATTGACTTCCATAATCTGCATTTTATCACCCTCGATTTGACGCATAAAATACAATTTCATCGATTTCTGCGCCATGCAAAGTGTTCCTGTGTAGCCACCTTCTGTAACCTGAACCATCACGCCCGATTTTTCGTTGACAGCTACTGCTTCTCCATTTGCTCTTTTGGTTCTGAAAATTAACCATTCTCCATCTGAAGTCCATTGCGGATGGGTTGGATAAGTTTTAGAATCGCCTGCTGATTTAGTCGTTAAAAAAATTAAGTCAAGACCTGTAACGGGATCTTTTATAATCTTTTTCTCAGATGGAAATCTTGTTCCAATCTGACTGAAAGTCAATAGGGTAAAAAACAAGAAAAATATATTTATTGTTGATTTTAATTTCATCTTAGTTTCAATTTGAATTGACAGGTATTCTACATAAAAGTTTCTTTAAGTATCGCCTCAATTAATCTGGCAAAGGCGTAAAGCTGCAGATTTTTTATTTGAAGTAATAAAATTTGTCTAAAGCCAATAGGACAAAAAAAATTTACCTCCAGCTAAAGCTGGAGGCTATTAATCTCAATAAAGCTTTACATTTTTTAGCTTTAGAATAATTTATTTAATCATTATTATGAATAAAATTCAAAACTTCTAACTTTTGACAAATAACATTTTACTTTTAAATTACTTGTGAAGATTGTTTTTTCCTTCAACTTTTAATTGGATAGCGCTGTCGTTTATCTGAAACTGAGTATCTTTTAACAACAAAATCACTTCGGCTCCAGCCAATAAAACCGGACCATAACCGTGTGCTGCGAAAACATTTATGGGACGATAGTAATAAAATGCAGGATCAAACCCCATTCCGGTTCCTACGCAGGTTCCTTCAACCTGACCTTTGTCGTTTACTTTTGAAGCAACAGCATTCCAGCCTAATAAAACGGCCGGCCCGTAGGTCATTTTATCGACATAACCGCGATTAATTGCTCTTGCAATTGAATACGTATAAATAGCCGTAGCAGAAGTTTCCAGATACGAATCATTTCTATCCAGTAATTGATGCCAAAAACCGGTTCCATGTTGATATTGTACCAATCCTGCAATGTGTTTTTGAAGCTGTGTCAAAACCTGAGAATACCCCGGATGATTTTTAGGCAAGACTTCAAGTAATTCAACCATAGTCATTACAGCCCAGCCATTTGCCCTAGCCCAGTGAAATTGTGGATGAACTTCCATAGACTCTACCCAGCCATGCATGTAAATCCCTTTTTGTTCGTTGAACATTCGTTTAGAAAACTGATTAACTTGTTTTACAGCATCATCAAAGTATTTTGAATCGCCGGTATAAGCTCCCATTTGTGCTAAAGCAGGTACACTCATAAACATATCATCCAGCCAAAGCGTATTGTCCTGAGGTCTGTTTCGGGCTAAAGTTCCGTCTTTTAATCTGAATTGTTCTTTGCTGATAAAGTGAATGTAATTGTTTACCAAAGGATCAATATTGGCTTTTAAACCTTCTTTTTTGGCTTTGATAAAGGCTGCGCAAAGTGCTCCTGCAAAATCCAGTGCTTCCGGATGAAGCGTTTTGAGCATGTCTTTGTCCTTGATGTTTTTTTCCTGAATATTTTCAGCAACGTCAGCGATTAATTGTATTCTTTTATTCGAATAATCGGCAAAATATTTTTCTCCTGTGGCTTTAGAGGCCAAAAGCATTCCGGCATACGTAACGCCCCATTCATAGCTGGTTAGTCTGAAAGCACCCGGCTCAAAAATGACGTCTTCCTTATTTTTCTTGTAATCCGTAATTTCAGCCTTTGTTGTGGCATTCACAATTTTTGAAGCCGAATTTTTATCTAAAAAATTGTAAACCCTGTCCAAAACCGCTTTTATGTTTTCCTTTTGCGGAATAACATACGGTGTTGGATAATCAGGCTGCATCAAATGTAATGGGGTTGTAGCATCATTTGTCTGGGCATTTGCAAAACTACAGGCCCCAAAAACAAGTAAGGTTATAATTTTAGTCGGTTTATAGGTCATGGTTAGATATTTTTAGTTAGTGAAATTTTATTATTTGCTTACTTCAATCTTTATTTTAGCCGAAAGCTGTTTAGCAAGAGTCGTTACATAATTACTGAAATAAGCTGAATCTTTGAAGTTTGGATCAGCGCTCAGTTCCCAGCCTGCAACAGGGTAATAACTAATTGGCTGATTGTTTTTTGTACTTACTTTTATCAAATAGGAATTGGTCAGTTTACCTGTTTTTGGAGCTTCAATATAGCCTATATAATTTGCTTTTGGGATTATAACTGCTGTTCCCAGAATCCATTGACGCTCATAAGTCAGTTTATCATGCTGAATAAAACAAACATAATCTCCGGAATCAATTACCTGCAACGGATTTTGATTGTTGATGTTTGAAAGCGCAATAGCCAACGTTTCATTACCTTTTAGTCCGTTTAAAGAAACTGTATTTTTATATCCATACATACCAGGCCAGATTGAAGCCGTTTCCTGCACCTGATATTTGTTTCCTGAAGCCTGCCAGTTTTGATATCTATAACTCAAAACCGAATTTACAGGGCCTTCGCTTACAATTTTGAAAGTCGTTTTTTCAACATTATTAATCGTATCATTAATCAGAATTCCGAGTCTGTTGATTTCATTTCCAACAATTAATCCGTATCCGCCCAATCCGGCCGAAGTTCCAACAGGAAAAATATCCCTTCCCCAGTCGTGCATCTGATGATAATTATCTTCTACTGCTCCAGTGCTGCTGATTCCAACGTTTTCTGGTGTGATACCGGGAGTTCTTTTACCAAAAACATCTTTACAGTTTCTTCCATCCAGATAATGTCTGAAACCCACTTTATCATTTTCCCAGGTAGGGCCATCGGTCTGATATTTTTGAAAACCTAATTTTTTGTACACCTGATTCGCTAATAAAACTTCTTCAGTTGCAGGCTGTACAGGTAAATTTTCTGCTTCTCTTTTTCCGAAACGTGCACTGGTTTTTATTGTATATTTAGGATCAACATTTGACCATTTAAGTTCAAGTGTTTTCTTTTCTTTAGCAGAAAAATCAGCCACAAAAAATAACTCATCCCATTTTCCATCACCATCCAAATCATTTACCTGTGCCGGAATCGTATCTGAATTTTGCACTATTATTGGAAAAAATTTTTCAATACCTTTTACCTTTAATGTGCTTCTTTTTATTGAAACTGCTTTTTGAGGCAATTCTAAATCCGAATTATTGGTTAAAACTATTTTGGATTGTGATTTTTGTGCTCTACAACTTAAAAAAATCATAGCTGATAAAGCTATTGAAAGACTGAGTTTCGATTTCATTATACTTATTTTTATTTTACTAACTTATTTGACCGCAACATCCCAAATTTTTGACAATCTGGATTTTCCTTTTGGTCCTGAAATGTCTAAAACTACGACATATTTTCCAGCCTCTTTATATTCATGCACCGGATTTTTTTCTGATGACGTGCTTCCATCTCCAAAATCCCATTTGTACGATTCAATTTCACCTTCAGACTGGTTGATAAAAGCTACTGTCCTTTTATTTTTATCAATGACATTGAAAGTCCATTTTGCACTGATTTCTTTTTGAAATTGTTTTTCTAAAGGCATTAATTTAAACGGAAGACTGTAAGAAGCATTTCCATACATTTTATGCTCTTTTGAAAGATTCCAAAATCCGTTGTTCGCCTCTTTATTGACATCATCATAATCAATAATCGCCCAGCAAAGTCCGATGTTTTTATTTTCTTCTAAAATAGATTCTACAGCTCTTGAAGGATCATTTCCTGCATAGTCAAAAGGTGTTATCCAGAATTCCAATGTCAATTTTCCTGATTCTCCTGCTTTAAAATTATAATTAGAAGCAGAATTAGCATACGGAAGTTCCTTAATCCAGGGCTGGCTTCCCCAAACCAATGTCCAGTCTTTTCCTTCTGCAGGAGTAAAAATATGATAGTTTTGGGCATGCACTCCGTGATAAGAAAAAAAGGCATCCATTGTATTTGTCAAAGCCGGATTGGGATGAAACCTGTCTATAAATGGTCCGCCGGACTGATCTGCATCAACAATAACTTCAAAAGTATCATTGTGAAGACCCGGCAATGAGAAATCCCAGTAATCATCATAAGCTTCATACAAAAAATACAGGCGGTTCAGACCTTTCACCCAGGCAACTTTAACACTAACATCTAAATTTTTAGGATTTGCTTTGGCATGTTTTCCGCTGTCTTCCCATAACTGATCCATTCCAACCGTATAACTTTCAGGAACCATTTTCCAGTCATCCGACTTTCCGTCTATCGTTGGGATTTTATTCGCCGGAAACTGAAAAACTTTAAAAGTTCTGGTATCTTGTGACCAGCATTGAAACAACGTGCAAAACATTATCGCTAAAAAAAATGTATTCTTTGTATGAAGTTTCATAAGCATGTTATTTAATTTTTACTCGGATTCAAGGCTGTTTTTTTTGAATAATCAGAAGAATATTAATCTAAATGAAAAACTTCCTTCAGACCAATAGCAACAGGAGAATTATCAGGGTTGGTTTCCATAATGTCGCCCATGTAAGCCCACCATTTTTTCACAATCGGATGGTTTGGCAATAAATCAAAATCGAAATCATCACTTATTTTTTGAACCGCAAAAAGAATTAATGTTTCTTCGTCCAGAAAAATACTGTAATCCTGTATGCCGGTTTCTGAAAGTAAATTTGCCAACTCAGGCCAGATCTCGTCATGTCGTTTTTTGTATTCCGTTTCAAATCCCGGTTTCAATTTCATTTTAAAAGCATTTCTTACCATAAATTTTAATTTTTTAAAGAGTATTTTTATAAAGATATTTACATTATTTTAAAAATAAACGAAGAGGCTGTTTCAAACTTTCCGCCTTGTGAGGCAGTAAACAAATAAGTCGCTTTTCCGTTTTGAAATAACAACTGAGGACGCTCTGCACGACCATAACGGTTGAGATGTTTTGGAGCCTCTGGCTGATTGATATATTTATTTAAAGGCTGATAGGATATTGAAGGATCAGACCAATGAATTCCATCATCGGAATCCATATAAAGTCCGTTGTCCTGTCCAAAGACTCCCAAATCCCTTGCCAGCATTTTGAACTTTTTATCTTCATACCACACAAAAGCATCTTCACATTGTTTGTTATCTCCTAATTTAGAAAAATCAACCACGGGATTACCTTCATATTTTTTATATGGCCCTTCCAGAGATTTAGCTACAGCCAATCCATACTGTCTGTTTCCTTTGATTGGAAATTTTGGATGTACATAATTTTCTGTATTTAATGATTTATAATACAGCCAGTATTCACCATTTGGATGTTTTAAAAAAGAAGGATTTGTAGTCAAAAGATCATCCCATGAGCCTTCATTTCCCGGAAGCAATAAAGGTTCATCTGGTCTTTTCCATGGGCCGTAAAGAGAATCTGAAGTCGCTAATCCAATACGCTTGGTATTCATTTTACCATTCGAATTTCCCATAAAAAACAACGCATATTTTCCGTCCACAAAATGAATACTCGGATTATGACAAGTCGTTGCATCCCAAAAGCCTTCACCACGGGGAGCCAAGACAGTACTCACATACGTGTAAGGACCTTCTGGTTTATCAGCAACGGCATGAGCAATTTCAGAACCGTTAATCCAGCCACTCATTGATTTAGATTTTTTCCAACGCGAAAAAAAGACATGAATTTTACCATCAGGCCCTTCAATTGGACTATTGCACCATATATAATAATCTTCAAATTCAAGTGCACGTCCTACCGGTTTAAGTCTTTTTTCGAATTCAGAAAGTTTCGGATCAGACAGAAAAGTATTGCTTCTGATTGGAAACGGAAGACAAAGCCCAATAAGAGCTAATGAATTTCCAATTATGAATTTTCTTCTGTTCATTTTATTTTAGATAAAAATCAAATTTTTAATATTTTAAAACATCCCAATTAATGTTTTAAATTAACATATACCGGTTTATCACGGTTACACACAATTTCGCCATTTATGTATTCTAATTCTGCGACTTGTATCGAACTTCTTCTTGTTTCAAAATTATCAATTCCTTTATTTTCAGGTATTCTTCCCGGATGGGTAAAATAAAAAACATAGGCTTTGTCATCATTTACAATAACATCAGCATGTCCGCCTATTACTTTGTCATCTTCTCCCGTTCCCGGAATTTGAAGAATGTTTTTTTCCTGTCTTTTCCAGTTTATAAAATCATCCGAAGAGAAAACAGCCAAACCCTTCCATGGATCTGTAATCATCCAGTTTTTTCCTTTCCAGCTAAAAATTTTAGGACCTTCTCCTCTGTCTTTTACTACTTTTTTTCCACTGTCTGCCCAATGGTACAAATCTTTACTGTCGGCATAATAAATTGATTTTCCGTCATTTTCATTGTTGTAATACATGCGCCAGTTTCCGTCAGGCAATTGAAATACGGAAGCATCAATACAACGTTCTGAAGCCAGTTTTAGTTGTGATTCAAATTTCCAATTGATCAAATTTTTACTGGTCAGATGCACAATATATCTCGGATGTTTCCAATCTTCAAAAATACCCGGAACAATCGTTAAGTACATGTGATATTTTCCTTTGTGTTTAATGACTTCGGGAGCCCAGTAGGTAACATCTTTAATTTTATAATCGATATTGCAATTGGTTTTATATTTCCAATGTGCCCCTTCATCTGATTCGGCTATACCAATGGGAGTTCCATGCACCCAGCTCACTCCATCACTATCAATATTAGCTCGTCGATTGGTATAAAACATCAGCCATTTTTTATCTTTTTTACTCCAGATAATAGTCGGATCTGCAGCACCATCAAAAACAGGATCCCGATATAAAGGCTTATCTGCAATTTCGTTTTTTACTTCCTGGGCAAAAGCGGAAAGACAAAATAAAAAGTATAAAAAGGATATTTTTTTGAAGTTTATGAGGTGGTATTTCATGTAATAAAGTAAAGTGGTTGTCCCAAATTTATTTATTTATTATGCGAATAGCATCCTGTGCTATACTGTACTTTTTAAAGCTTAAAAAGAGTGATTAGTACTAGTCATTAGTGATTAACTTTTCTTTTAGCTATCTTCACTAATCACTAATGACTAATCACTCTTCACTAATCACTTACAATATTATTTCTCAATCAGAATTTTAAGTGTTTTAGTTCCTTCTTCACTAATTACTTTTAGAAGATAAACACCATAATTATGATTAGGAATACTAAATGCAGCATTTTGATCATTCCCAGTAAGTTCAATATCTTTTTTCACTAAAACCTGACCTGTTATATCTGAAATTACAACGGTTGCCTTAGATGATTTATAACCATTAAATCGGATATTAAATTGTCCCGAAGAAGGATTTGGATATACCAGTACTTCTGCTGTTACAGAAGCAGTTGTTTTTTTAACTCTTAAACTCGAAATGTCTTTGATAACAATATTCGATGCTGGAACCGGAGCCATATCATATCCCAGAAAAAAGCTCGGATGAGGAGGCTGATTGTAAGCCGAATTTTGCCATGCAATTGCTGTACGGTATTGAGGATCATGCATCAGGGTAGGAATTCGGTAATCAGAAGCGATATTGGTTGTAAAAAGAATCAGGGCTGTATTATCACTACGACGAAGAATAATTTCCTCTCTCCAGTCACCTAAGATATCTCCTGTAAGTGCAGGGTTCTTTTTAGAATCGTTATTTGAAGAAACCGGAGCTGCCTGATAAATGGTGAATAAGCGGTTTAGTGATTGCGTAGTTGGGTTCCATTTATCCATAATTGTACCGTCAAGCAATTCACGACCTAAATCGCCATCCCACCAAACAGCAGCATTTACAGCCTGACTTCCGTTAGTTGGTCTGCTTGTACCAATTTGTCCATCCTGAACATTATACAAATTCCCAGCGGAACTCCACATTTCATAGCCTCTGTGGTTAGGATCAATATCTGCTGCCAAAGCACGGCCAACATCACCTGTCGTTACTGCTCCAAAAATCATTTTACCGGTTTTAGCATCATTAAGCCTGATTCCGTATGGGCTATATTGACTTTCGGATTCCAGACACTGCCAGATTTCCTGACCGGGACGATCCGGATCCATATCCGACATGTGAAGCGCATCGCCATGTCCCTGCCCGTAAGTCCAAAGTCGTTTTCCATCATCATTAATAGCACTTGAACCATTTATAATTTCGTCTTTTCCGTCACCATCCACATCACCAATAGTCATCTGATGATTTCCCTGACTTGAATAGGCATTGTTGGCAGGGTCACTGGCATCTTTACTGTCAAAAATCCAACGAAGCGTTAGTTGTCCATCGCGCCAGTCATAAGCCGCACGCATTAATTTATCATAATAACCACGACCCACAATCAAACTCGGACGAGCACCGTCTAAGTAAGCTACCGCAGAGACAAAACGATCCTGACGATTTCCGTAAGTATCACCCCAATCTGCTGTATTTGCTCTAGCCGGCTGATAAGCAACTGTTGCCATAGCTGCGCCTGTTAAACCATTGAAAACAGTCAGGAATTCAGGACCAGATTGTACCCATCCTCCTGAATTACGATAATCTACAGTAGAATTTCCAATCACAACTCCAGTTCCATCAATGGTTCCATCAGCTGTTTTTAAAATTATTTCAGCTTTTCCGTCTCCATCAAAATCATAAACCATAAACTGATTAAAATGTGGACCTGCATTTACGTTTTTACCTAAATTAATTCTCCAAAGCAAAGTGCCGTTCATTTTGTAGCAATCGAAAATTTGTTCCCCTGAAAATCCTCCTCCGTTATGATTCAATAATGTAGGATCCCATTTTAAGAAAATTTCATATTCACCATCTCCGTCAACATCTCCCACACTGGCATCATTTGCTGTATAAGTATATGCTGTTCCATCCGGAATTGTACCTCCCGGCGGAATTTGCAACGGAATTGACAATTGATTATTTGCCCAAACTGAAACAGGAGCCGATGCTGCACCTTCAGTACCACCGATAACTGCTTTTATTGTGTAGCTTCCATTTGTTGTAATATTATCGATATAATTTGTCGAAGATGTAATAGGAGCCGAATTGACTTTTACATTATCCCTGTACACATTAAAAGCAATATTCGAAGGATCATTGCCCAGCAATCTCCAGCTAATAAAAACTTCATTGGTCGATTTACGCAAGGCAACTACACCACGGTTCAGAAATTCTACCTGTTTTGGTGTATTCACTACCGCATCAGGGAATGCTAACGTGTTAAATCTTATATTTTCTCCATAAGTAGTACCTCCATTGATAGCATAAGCTCTCACATAATATAACGTAGCAGGGGTAAGACCTGGAATATTTACCGAAAAGCTGCCTGTCCCACCTGTATGGGCTACAATTTTGGTATTGGCGACAGTCGGATTGCTGCTTGTGCTGTATACAATTCCTCTTTCTGTAATAGCTGTTCCTCCATCAGAAGTAATATTTCCTCCTGATTCTGCCGTTGTAGAAGTAAGATTTGCGACTGCGTTTGTAGTTAAAATCGCAGGCGGTGGAGCTGGAACATAAGTTCTCACGATAGGGGTTAAAATGCCTCCTGTATTTGCTTTGGTGTAAACGACATAAGGATACAGACTTCCTGCAGCAATTGTTAAATTACCAGTAGGTTCATCAATACCTCTAACTACAGTCGGATCTTTCATTTCTGTCCATGTAGTTGCACCGGCAGCTTGTTTAAACACTCGTGCAGAATAAGTAGGAGTACTACTTACATTATCAATAAAAGAACAATACAGATTACCCGATATATCTTTTATTAAACTTAAACCTGGTGAATCTCTGGAAGCTATTCTTGTAGTGGAACTCCAAGCTGCAGTAGTTTTATTATACTCAATAGCTGTAGCTCTGTTAGAATCAGCTGTGTTAAAATACACAATAACAGGGTTACCAATAGAATTAATTGCCATACTGGTGTGACGAATACCGGCAGTTATCGTAGGGGTAATGTAATTCCAGGTTCCGCCAGTAAATTGATAAAAAGCCATGGTACCGGTAGAACTTGTAGCTGTAGCCAAACTACAAAATACCAGCCATGGCACATCAGCCTCATCTATGGCAAGACTTACCCCTACAGCTATCTGCGCAGCATTATTTGCAGTATTCAATGGAAATATACCTACCGTTATCCATGAGGTTCCATCAAATTTTTTGACAGTAGGAGTTAATGAAGCGCCTTCTCCAAAAGCAATATAAGGATTGTTATCCGAGTCAAAAGCTAAGGAACATCTTGGTGTTGAACCATATTGCGAAACACTATTGGTAACTGAACCAGTAGAAACATAGAGGTTGTTTGTTTCATTATTTAATGGCTCCCATGCATTTGCAGCAGCATTATAAATCTTTACAGCTAATTTATTTCCATTTGCAACATCAACATAAGTAACAAATAGTCGGTTAGTCTTATCCAGTAAAATTCTGGAGAATGAAAGGTTCGCTCCGATATCATTCCCTACTTGTTCCCAGCTTCCTGTGGCAGTATTTCTTTTTTTCACTTTGACAACAAGTCCTGTTGCTTCCCTGAAAACTACATAAGGGACATCATTTAAAACGGCGATAGAAGTATAAGAAGAAGCATCCGAAGACACCTGTGATTCATTACCCAGAATATTCCAGTTTTGTGCAAATGAGTGATGAAGGTTAAAAAAACTAAAAAGCGTAATAAAAATAATTTCAAGGAATTGTTTCCGAAAATGAATTGGTTTAAATTCAAAAAGTACTTGTTTTTTCATAAATGGTTGGTTAAAAGGTTAGTGATACTAAAATTATCGGGATAAATATTTAATACCGTCCTGTTCTACCCTGCTAATTTTCTGAAAATTAGATTTTTACACTTTAAAGAAAGCTTGAAAAGAAAACTAATAAACTAGAAATCAATAAATTAAACACAACAGCTCCTTAACAAACAATTACATATATATTTTGTTATAAAAATTAACATTCAATTTTAAAACTCTTAATTTTCTATCAAATCCCAAAAAACTCAGTTTAATTCATAAAAAAAATCCCTATCCATTTTACTCAGAAATGAACAGGGATACTATAAACTAACAAACTAACTCAATTTTGCTTTTCGATTACCAGTTATCGGTACGAAAAGGAGATGCCGGTAAATTTTCGACATTAAATAAATTAGGCTCCGGAACCGCTTTCCATGCAAAACGAACCGCTACCGGTTTTTTAACTTTCTCAGAAGAAACTACAATTGTTTTACCGTCCATTTTAGCAACAGCAGGATAGAAGATTTTATCTTCACCAGCAATTTCAAATTCCTTTAAATTTTCAACTGTTTTTTTGAACCCGGAATCAGCATAATCAAAAAACAACTGAATTTTGTCTTTTTTAATTTTCAAATGATCGTAAATTGGTCCCGAATAAACCAGTTTTTCTTTATACGTTTTAGCTAAAGAAATTAATGCCAGTCTATGCCCCACGGTTTGTTTATCTATTGGATGAATATTATTAGTGTCTCCAACATCAGTGGTAACCGCCATTCCGCTATTCGGTATTACTTTTAGTGATAATAATTGTGCTTCCCTGATTTCAGGAGTTTGTCCTTTGTGAGGTGTGATTTGTACATAATAAAAAGGGAAATCGCCTTGTTTCCAGTCGTCTCTCCAGTTTTTTACCATCGCAGGAAATAAGGTCTGATACAATTTTGCTTTACCTGAATTACTTTCTCCCTGATACCAGATTACACCTTTCATTGTGTAATTTATTAATGGATGCAGCATCGCATTATACAGTACATACGAAGTTTTATTCGCTTCTTTTTTAGGCTTTTTAAGTTCTGTTTTAGAAGCATTATTAGCCTGTTTTTCATTTCTTAAATTCAGGTAGTAAGTTTCCAGTTTCTCCTGATACAGTTTTTCATTTTTAGCATCCTCTTCAAGAATGGTCAAAAAATCCGGATTTTCTTCCAGAACATTCTGAGAAGTCCAGGCTTCTGCTTTTGTACCTCCCCATGAAGTTGAAATAAGACCAATCGGAATTTTCAATTTCTGATATAAATCTCTTCCGTAAAAATAAGCTACTGCCGAAAACGTTTTTATTGTTTTAGGCGAACATGCAGCCCATCTTCCGGTAACATCATCTAATGGCTTTGGAGAAGCATTAGTTAAAACAGTAAACAATCTGATATTTGGAAAATTGGCATTTACAATTTCTTCTTCATAATTTTTAACTCCGGTTTTCCATGTGCCTTCTTCTTTTCCAACAGGAAAATACATATTCGACTGACCCGAACAAATCCAAACCTCACCTATAAGAATATTATTTAGTACAATTTTATTAGAAGCATTGATCGTTATCGTATATGTTTTTTCGCTTCCCAAAGGAGTATCTACCGCTACCTTCCACTCTCCTGTTGTATTTGCAGTGACTTCTACAGGGCTGTTTTGCCAGCCTACCTGAATATTTATCTTTTCGTTTGGAGATGCCCAACCCCATAAATTAACTTTTGCATTTTGCTGCAAAACCATATTGTCACTCACCAAAGCCGGCAGTTTAACCTGAGCGTTTGTAGAAAATGAAACGTTTAAAAAAATTAAAAACAAAAACAGATTTCGTATGAAATTCATGGGTGCAAAATTTACTATTTAGAAATTTAAAAATAAATTACTAAAACGATATAGGTATCCTGTGCTTCCCTGTTAATTAAACAAAAGGGGCAATAACTAAGTTACTACCCCTCCTCTTTTAAAACTAAACAGTTAATTAAATATTAATAACCAGGATTCTGCATTGCATCTTTTTCTGCAGCAGTAAGCGGTTTACCATTTGCATATATTCCATCAAGGAAAGTTTGAGGAATAGGACGTAAGACATGATAATCCTTAACATTTGGATTAGCTTCTATATTATAAGCTTTTGCTCTTGCAACCAAAGTTTTAGTTCTGCTCAAATCCTGCCAACGATGAAATTCCCCACAAAGTTCTCTTGTACGCTCATTTAATACTAAACATAACATTCGGTCATAATCACTTGCATATCCTAATTTTGTAATCACAGCTAAATCTTCAGCAGGCAAAGCATTAATACTAGTAATATTTAAACTGGTTGCCGCTGTTGTAGCTGTTATATTATTAGACTCATAATACGAATTTTTTGGGATATATGAAATTGGGATACCAGCCTGACCTGCAGCCGTCCATGCCGCAGATCCGTCCGCATAAGCCGAACGATCTTCACCAGCCTTATAAGCCCCACGATTTCGGACTGTATTGATATATGGCAACGCATCAGCAAATGAAGCAGCACCTTGTTTTGCTAAACGTACTTTTGCTTCTGCCGCGATTAAATATGTATCTGCAGAACGTGCTAAAATAATATCCCTAGATCCTCTTTGACTTGTTAAATCAATTCTTGATCCATCCATATATTTACTTAAAGAAGGAAATCTTACATCAGCCATAAGCCCTACATTATCTGCTGCATATTGTACGTAAACACTAGGAACTTTTTTTGCAGCTCCCGGAATAAGAAAATCTGTATTTTTAGTTTTAGCAAAACGATTATCCGTTGGAGCATTCATTATGTAGACAATACCTAAATCCCCATTTACATAAGTAGTTCCAGACTGATTATTAACGATACTTTTTGTTTGAAAGCTTTTCCAAAAACGGGAATCATTAACTTTATCATATACATCATAAGTATAATACGTTGGTGCTAGACGACTAAAAGGTCTTCCTCCTGCCAGGTTACGTCTCATCTGAGGTAATTGATCATAAGTCGAAAGAAAATATAAATGCTGCCAATTCGACCCTGTATTTAACTGACTTGAATTAAATTGTCCTGCTAATATTATTTCTGATAATTTTTCATTCGGACCATCAGGTGCTGTAAAGTTCCATAAATCAACATAATTAGGCGCTAAAGGATGACGAGAAATAACTTCATCTGCCAATGCAACCACCTTTTGTAAATCAGCTGTTTTTGTAGCAGAGTTCCAAGTATCATTTATTTCACTGGCACGAGACAAATAAGCTTTTGCCAAATAATGTGCAACTGCATCTTTTGTGATTTTGGCAGATCCACCTGCATTATCAAGCAAGTCATAAGCTTTCGTAAAATCATCTATAATTTGTGCAAATACTTGTTCAGCTGTAGCTCTTGAAAACTCAACTTCAACAGTGGTGCTTAAATCTAATTTTAACGGAACACCTCCATACTGGCTAACTAATTTTAAATAATTGAAAGCTCTCAAAAAATAACCTTCCCCTAAAGCTCTTTTTTTAATAGCAGCATTAGTTGAAACAATTTCTGTAGCCGATTTAATCAATGTATTCGCATTTCCTATTGCAACGTACAGGTTATCCCAATTGGTATTAGCCGCAACAGTATTTGCATTAGAAACCGTTACAAATGAGTTTAATCCTGATGCATATGAATTCCAAATATGATTGGAAGGATCTCCTCCGGCATGAAACTCATCAGTACCTGACTGAGTAGCGGTAAGTGGCACTTCTAATGCAAACTCTAAAGCAAAAGACTGATAATAGGTTCCAACTGCTAAAGCCTGAATACCAGCTTCGGTTTTGTAGTAATCTTTAGTATAACCTGTTTCCAGCTTTTCGTCCAAAAAGTCATCGCTGCAAGAACTACCAAGACTTAATAGAGCAATAAGCATCAAATTAATATATAGTGATTTATATTTTTTCATATTTATGATTATTAAATTTTAATTAAAGTTCAACATTTAAACCTAAAGTAAACCCTCTGTTAGAAGCCGTTGTCTGCGTATCCAGATCCATCCATTTTACTTTATTATAAATCATCCCCGGGTTCATAACCTGAATATAAAGTCTCAGTTTTGAAACTCCGGCTTTTTCAGCCATCTCATTTGTAAAATTATAACCTAAAGATATATTTCGCATTTTTAAAAATGCACCATCACGATATCCTAAAGTCGGGAAAAAAGAATCTCCAGTACCTGCTGAGTAAATTGGTTTTTGATATTCAGCATTAATGTTGTTATCTGTATAATAATCAATAGATCTCTGACTGCCTTTTGCACCTTCATTTTCACCAAGTGTATTATAAATATACCCCATGCGACCATAAATAAAGAACGATAATTCTACATTTTTATATCTAAATGTATTAGTTAAACCGGCAATATATTTAGGATCAGCACTACCAATTATAACACGATCGTTATTAGCATCAATTTTGTAATCTCCATTTTGGTCTTTAGGTCTTGCGTTACCAAATGAAAACCCGGCACCATTTGCATTAAATTTAGCCATTTCAGTCGCATCTTCTGGTTTCCAGATTCCGTTTGACGCGTATCCGTAAATTACATTTTGTGGTTGTCCTATGAACAAATTATTGTTAATATCGTCAAATTTACCATTCGCCAAGGTCACAATTCTGCTTTGCTGATAAGAAGCACTTAAATTTGAACTCCATTCAAAATCTTTTGCTCTTACATTTATAGTATTTAATGTAAGTTCAACTCCTTCTCCTTCTGTTTCACCAACATTTTCAAAGGTATCTCTATACCCTGTAGGTGTAGGAACACTTCTTTTTAACAACAAATCCGTTGTATCACTGGTATAATATTCTAAGGTTCCGGATATTCTGCTATTCACAAAAGAAAAGTCAACACCATAGTTAATTTGTTTTGTTTTTTCCCATCCTAAATCTGGATTTCCTAAAGTTGCATTATTTACTATACCAGAACCGTTAGGGTAAACAATCCCAGCCAATGGAGGCTGAGTAGAATAAGGATCTACCGCAGCATTACCAGTAACCCCAAAACCTATTCTAAGCTTTAACTGATCTATCCACGAAACATCACTTAAAAAACTCTCCTGATTCATATTCCACGCCAATGAAGCACTTGGAAAGAAATCCCATTTTTTTCCATCTGCCAATTGTGATGCTCCATCATAACGTCCTGAAGCAGTTAACAAGTATTTATTATCATACCCATAAGTTACCCTTCCCATATAAGACAACAAACCTGACTCTATTAAATTAGAAGAATAGTTACTAAGAGTCACATTAGCAGGAGTTAAAGCATTCCATTTGTTCTCAGGATTTTTAACATCATTTGCAGCCATCATACTGTCTTCATATTCATATCCTGTTTTACTTTGTAAAAAAGTCAGACCTAAATCATGTTTCCCAATCGTCTTATTGTAATAAAGTAAATTGTCTAATGTATAAGATATTGTTTGCGCCTTTATCAATGAAGCAAAACTTGTTCCTGAACGGGCAGCAGATCTACCATCCAAAAACACTCCATCACGATATGAAGTAATGTCTGGTCCAAAATTCATCCTGTATTTTAAACCACCCAGCAAAGGAATAAGCTTCCCTATATCCACCTGAGCATATAAACTACCAAAAGCTCGTAATGTCACACGCTGATCCTGAGAATATTTATCTTCATCAATAACTGTTCTGATAGTATTATCTCCTCCAGGATTATCAATCCTGTTACCATTACTATCATAAGGAACAGCATAAGGAAGATTAAGACGTGCTGTATTATATATTCCGGTTGTACTACTTACAGCTGTTCTTCCTATATTAGATTGACCATACTCATTTATACTATAACTCGTATTTAAATTAGCTCCCATAGAAAACCAATCTGAGGGTGTGATATCTATATTGGCTACACCGTTATAACGTTTATACCCCTGTCCTTTCAACACTCCTGTACTTCCTGTATAACCAAATGAACCATAGCCTTTCATTTTTTCAGTTCCTCCACTAACAGCTACAGTATGCTGTTGTGTAATTCCTGTACGGGTTATAAATTTTGTCCAGTCTGTTGTTGCTACTTTGGAACCATCCCAAGTTCCACCTTCCCAACCTTTAGCAATATTTGCCCACGCAGAAGGATCAGCTGATTTTAGGAAAATTAATTCATCATTAGCAATCGTTGGTGCATCTCCTTTTGGGAAAGCTGATGGATTTGAATAATATCTTGCCCATCTGCGAAAATCAATATATTCACCAGCCGTCATCATTGGTGCATTCTCATGAATTTCTTCTGTAGTAACTGAAGTATTATAGTTTAATGAAAATTTACCATTTTTCCCTTTTTTAGTAGTTACAATAATAACTCCATTTGCTCCACGGGAACCATAAATTGCAGTTGCAGATGCATCTTTAAGTACATCAATCGATTCAATATCTGTAGGATTCAGGAAATCAATACCTCCTGCATTGGAATCACTTACATCACTCACTGACTTACCTAACGCTCCTGCCAATGGCTTAGAGTTATTAATTGGCACTCCATCTACTACATAAAGAGGTGAATTCGAAGCCGAAATGGAACGTGCACCACGAATTGTTACCTTCCCTACCGTACCAGGACGCTCATTTGAAGTAATATCGACTCCAGCAGCTTTTCCCTGCATGGCCTGTACAGCATTTTGAACCGGCCTGGAACTTATTACTTCAGAACTTACACTTACGATGGATCCCGTTAAGTCTTTTTTCTTTTTTACACCATATCCAACCACAACTACTTCTTCAAGTGAATTATCTTCTTCCTTTAACACCACATCATAAACATTTGCACCACCAATAGTAAGTTCCTGTTTTTTAAAGCCAATGAAACTGTAAACAAGAGTACTTCCTGGTGCAGCTTCAATAGAGTAACTTCCGTCAAGATCCGTACTGACTCCTTTCTGCCCCCCTTTAATGAGTACATTAACGCCTGGTACCGGTAAACCACCAGCGTCTTTTACCACTCCTTTGATTACTTTGTTCTGCGCATAAACGGACACATTCAGCAATGCAATCAACGTTATAGTCAACAGAAGACTAAATTTTTTTTTCATAAAAGTTAAATTTTGGTTAATTAATTAGTTATTTTCAAATTTATTTACAACAAAACACCAATCTATCCTGTGGTATCCTGTATACTCATATTTAACATTATTTTTTTTTATTTGTTAATATAAAAAATAAAAAAAATCACTTGTCTTTATTTTCATTAAACATAATACACAAAAGAGCAACATGTTATAAAAAATTAGCATTTCCAATATGCAACATACTAAAAACCTATAATCAAACAATTATTAAAAAAAACACAAGAGATTATGCAATCGATTACACAAATGTATTATTATTTTTATAATAAAAATTAATAAGTTAAAAATATTTTAAATAAATAATAAATTGACAAAAAAAATACATTAACAATAAATATCATATTCGTAACAGACAGAAAAAGACTATTTTTTTAATTAAATTGTAATCGATGACATTAATGAATGATATAACTTTAATAACTAACAATTACATCGTAAGCAAAAAAAAACCGCCTCATATACTGAGGCGGCTTTTAAAAAATAAATAGAAAGGGGGCAAAATATTTATTTAGTCGTAACCTATATTTTGATCGTATAGCCCAGGAACCGCTAACATCTCTGACAAAGGAATTGGATAAAGCAACATATTAGCATCAATAGTTCTAATTTTATTACCAGTATCTTCTGCAGCTTTCCAGGCATTCATAATAGTGATTGCCTTTCCTGATCTGATCAAATCAAACCATCTTGTTCCTTCAGAAAAGAATTCTTTTCTTCTTTCATCAAATAATTGATCTAAAGTAATACCAGAAGCATTTGCCGTCACACCAGCTCTTGTTCTAACCTGATTTACAATTCCATCAACATCTGCCTGAGTACCACCCCCTCCATGAAGCGTACATTCAGCCATCAGCATCAATACATCTGTGTAGCGAATTACCATAAAATCTACTCCCCAGTCTTCACGACCTCCGGTTCCATATCTGGCTGCATCTATATACTTTTTGAAAACCGGAAGCGTGTAACTCCCTTTGTAAGTTCCGGAAGCCACTGTATAACTTGTTGCAATTCCAACAGTTTTTCTGTTATCATTAGCCGCAAACATATTTAAAAAACCTGTTGAAATTGGTCTTGCCTCTAATGATCCCTGATTCGATCCAATACCTACAGAAGCAAAATAAGGCTCGTAACCTACTTCAACCATAAAATTACCTCCAATAGAACTTGCCAAACTTTGTGTATAAGGAATCGTAAGAACATTTTCTTTATTAGCAATTCCTTCTACCTTAAAAATAGCAGCATAATCAGGACCAAAAGTATACAAACCACTTGTTTTAATATCATTTAGTTGTTGATATGCTTTATCCCATTCGTTCAGTCCTAACATTGCACCATCAATACCATAAGTTGGACTTGAACGGGTCATATAAACCAGACCTAACAAAGCTTTTGCTCCGTATTTAGTAACACGACCAACGTAGGTCGCATCTGTAGTTGGAGCCGGAAGATCTGCAATTGCTAATTGTAAATCTGAAATTACCAAGTTATAAATATCTACAACCGGGCTTCTTCCAATTTTTGAAGATTCCTGAGCTGTCATTGTTCTATCAATCAACGGAACTCTTCCAAACCATCTCAATAAATCAAAATAACAGAATGCTCTCAAAAAACGGGTTTCAGCAATCATTGCAGCCTTATCGGTTGGATTTGTAAAAATCTGATCTCCTTTTTCTGCAATTTTTTCTAATAATTGATTGGCTTTATAAATCGCATTAAAGTTGCTTACATAAGCCTCTTTTACATAAGTATTAGAACTAATAGAAGTATAAAAACTATTAATTCCTTCCCAATCTCTGGAGGCCGTTGTTATGGCTAACAAATTATCGGACCTGGTTTCACTTAAATTAAGCACACGGTTCGCATATCCATAAGTTCCCGTTCCGTGAAAAGCAACAGAATACACTGCATTTCTTGCCTGAACAAAATCCCCAGGGGTAGCATAGAAATTCTCCTCAGTTCCTTGAGACAAAGGAATTTGTGTCAATTCATCGGTACAGGAAGCTGTTCCCAATAAAAGCAAATTTGCCGCTAGTAAATAAATATATTTTTTCATTTTAATTAAAATTTATGTTAAGACCTAAAACCACCGATTTTGCTAAAGGCGCCCCTCCATAATCAACAGGAACAGCAAAATCACTATTTGAACTTCCTGAGGTATTTACTGCTTCAGGGTTAAAACCTCCGTCATATTTATTCCAATAGAACCAGTTTTCACATGTTATATACAATCTTGCATTATCTATTCTTTTTAAGCTTTTAACTGCTTCTCTTAAATTATAACCAAAGGACACACTTCTTATACTAATATAATCTGATGGGTACAACCAATCAGAATTGGCCTGATACCCAAAAGATGTTTTCCAGTTACCTCTTACTGCAGGATCCACGTTTAACGCATTTTCGACAGACCCCATTCCGGTACGATTGATAGCCCTTCCTGTTAATCCGTAAACTGTTCCACCGTTTTGACCTTGTACTAATACACTTAAATCAAAATCTTTATACTTAAAAGTATTTGTAATACCCCAAGTATATTTTGGAGTTGGATTACCTAAGTCAACACGATCTTCTGTATTAATTTTTTTATCGTCGTTCTGATCAATATATCTTGGATCACCTAAAACTAATTTGTTTCCTCCAATAGTAGTTCCTCCAGCATCAATATCCGCCTGAGTGATTACACCATTTTGCTGTAACCCAAAAATTGTATACATAGGTTTTCCAACTTCTAATTTTATAAATGGAACCCCTGCAGCAAAATCATTGTTAATTTCAATTTTAGTCTGATCCGGCCCTAATGCCAATACCTTGTTTTCATTATGACTTAAATTAGCTGATGTTTTCCATTCGAATTTATTAGTCTTAACATTGACAGTGTTTAACTCAAACTCCCATCCCTGATTTTGTACCGCTCCTACATTAGTAAGATAACTTGTAAAACCTGATGCCCCAGGAACCGGAAGTCTAAGTAATAAATCGGTGTTCTTTTTTCTATACACATCAAATGTTGCCGAAATTCTGTTTTTCAAGACCGCAAAATCCAATCCGAAATCAACACTTTTTGATTGTTCCCAGTGCAATGAAGGATTCCCTATAGAATTCACACCTTGTCCTATTCCAACAGCTCCACCAATAGCATAATTATAGGAACCTAATGTGGAGTAAGATGAATAACTACCTATATTATTGCTACCGTTTGTACCTGTACTGGCTCTAAACTTTAGTTCGCTTAACCAATCCACATTTTGTAAAAACGATTCCTGCTTAACTCTCCATCCTAAAGATAAAGAATAAAATGTCCCCCATCTGTTATCACTTCCAAACTTAGAAGAACCATCACTCCTTACACTTGCAGATAGCATATATTTTTCTTTATAATCATATTGAAATCTACTAAAAAAAGACAACAAAGTATTTTTTTCTGCATTAGTAGAACCTAATGATCCCGTTGGAAGGGTTTCAATACTAGAATTAGTGTAAAGCCCTCCAGAAGAAAGAACTGATCTGGTAATTTTATAAGAACTAAATGATTCTCCCAAAAGAACATTAAAACCATGATCTCCTACAGATTTATTGTAAGTCAAAGTATTCTCATTTACAATATTTAATCTTCTATAAGTATTATAAGCCCCTCTTATACTTGCAAGAACATCATTTGGCGTATAACTTTCAAATGTGTTATCAGCATTATCAAAATTAATTGTGCTTTTTAGTGTAAAAGCATTTGCAAATTTATAATCAAAATAAGTAGAAACAATATTTCTATACATCGAATTTTTACCAGTTCTAGCCAACGCATTAAGCATATTTGTCGTACTACTCCCCCATGCGTATCGGGTTGTGTATTTTTCACCCGCTGCATTAGGTGCACTTTCAAAAACAGGAGTTGCCGTTAAAGCCTTGAATAATGTATTATCTTTTCCTTCAACACCCGGATCATTTCTTTCAGAATAAGACGGAGAAAAATTAATCCCTATTTTAAATTTGTCTGATAATTTAAAATCAATATTAGCTCTTGCAGAAAACAAAGTATAATCTGTTCCTACTATATATCCTGTGTTTTTTTGATAATTGGCCGAAACATAATAATTAACCACATCTGTTGCTCCCGAAGCAGACAATTGATAATTACTAAACTCTCCTGTACGGAAAACTTTGTCCTGCCAATCAATATAATCTAATCCTGGGTGTCCCGGTATATCCCATCTGTCATCATACAAATAGGTATAATAACTATTATTACTTGGCACAAGAGGATTTGTTGGATTTTTTGCATTATAAGTAGCAATACGCTCAGCATTATTCTGATCTTTCGAAGCCCCAGGTATACCTGATCCAGCCCACTGAGTATCAATCATTGTTTTAGCCCTTTTGATCCACCCTTCAGCCGACAACATATCTACCCTGTTAGCTTCTTTATTTATACCACCATAAGTATTAAAAGTATATTTTGTTTTTCCTTTTGTTCCTTTTTTAGTAGTAATCAATACAACACCATTAGCAGCTCTTGAACCATAAATAGAAGCTGCTGCTGCATCTTTTAAAACCTCAATGGAAGCAATGTCATTTGGATTCATATTATCCAGCGGACTTCCACTCGAAAAACCTCCATTGACATTAGTCCCTTCAGTAGAAAGAGGAAATCCATCAACCACATACAAAGGTTCATTTCCTGCTGTAATTGATCCGGCACCACGAATTTCAATACTAAAAGGTTGTCCCGGCATACCCGTTGTCTGTTTAACACGAACCCCGGCTACCTGACCAATTAACCCCTGATCAACTCTTGAAATTGGTCTTTCTGTAAAATTTTCTGTTTTAATACCTGATATTGCACCTGTCGTTAATTTTTTCTTTTGCGTTCCATAACCAATAACAACAACCTCATTCAAGTTTGCACTTTCGGCGTCCAAAGAGACATTATACGTGTTAGACTCTCCTACTTTTTGCTCTTTGGAAACAAAACCAACAAATGAAAAAACTAAAGTTTCACCTGGTGAAACTGATATTTTATACCTACCGTCAAAATCTGTACTCGTACCACGATTCGTTCCTTTTACCAATACGTTTACTCCCGGAATAGAAAGCTTAGCAGGATCGGTAACCGCCCCTGTCACCTCTTTGTTTTGCGCATAACCCGACACATGCAATATTGCAAACATCGCTACCGCTAACATTAAATTAATTTTATTTTTCATAAAAGTTAAATTTGGTTATAATTTAGTATCCCAAATTTATCCAGAAGCACCTCTGACCGCATCCTGTAGTATCCTGTTAATATTCAGCATATTACAGTTTGTATTTTGTTTTTGTTTAACAAAACCAAGACAACTTACTGATTAACAACATTAAATTCAGTTTTAATCCAGCTATATGGAATACAAAATTTAACTAAATTATTTTTTGAACATTCGTATTTTTTAAGTCCAAATAATGAGAAATAAAAAAAAATACACTTCATTATTTATTTATTAATTTATTATCAATAATTACCAATCAGGATGCCACAGGATAGCAAATTCATAAAAGCTTTTTATTTTTACTCGATTAGCTTTTACACAAAAAAGACCTGATTCATTTTATCAGGAATAAATTCTATCAACCATTGAACTCAGACCTATAATGAAACTTTCGAAAATCCTCATTTCTTTTTTATTTATCTTTTGTTTTATTTTCAAATCATTTTCCCAAAAATCCGATAAATCTCCCTGGCCGGATTCCAGTAATATTAATCAGCCATGGACAAGATGGTGGTGGATGGGGAGCGCTGTAGACAAACCTAACTTAAAAAGAAGTCTCATAGATTTTCATAAAGTTGGAATTGGAGGTGTAGAAATTACTCCAATATATGGTGTAAAAGGTGAAGAAAATAATTTCATCGATTATCTATCTCCAAAATGGATGGATATGCTCGATTATACAATTCATGTAGCAGATAGTCTTCACATGCAGGTTGATATGGTTTTGGGTACCGGATGGCCTTACGGAGGCTCACATGTTACATTACCACATGCAGCCTCAAAACTGATTGTAGAAAAATATGATCTAAAAAAGAACGAAACGATAGACCGAACTATTAAGGTTGAAAATACTAAAGAAAAAAATCCTGCTGAACTCCTGTACGTAGTAGCGTATGGCAAGGACGGAAGTTATGTAAACCTAACAGATCAATTACAAAACAAAAGTTCAATATCAAATGATAAAGGCATTGAAGGTACTCACATAGCACTACCAAACACTTTAGAGCCAAATAAATTAAAATGGAAAGCAAAAAAAACAGATTATATCATATATGCTGTTTTTAGCGGCAAAACCGGACAGCAGGTAAAAAGGTCTGCTCCGGGAGGAAAAGGCTATACTTTAGACCATTATTCCGAAGAAGCTCTGAACGCTTATGTAGTTCCTTTTAACAATGCCCTAAAAGGACGTGAAGGAAAAATAAGAGCCATCTTTAACGACAGTTATGAAGTTTACGGAACGGATTTCACTCCAAATTTTTTCGAAGAATTCCAAAACCGAAGAGGTTATGATCTCAAAAAGCAATTATCTATGCTTCTGAACGAAAAAGATGAGGAAGTTTCTAACCGGATAAGAAGTGATTACAGACAAACCATAGCCGACTTATTATTGAATAAATTCGATAAGCCATGGACCCAATGGGCACATTCAAAAAACTTTAAAACTAAACTTCAGGCACATGGATCTCCTGGGAATTTAATTGATTTGTACGCTTCTGCAGATATTCCTGAATGTGAAACTTTTGGTTCTATGCCATTTGATATTCCGGGTTTCAGACGTGAGAAAGAAGATATCCGCGAAGGCGATGCCGACCCTGTAATGCTTAAATTTTCATCATCTGCTGCTCATATTTCAGGAAAAAACCTGGTTTCATCTGAAACTTTTACCTGGCTGAGAGAACATTTTAAAACCGCTTTGTCACAATGCAAACCGGAAGCCGAAGATTTAATGCTAAACGGTGTGAATCATATTTTTCTTCATGGTTCAACTTATTCACCTGACAGAGCTGCGTGGCCTGGATGGAAATTCTATGCCTCTGTAAATTTTAATGCAACTAATAGTATTTGGGAAGATGCGCCTGCCCTATTCTCGTATATATCAAACTGCCAGTCGATGCTGCAGCAAGGAAAAGCAGACAATGAAATATTGCTTTACTGGCCTATTTTTGACAATTGGGACAAGTATAAAAAAGGAAGTTTATTTGTTGAATACAAAATACATTCTTTATCCGAATGGTTACACGGAACTCCGTTTTACAACACGACTAAAGAATTAATGAATAAAGGCTATGGTGTCGATTTTATCTCTGATAATTTTATTGCCGAAGCCAAAGTTCTAAATGGCAATATCGCTCTTCCGGGCGGTACTTTTAAATCGTTAATTGTTCCTGCATGTAAAAAAATGCCTCTTGCTACTTTGCAAAAACTAATTGAATTACAAAAAGCCGGTGGAAAAGTTATTTTTGAAGGATTACCTGAATCTGTTCCCGGTTTTAATGATTACAAAAAACAGGAAGCAAAACTTCAGGCTGTTTTGGCAGAAAATAAAGAAGCTGTAAAACCAGTTTCGAATATCGTTGAAACATTGGAAAATGCCCAGATATATCCTGAAACACTTGTTAATACTGGCCTAAAATTTATAAGAAGAAATGTCGACGGTGAAAAAATATATTATCTTGTAAATCATACTCCAAAAACAATTGATGATTTCATTCCATTGCAAATAAGCAATAAAGAAGTTATCATTTTCGATCCTTTAAACAGAGAATTTGGAAATGCAGTGGTAAAAAAATCAGACAATACAACTTTAGTCAAAATCAAAATTGAACCGGGTCAATCTTATTTCCTGAAAACAGAAAATACAGCTTCCCAAAAAAAATGGAATTACTATGAACCAACTGCTGAAGCAATTCCATTAAAAGGAAACTGGAAAATCAATTTTGATAAAGGCGGACCAAAATTACCTCCAGCAGCGGTAGTTTCAAATCTGGAATCGTGGACAAAATTAGGTCCTGAAGCTGAAGCTTTTTCAGGATCGGCAACTTACACACTTGAATTTGAAAATCTGAATGCTAAAACAGAATCATGGAATTTAAATCTGGGAGACGTTCGCGAAAGCGCAAAAGTGTGGTTAAATGATCAGTTTATTGGTACTGCATGGTCTGTTCCTTATAAATTAAACATTGGAAAATTAAAAAAAGGAAAAAATACTTTAAAAATTCAGGTAACCAACCTTTCAGCCAACCGAATTCGTGATAAAGAATTAAAAGGAGAAGAATGGAAGATTTTCTACGAAATCAATATGGTAGACAAAGACTATAAAAAATTTGATGCCACAAAATGGAATCCAATGCCATCAGGACTATTAGGCCCGGTTACTATTACACCATTAAAAGAACAAAACTAATTATTTAATAAAGAATACTGAAAATGAAAAAATTACTCTTAATCATTGCTATAACCTTTTTTTATACAGGCACATCAAATGCCCAGCAGCCTTTTGATAAAAAACTAGTGCTGAAACAAATGATTTTGGCCAACGATTATTTTATGCAAAAATGGCCGGAAACAGGTAAAACAATCATCACTAATAAAGAACGTCCAAGTAATATCTGGACACGTGGGGTTTATTATGAAGGATTAATGGCTTTGCATGAAATTTTCCCAAAAGAAGCTTATTACAAATATGCTTATGACTGGGCAGAATTCCATAAATGGGGTTTTAACAGCGGGAACGTTACCCGAAATGCAGACAATTATTGTGCTGCCCAAACCTATATTGATTTGTACAATTTAGAACCGGATGCTAAAAAACTAAAAAACACCAAAGCCAATATCAACATGCTACTCAATACGCCTCAACTTGACGACTGGTCTTGGATTGATGCTATTCAGATGGGAATGCCTGTTTTTGCCAAATTGGGTGTGTTAGAAAAAGACAATCGTTATTTCGAGAAAATGTATCAAATGTATATGTACTCAAGAAATAAACATGGCGATAACGGGCTTTTCAATCCAAAAGATGGTTTATGGTGGCGTGATGCCGATTTTGATCCTCCATACAAAGAACCAAATGGCGAAGATTGCTACTGGAGCCGCGGAAACGGATGGGTAATTGGAGCCTTGGCAAAAGTATTGAGCATAATCCCTCAAAATGCGCCTCACAGAGATCAGTATGTAAAAGATTTAAAAGCAATGGCTGCAGCTTTAGTTCCAATTCAGAGACCTGACGGGTTCTGGAATGTGAGTTTACATGATCCAACAAATTTTGGAGAAAAAGAAACATCTGGAACTGCTTTATTTATTTACGGAATAGCTTATGGTATCAACAATGGAATTTTAAAGAAAGAAACGTATTTGCCTGTAATCGAAAAAGCATGGAACGCAATGACTAAAGATGCTTTGCACGATACCGGATTCTTAGGATTTTTACAGTCAACAGGAAAAGAACCAAAAGACGGACAGCCATTATCATACGACAAAATTCCTGATTTTGAAGATTACGGGTTGGGTTGTTTTCTATTAGCAGGATCTGAAATTTATAAAATGAAATAATGAAAAAAGCTTTTTTCTATTTTATTTCTTTGGGGTTTAGCCTATCTACTTTCTCTCAAAAAAAGGAAATTCCGCTGTGGGATAATATCCCGGATGCTATTGAATCTACAGAATATGCAGAAAAAATAGTAACCAATAAAGATGGCATTGCAGTAGATGTCCGTAAAGTAACTACTCCAACTCTCACAGCTTATTTTGCAGATCAGGAAAAATCAAACGGAACAGCTGTTATAATTTGTCCCGGAGGCGCTTACGGAATGCTTGCTATTGACAAAGAAGGTTATAAAGTAGCCGAATGGTTTAACAGCTTAGGAATTAATGCTTTTGTTTTAAAATACAGATTGCCAAGCGATTTGATTATGAAAAATAAAACTGTTGCGCCTCTGCAGGATGCGCAGGAAGCTGTTCGTCTGGTTAGAAGAAATGCGGCAAAGTGGAAATTAAATCCTAACAAAATCGGCTTCATGGGATTTTCTGCCGGAGGACATCTGGCATCAACTTTAGCGACACATTATGACGATAAAGTATATACTCCTTCTGATACCACAAGTGCAAAACCTAATTTTTCAATTTTAATTTATCCTGTAATATCCATGCAGGAAGGTGTTACACATCAGGGTTCAAAAGACAATCTATTAGGTAAAAATGCACAGGGAGAGATAGTCGAAAAATATTCAAATGAAAAACAGGTAACAGCTTCAACACCCAAAACTTTTTTAGTGCATGCAACTGATGATAAAGCTGTTCCTGTAGAAAACAGTATTAATTATTATCTGGCTTTAAAAAAAGAAAAAGTTCCGGCAGAAATGCATTTATATGAAAATGGAGGTCATGGTTTTGGTCTTGGGGTAAAAGGTACTAATGCGTACTGGTCTGAAACCTTCAGGAAATGGCTTGCTGTTAACGATTATATTTTAAAAGGTGATGGTTATGTTTTTACCTATTTTAAAGGGAATGGTGAAGATGGGCTACATTTGGCTTACAGTGAAGACGGTTACAAATGGAACACTTTAAAAAATGACACGTCTTTTTTAACTCCTGAAGTCGGAAAAGACAAACTTATGCGCGATCCTTGTGTAATTAAAGGTGGTGACGGTTTATACCACATGGTTTGGACAGTAAGCTGGACAGATAAAGGTATTGGATATGCTTCTTCAAAAGATTTGATTCACTGGTCAAAGCAGGAATTTATTCCGGTTATGACACATGAAGAAAAAACCAGAAATACCTGGGCACCTGAAATTACCTATGATGAAAAATCTAAAACCTACATGATTTACTGGGCTTCTACAATTGACGGAAAGTTTCCGGAAACCAAATCGGAAGAAGAAAAAGGATACAATCACAGAATTTATTATACCACAACAAAGGATTTTAAAAAATTCTCTAAAACCAGATTGCTTTATGAGCCGGGTTTTAATGTCATTGATGCTTCTATTGTAAAAACAAATGAAGGCTACACCATGTACTTAAAGGACGAAACAAAAGTCCCGGTTCAGAAGAATTTAAAAGTAGCGACCAGTAAAAAACTGGAAGGACCATACACAAAAGTAAGTGACCCCATTACCGGAAATTACTGGGCTGAAGGACCTACCGCTATTCAGATAAACAATGAATGGATTGTGTATTTTGACAAGTATACCCAGAAAAAATATGGAGCCGTAAAACAAACTTCTAAAGGCTGGGAAGATATTTCAGAACAGGTTAGTTTTCCTAAAGGCACACGGCACGGAACTGTAATTAAAGTTTCTGCGGCTGAAATTAACGCTTTAAAAGAAATAAAATAAAATAGTAATGATATAAAAAAAACAGCGAACTTAAAATTATTTAAGCTCGCTGTTTTTTATTTAATTATTCTCCAACAATATGAAGTTCATTAAATCCTTTTTCAACAATTAAGAAATGATTCAATTCGAAATCAACTGCACTAAATTCAATTTTTTCATTATCGATTTCTACTTCAGTAACTTTAAAAGGCAAACCTATAAAATTGATTTTGTATTTTCCATAAGGCGTTTCGTATTTTCCTTCTTTATGCAATTGGATAATTAATTCTTTTTCTTTTCCAATCGTTCTGAAAGACAAAAAGCTAAAACGGCCTTTTTTATAATCATAACCATCCTGTGCATCTTCATAAACTTCTGATTTTTCCTTGCCGATTTTAAAATAATAATCGAGTACAAGTTCATCAAATTCTAATTCTCCTACATATTGCTGAACCGGATATTTCGGAATAATTGATCCTGCTTTTACAAAAACCGGAATTTCATCAAATTTAGAATCCACCCAGACTTCCCGGCCTCCAATTGCAAATTCATTTGTCCAATAGTTGTACCACTCGCCTCTTGGAATATACATACGTCTTCCTACGGCATTAGGTTCTAAAATCGGACAAACTAATATATGATTTCCAAAGATAAATTCATCATTACGATAATGGGTCTGAGTATCATCCTGATCGTAGTAAACCAAAGGTTTTAACATTGGGATTCCTTCTTCGATATACTGCCAGAACATCGTATATAAATAAGGTAATAACTGATAACGGAGACTCACAAATTTTCGTGTGATGTTGATTACTTCTTCATCAAAAGCCCAAGGCTCCTGATTTCCGTGATCTCCTGAAGAATGCGTTCTGCAAAAAGGATGAAAAACCCCTAACTGAATCCATCGTGCGTACAATTCTCCCGTTGGCTGTTCGGCAAATCCTCCAATATCAGAACCAGTAAAGCCCATTCCGGAAATACTCATACGCTGCACCTGAATATTCGCAATCCATAAATGTTCCCATGTAGCTACGTTATCGCCTGTCCATGAAGAGGTGTAACGCTGTGCGCCTGAATAAGCAGATCTGGTAATTACAAAAGGACGTTTTGGATACACAAATCGTTTTACACCATGATAAGTAGCTCTTGCCATTTGGGTACCGTAGATGTTATGCGCTTTTCTGTGGCTGCAAGGATTTCCATCATAAAAGTGTCTGACATCCATTGGAAAAGTTTTATTCGGAACCTCCATAACGGCAGGCTCGTTCATGTCATTCCAGACTCCTTTTACTCCAATATCTGAGATTAATTCCTTAAACAATCCAGCCCACCATTCTCTTACTACTGGATTGGTATAATCCGGAAAATTACATTCACCCGGCCAGACTTTTCCTTTCATATAGGGGCCATCTGCTCTTTTACAGAAATAGTCTTTTTCCAGACCTTCCTGATAAACCCAGTAATTTTTATCTATTTTAATCCCCGGATCTATGATTACTATTGTTTTAAAACCATCTTCAGCTAATTCAGCAACCATTTTCTTTGGATCCGGAAAATAATCTTTATTCCAGGTAAAACATCGAAAACCGTCCATATAATCGATATCCAGATAGATGGCATCACAAGGAATTTTAAGTTCTCTGAATTTTGAAGTGATTTCTTTTACTTTACTCTCAGGATAGTAACTCCATTTACACTGATGATACCCTAAAACCCAAAGCGGCGGCAACTCTGGCTTACCGGTCAAATCAGTATACGTCGTAACGACATCCTGCATTTGGGGTCCGTAAACAAAGTAATAATTCATTTCGCCACCTTCGCTCCAGAAACTGGTTACGTTTCTTCTCTCCTGACAGAAGTCAAAAAAAGTACGGAATGTATTGTCAAAGAAAATACCGTAAGATTGTTTGTTATGCAGACCAATATAAAAAGGGACTACCTTATATAACGGCTCCTGGTCTTTGTGATATGCGTATTGGTCGGTAGCAAAATTTTCTACCCTTTTGCCTTTTAAATTCATTTGTGTGGCTTTGTCGCCAAGGCCGTAAAAACATTCACCATCTTTTGATGACTTACTCATTTTTACAATATTTCCACCATACTCATAGCTTTCTTCCCAATGAAAACCAAGTTCGTCTTCAAGAATTAAAAAGTCATTTAAATCATAAATCGACAAGCGTAGATCCGCCTTCTTGATTTTACATTTTACTTTACTTGTCCTGATTTCAAAATGATTTTCTTCTTCAGAAACATTCAGAAAATTATAGCCATGCAGCTGACTTTTATCAATTGCATACGAAAAATCATTACTGAAATAACCTTTTGTGGTAAAACGAAAACGAATTAAACTGTCTCGGAGAATAGTGACTTTTAAAATTACGTTATTATCCGTATTAAAAGAAATAGAATCACCTTCATGCTCATACGAAACGACTTTTGACGGAAATAAATTGCCTTTGTATTCTAATGCGGTATTTGTAATCATATGACTAATGAATTAATTTTAATGATGCTGCCTTTAATTTCAAACTTACAAAAAAACTTAGTAATCCCCTATGAATAAACGGTTTATTAACGAAAACGTTTTTTCTGAATGAGTGATAATTTACATCTCCAAAAAAAGCTAATTCAGTAATTTATATCCTTAAAAATAACAAAATCACAGTGTACAAATCAGCTGAATTATTTTACACGAAAGAATAAACCGTAACACTTAAAGGAGGCAAAATTAATTCAACCGAAAAATCCCTTCCATCGTAAGGAGAAGATTCAATTTTTAATATCCCTGAATTTACAACCCCGCTTCCTCCGTAAAGTTTAGAATCACTATTAAAAATTTCTTTCAGATTTCCTTTTTGAGAAATTCCAATTCTGTAATTCTCCCGAATAACCTGAGTAAGATTACAGACAATTATTAGGTTTTCTTCAGCTTTGTTTCCTTTTCGGATGTAGGATATAACTGCATTCTGATGATCTGAATAATTGATCCATTCAAAACCTTCTCCGCTAAATTGTTTTTCATACAAAGCCGGACTTGATTTATACAACTGATTCAAATCTTTAATTACATCTTTGATTCCTGAATGATAATCATATTTCAACAGATGCCAGTCCAGACTATTTTCAAAATTCCATTCGGCAGTTTGCCCAAATTCAGAGCCCATAAATAACAATTTTGTTCCGGGATGGGTAAACATATAACCGTAAAGCAACCTTAAATTGGCAAATTTCTGCCATTCATCGCCCGGCATTTTATACACTATGGATTGCTTTCCGTAAACTACTTCATCATGTGAAAAAGGCAGCATGAAGTTTTCGGTAAAGGCATAAGTCATCGAAAAAGTCAAATCATTTTGATGGTATTTCCTGTAAACCGTTTCTTTTTGAAAGTATTTTAAAGTATCATGCATCCAGCCCATCATCCATTTCATTCCGAAACCTAAACCTCCGGTGAATGTAGGCCTGGAAACCATCGGAAACGAAGTGCTTTCTTCTGCAATGGTCTGAACCCCGCTGAAATTAGCGTAAATAACTTCATTGAATTCTTTTAGGAAACTTATTGTCTCCAGGTTTTCCCTTCCACCATATATATTTGGTTCCCACTCCCCTTCATTTCTGGAATAATCGAGGTACAGCATAGAGGCTACCGCATCAACCCTTAAGCCATCAACATGATAGTTTTGAAGCCAAAAAACAGCATTACTAATTAAAAAAGCACGAACTTCGTTACGCCCGTAATTAAAAACAAGGCTTTTCCAGTCCGGATGATAGCCTTTTCTGCGGTCCGGATGTTCGTATAGATGTGAGCCGTCAAAAAATCCTAAACCGTGAGCATCATCAGGAAAATGTGACGGAACCCAGTCCAGAATAACACCAATACCCGCCTGATGCAGTTTATCAACCAAAACCATAAAATCCTGTGGTTTGCCAAAACGGGATGTTGGCGCAAAATATCCAACCAACTGATATCCCCATGAAGGATCATACGGATACTCCATGACCGGCATAAACTCGACGTGTGTAAAACCGGTTTCTTTAACATAAGCTACTAAATCATCTGCAAGTTCCAAATAGGTTAAAAACTTATTATCATCACCACGTTTCCACGAACCCAAATGAACTTCGTAAACCGAATAAGGTTTATCCAAAGCATTATGTTCGTGACGCAACTGCATCCACTTTTCGTCTTTCCAGTTATAGTCTAAATCCCAGACTACAGATGCCGTGTAAGGCGGTTTTTCGCAGTATAAAGAAAAAGGATCCGCTTTTTCAGTTATGATTCCGTCAATGTGAGACTGTATTTTGTATTTATAAATAGCTCCTTTGTCTAAATTGGGAATAAAACCTTCCCAAATACCTGATGAATCCCAACGCACCTGCAAAAGATGTTCTCCCTGAGTCCAGTAATTAAAGTCCCCTACAACCGAAACAGATTTTGCGGTCGGTGCCCAGACGGCAAAATAAACGCCTTTTACACCATCGACTTCAACTAGGTGCGCACCCAGTTTCTCATATAATCTGAAGTGTTTTCCTGCTTTGAATAAATCGATGTCAAAATCGGTAAATAAAGAATACGTAATAACGTTGGACATATATTGAGTTCTTAGTGATTAGTAACTAGTACTTAGTGAATAATGCCTAGTTCTTGCATTTAGTAATTGGTTATTTTTTTTTATCTAATAATCTAATTATCAATCCTTAATAGCGCCCATTATAATATAAAGAACACACTTTACTAATCACTGAGGACTAATTACTAAGGACTAAATATTAATCTATCCTGAAATTATCCGGAAGCACTACACCTTTTTTGACAACCACAATACCGTCTTTTATACTGTATAATTCATTGGTGAAATTTTCTAAATGTTTACCTCCGTTAATATGAACGTTATTACCTATTCGCACATTTTTATCGATTAAAGCATTTTTTATATAACAGTTGTCGCCGATTCCAATATGTATCTTATTGTTTATTGTATCGCGGTTCATTTCATCCAGATCCTGGTAAAAATCATTCCCCATTACGTATGAATGCTGAATCACAGTTCCGTCACCAATTCTGGAACGTATCCCGATTACCGAATTTTTAATTTCATTCGCATTAATGATACAACCTTCTGAAATTAAAGATTGATTGATGTTTGAATTTCTAAATTTTGAAGGTGGCAGTAACCTTGGACGTGTAAAGATTTTATTCTCATCATCAAACAAATTAAATTCTGGTATGTCAGCAGTTAAACCGATATTTGCTTCAAAAAACGAATCAATGTTTCCAATATCTGTCCAGTAGCCTTCATATTGGTAGCTTAGGATTTTATGCTTTCCAACAGCTTGCGGAATAATTTCTTTTCCAAAATCTTTGGTTTCAGGATCAGCCATCAAATCCTCCAATAATTGACGGTTAAATATATAAATACCCATTGAAGCAAGATACTTTTTGCCTTTTTCCTGCATTTGCTCACTTACTTCAGATTCCCATTCCGGTAAAAGCGAAGCGTGTGGTTTCTCAATAAAAGCTTCAATGAAACTTTCACGATTCGTTTTAAGAATTCCAAATTCAGGAGCATCTTTAGCATTTACCGGCAATGTAGCAATAGAAATCGCAGCATCAGCAGCAATGTGTGCTTCCAGCATTTCGTTAAAATCCATTTGATATAACTGATCTCCCGAAAGTATCAAAGCATATTCAAAATCATGTTTTAAAAAATGTGACATACACTGACGCACCGCATCTGCAGTACCCTGAAACCATGTTGGATTATCAGGTGTTTGTTCGGCCGCTAAAATATCTACAAATGACTGACTGAAAATGCTAAAATTAAAGGTGTTTTTGATGTGCGCATTTAGAGAAGCCGAGTTGAATTGTGTCAATACGAATATTTTAAAAATATCAGAATTGATACAATTGGATATAGGAATATCTACTAATCTGTATTTTCCTCCAATCGGAACTGCCGGTTTTGATCTAGTTTCTGTTAACGGATATAAACGTGATCCCTGACCACCTCCTAAAATAATAGCAACGACTCCCTTTTTGTTAACTTTCATTTTTCTGAATTATTTGGTTATATGTTTCGATATATTCTTGACAAACTCTTTCCCAGGAATGATCCGTTGACATTCCTTTTTTTATTATTTTATTAAATTTAGTTTTATCATCATACAGGTTTACAGCACGATTGATCGAATAACACACATCTCCAACCGAAGACTGGTCATGACAGATTCCGTTTCCATCATCTCCAAAATCAATTACGGTATCCCGCAAACCGCCAGTTCTTCTCACAATGGGAACTGTTCCGTAACGCAAAGCATACATCTGATTTAACCCGCACGGTTCTACTCTTGAAGGCATTAAAATAAAATCGGAACCGGCATAAATTAAATGGGCAAGTTCTTCATTATACCCGATGAAAACATTGTAATTTCCTTTATAATCGTTTTGCAACTGCAACAATTGCGTTTCAATATCAGGGTTCCCAGATCCTAAAATCAGGATATTTATATTCTCAAAATGTTCAGATAAAGCGAGTGCCGAAGCCTGAGGTAATAAATCCCCTCCCTTTTCATCAAATAATCTTCCAATAAAACTAAATAGCGGTTTTGAAGGATCTAAATCAAACCGTTCACACAATTTATCTTTGTTTTTTTGTTTTCCTGTTTCAAAATCCTCGATACTGTAATGTTCTTCAAGCATTTTGTCTTTTAAAGGATTCCAGACTTCAATATCTATTCCGTTTAGTATTCCCTTCGATTTGTTTCGTACAGAATTAAATAATGATTCCAGCCCGTTTGCCGAAACATTAATTTCATCCAGATAACTTGGCGAAACTGTGGTAACTGCATGCGCACATTTGACTCCGACAGCTAACGAATTCAGGGAATTATTCCATTCTAAAAACCCAACATGCCTTAAATCAAATTCTGGTATATAATGCAGTTTATCAGAACCAAACCATCCCTGATACAATCCGTTATGAATCGTAATAACAGTTCTGACATTGCTTAACACTTCATATTTATAACTAAACTGAAGCATAAACGGAATTAAACCTGTATGATGATCGTGGCAGTTTATAACATCAGGAATAGCATCACGTTGCATAATCCAGTCTAAAGTAGCTATCTGAAAAGACAGGAAACGTTCGATATCATCTTCGTAACCATAAATATTAGGACGGTCAAATAATTCTTTAATTTCTATCAGGTATAATTCGTAACCTAATTTATCTGTAGTTTCTTTTAACACACTGAATGGAAACTTAAAATTTCCTAATTCAGCCGTTCCCCAGTGCACACACTCAAAATTGTTTTCGTTTTTAAATTTAGTATTATAACAGGGAACTACTACCCTTACCTGATGCCCTGCGTTTTGTTGGTATTTTGGCAATGCCCCTACAACATCGGCTAATCCGCCAACTTTTGCCATTGGGTAGCATTCAGCACTAATATGAAATATTTCCATTTAAAGACTGCTATTTTTATAAAATTGGTACTAAATTAAATTAATACGTAAATTGCTATTATTCTGTAATTTTATGTTTTTTAAATTTAGGAAAAAACTAAGTAAAATAAAGCCCAAAAACAAAAATTATCATTATGCCAAAAAAATCACCAAATCCTGTAAAATCTTTAAAAATCCCTCTCTTTATTCTGCTTTCCAGTAAATTATGTGCTTTTATTTCACCTAAACTTGCTACACTTTATGCCGCCAGACTATTTACAACTCCTATAAAACATAAGGTTCCAAAAAGAGAACTGGATATGGACACAGCAAGTACACAAAAAACAATTCATATTCCGGCAATTGATAAAAACATTACAGTTTATGAATATGGTAAAAGCGAAAAGAAAGCTCTCCTTGTTCATGGCTGGTCGGGCCGAGGAACACAATTATTCAAAATTGCAGATGCTTTGATAGAAAAAGGATATGCTGTGGTAAGTTTTGACGCTCCTGCACACGGGAAATCAAAGGGCAATTCTACCATAATGTCTGAATTCATTGAATCAATCTTAGAAATTGAAAAACTATACGGAACGTTCGAAATTGCCATCGGGCATTCACTTGGAGGAATGTCAGTTCTGAATTCAGTAAAAAGTGGTTTAAACATAAAAAAGGCCGTAGTGATTGGCAGTGGCGATAAAGTGCAGGATATTCTGGATGATTTTATTTTTAAATTGGGTTTAAAACCCGAAATTAGTATTCATTTGCGTGATTATTTTGAAAATAAATATGAGGTAAAAATGGATGCCTTTTCGGCATACAAAGCGGCAGCCAAAACAGAAATTCCTGTTTTGGTAATTCACGACAAGGATGATCCTGAAGTTCCTGTAAAAGCCGGAATCCATATTCATAAACACTTAAAAATAGGTAGTTTATTTTTAACTGAAGGTTTGGGACACCGCAAAGTTTTAGGAAACCAAAGCGTAATTAAAAAAATTATAGAATTCATTCAGTATAACGATTAATTGAAACTACATGGATTTATTTGGAGAAACAAAGAACTGGGAAAACGATTTAAAACCCATTTTAAAGAAATACAAAGGGAAAAAACATCCTTTGAATTATAAAAACACCTATCAATTGCTGGTAATGGTCGTTTTATCAGCGCAGGATTCTGATGCTAATATTAATAACATTGCTCCTGCCCTGTTTGCTGAATTTCCTACCTTAAAAAGTTTATCAAAAACAGACAAAGACAGTTTTATACCTTATATCAGTAAAGTTCGGAATCATGCTACCAAAGCCGAATGGCTTCTTGAAATTGCAAAAACAATTAAAAATGACGACAACATTCCGTTAACGATGAACGGATTGACGGCTTTAAAAGGACTGGGAAGAAAATCTGCCAATGTTATTTTGAGGGAAACTCATCAGCCGGCAGAAGGAATTATTACCGATTTACATGTGATTCGTGTTGCTCCAAGACTTGGCATTGTAAAAGAAAGCAAGGACGGTAACAAAATCGAAAAACAATTGATGGAAGTTTTACCTAAAAAAATATGGTCAGAAATTGGTATGGCAATATCATTTCTAGGCAGAGAAATCTGTAGACCAAAACCTAAATGCGAAGAATGTCTTTTGAAAGACTGCTGTGAATATTATCTGAATTCTTTAAACTAAAATTTATATAAAATCTCTTTAACTAATAATTTGAATATGAATATTACATGTAAAAATTGTGGGCAGATTTTCAAAGGACATTATTGCAACAATTGTGGGCAATCAGCAGAAACCCATAAAATAAATGCACATTTTTTATGGCATGATATTCAACACGGATTATTCCATTTTGATGCAGGAATTCTGTATTCGCTAAAACAATTATTTACAAGACCGGGGCATTCTATTCGGGAGTTTATCGAAGGAAAACGTGTCAGACATTTTAAACCTTTGTCATTAGTTGCAGTTCTTGGAGCATTGTATGGCTTTTTATATCATTATTACCATATCGATTTATTTTCGAACGCCAAAAATTCTACCATAGATTTACACGACTACAATGAATGGATGGCAACACACTTTTCCTGGATAACTATTGCTACTATTCCAGCTTACACACTTGGAACTTTTATCGTATTCAGAAAAGAAGGTTATAATTTTTTCGAATTTTTTGTTCTCAATACTTTTAAAGCCGCACAAAGACTTTTTGTACAAGTCCTTACTTTTCCGGTTTTGTTATATCTGAATAGTATAGGGCATGCTAAATGGTTTTCAACTATGACTTATATAATTGGTGTAGTATTAATATTTTGGACTAATATTCAGTTTTTCAATAAAATATCCAGGACTAAGGCTTTCTTTTTAACCTTATTAAGTCACCTGATTTTTTTAATTTCTTTTCTGATAATTGCAGCAATAATACTTGTATTGAGTGGAAAAATGCCAGAATAAATAGAATATTTAGTTAAGAATAAAATAAATTGGTTTCTTTCTTTTTTTAAATCAAAACATTATCGTAATATTGCAATATAAAGATAAATACATGGGCGCAACTAAAACAGATCATTTTACGGACAAACAAAATCAAATTGCCATAATCGCAAAAGCTTTGGGACATCCTGCAAGAATTGCCATTATTGAATACTTGCTCAAAGTAAATACCTGCATTTGCGGTGATATTGTAAATGAACTTCCTCTTGCGCAGCCTACAGTTTCTCAGCATTTAAAGGAATTAAAAAATGCGGGACTCATTAAAGGAAATATTGAAGGAAATGCAATTTGCTATTGCATCGACGAAAAAACTTTTGACATATTAAAGGAATACTTTTCTAAAATTATCCTAACTGTTACAAATCAAAAATGCTGTTAATATGGAAATTGCTTTTGTTATCTCTACAATATTATTAATCTTATATTCAGCTTTAGCATTGTTTGACGGAGTGTATTTACATCTTTATAAATTTCGTTTGCATGAAAACAAAGAGAGTCAATTTGAGCATCTTACACATACCATAAGAGCCTTTTTATTTTCAGGTATTCTTTACACATTGTTTATTAGCATCGAAAATAACAACCTGTTTTTTATAGGCATACTATTTATTTTTCTTGACATTTTTATAATGATTATTGATGCATATACGGAAAAAGACAGTCGGGAATTTATGGGTGGTCTGCCTCGCTGGGAGTACATTATACATCTTTTGGTAAATGGTATTCATTTTGCCAGTATTGCTGTATTTCTGGCCCTTAAAATCAATCATACAAAAGAAGGTATGATGACCTTGCAAAATAGTTTTCAGGAATTTGAAAATTATAATTTTTTCAAAATAATCGCTCTAAATATTCTGCCTGGTTCTGTTTTAATAGGGTTACTACATGTTTTGGTTTATATCCCCAGATTTAATTTTTACTTTAGAAAAATGAGCCTTAAGTGTTGTTAAAAACTTTTTTTACTACAAAAATCGCAATATTGCAATAAACAGTTAAACAAAAAAAATATGAAACTTTCAGAAATTAAACAAATACTCAATACTGTTGAAGCAGTAAATTTTCAATTGCCAGACGGAAGCTACGTTCCGGAATATTTCCACGTTACCGAAGTCGGTTTAATTACCAAAAACTTCATTGATTGCGGAGGAACAGTTCGCAAAGAAACCGTAGTGAATTTTCAGCTTTGGAATGCTAATGATTTTGAACATCGTTTAAAACCGCAAAAACTAATTCATATTATCGAACTTTCAGAAAAAGTTTTAGGAATCGAAGATTTTGAAATTGAAGTAGAGTATCAGGATCACACTATTGGCAAATATGATCTGGATTTCAATGGTAAAGATTTTCAACTCCTCAACAAACACACGGCTTGTTTAGCTGAGGAAAATTGTGGAACGCCTAAAGAAAAAGCTAAACTGAATCTTATCCAACTTAATAAAGAAAACAATAATTCATGCACTCCGGGCGGAAGTTGCTGCTAATTTAGACCTAAAAAAATGCCAAATAAAGGACCATTATTTACAGAAATTGAACAAACCGTCTTATCATTTTATTTTGATGAAATTGATTTTGAACGCAAAAATATTTTACAGTCCCTTATTGATTTTATTCAGTTGAAAGTTGATAATCAAGAGGATATTCTGTTAAATTTTATTTGTACACACAACTCCAGAAGAAGTCATTTGTCTCAGATTTGGGCACAAACTGCAGCACATTATTACGGAATAAAAAATGTTTTTTGCTATTCTGGTGGTACAGAAGCTACAGCTCTGTTTCCAAAAGTTGCTGAAGTTTTAAAAAACACAGGCTTTAAAATTCAGAAACTTTCTGAAGAGAACAATCCTGTTTACGCCATAAAATTTGCTCATAACGAATCTCCGGTTATCTGTTTTTCTAAAACGTACGATGATGATTTCAACCCTAAAAATAACTTTGCCGCCATTATGACTTGTTCATCTGCAGATGAAGGCTGTCCTTTTATTACAGGGGCTGAAAAACGGATTCCGGTTAGATTTGAAGATCCCAAAGCTTTTGACAATACCCCACAGCAAACTGAGAAATATCAGGAACGCAGTTTACAGATTGCTAGTGAACTCTTTTACGTTTTCTCCCAAATAAAAAAATAATATGACTATAAATCATTGTACGCCAATTGCAGAAAGAAAAAAGCTGGGGTTTTTAGACCGATTTCTCACTTTGTGGATATTTATTGCCATGATAATTGGCGTTTCTATCGGTTATTTTATTCCGTCAAGCGGAAATTTCATAAACTCCTTTTCCAGCGGAACTACTAATATTCCGCTGGCAATTGGACTAATTTTAATGATGTATCCACCTTTGGCAAAAGTAAAATACGAGAAAATGAGAGAGGTTTTTAAAAACACAAAAGTCCTTGGAGCTTCGTTATTACTGAACTGGATAGCAGGGCCAATATTGATGTTTGCACTCGCACTTGTATTTTTAAAAGGCTATCCGGAATACATGATTGGTTTAATCCTTATTGGTTTGGCACGCTGCATTGCTATGGTCGTAGTCTGGAACGATCTTGCTGATGGAAATCGGGAATATGCCGCCGGATTAATCGCCTTAAACAGTATTTTTCAGGTTTTGCTTTATAGTGTTTACGCATATATTTTTATCACAATTCTGCCTCCTTATTTTGGCTATACAGGATTTAATGTGAATATAAGTATTAGACAAATTGCAGAAAGCGTGGGTATTTATTTAGGAATTCCTTTTGCGCTTGGCATTATAAGTCGCTATAGCCTGATAAAACTTAAGGGAGAAGAATGGTTCCAGAATAAATATGTTCCTTTTATCTCACCTGTTACGTTAATTTCCTTGCTGTTTACGATTGTAATTATGTTTAGCTTAAAAGGAGAATTGATTGTTCAGATTCCGATGGACGTACTTCGAATTGCGATTCCTTTGGTGATTTATTTTGTTATCATGTTTGTCATTAGTTTTTTTATCGGAAAGTATTTTGGTGCTGATTATTCAAAAAGTACTGCGATTGCTTTTACAGCTACAGGAAACAATTTTGAGTTGGCAATTGCGGTTGCAATAGGTGTTTTCGGAATTAATAGCGGACAGGCTTTTGCAGGTGTTATTGGGCCTTTGGTTGAAGTTCCTGCTTTGATTGCCCTTGTAAATGTGGCTTTTTGGTTTAGGAAAAAATATTTTCTTTAATAAACTAAGGTTCTAAGAGAATCTTTTATATCCTAATAAAAACTAGAGCCCTAGCCCAGATGGAAGCGGCATCCTTTTTATTTTTTCTTTAAAAATAAAAAGATACAGCGGACAGCGGGAATAGCTTCTTATTAAAAAATTCAACATTAACATTTCATTTAATTACTGTTCAAGGATATAATTACTATTTTTGAGGCTCTTTCAAAAATTCGAATCACGATATGCGAAAAACTCAGCTCTTTTTAATTTTCTTAATCAGCATACAAATATCTTTTGCCCAACAGCCACAAAAACCTAATGCTGTTGAGATTTACAACCAAATTCAAAAACTAAATTTTCTGGGGTCAGTCCTGTATCTCGCAGCGCATCCTGATGATGAAAATACCCGTTTAATATCTTATTTATCAAATGAAGTTAATGCAAGAACTGCGTATTTATCATTAACCAGAGGCGACGGCGGACAAAATCTGATTGGTCCTCAGTTACGTGAATTATTGGGTGTTATCAGAACTCAGGAATTAATTGAAGCCCGAAAAATTGATGGCGGAGAACAGTTTTTTTCACGTGCGAATGATTTTGGTTTTTCTAAAAATCCGGATGAAACTTTAAAAATCTGGGATAAAGACAAAGTCCTTGCCGATGTGGTCTGGACTATCAGAAAATTTCAGCCCGATGTGATAATCAATCGTTTTGACCATAGATCACCGGGAACAACACACGGACATCACACTTCGTCTGCAATGCTTAGTGTCGAGAGTTTTAATTTAACCAATAATCCTAAAATATATCCTGAACAGCTCAAATACGTAAGTACATGGCAAGTAAAAAGACAGTTTTTTAATCCGTCGTGGTGGTTTTTTGGAAGTCAGGAAAAATTCGATGCTGCAGATAAATCCAAATATTATGCATTGGAAACCGGCGTTTATTATGCCGGCATCGGAAAATCGAATCAGGAAATTGCCGCTTTGAGCCGAAGCCGCCATCAGTCACAAGGGTTTGGAAGTACCGGAAGCCGAGGTGATGAAACAGAATATCTTGAACTTATTAATGGCGAAAAACCTAAAAACCGTAATGATTTATTTGACGGAATTGATACGAGCTGGAACCGTGTAAAAAACGGCAAACCAATTGGTGAGCTGATTTCGCAGATTATTAAAAATTATAATTTCAGTAATCCTTCAGCCAGTGTTCCTGATTTACTGAAAGCTTATTCAATGATTCAGTCCTTAGAAGATCCGCATTGGAAGACTATTAAACTGGCCGCAATAAGAAATATTATTGCATCCAGTACCGGATTATATCTTGAAGCTGTAGCTGAAGAACAGGAAGCTACTCCGGGGAGTATTATCAAATTAAACCTTGAAGCGATTAACAGAAGTGCTGTTGAAATGCAGCTGGTAAGTGTAACTTCGTTACCGGACAACAAAACGACACTTCAAAACAGTATTCTAAAAAACAATAACGATCAGAAGTCTAAAATTGAAATTCAGCTTCCTGATACAATTGAATATACACAGCCCTATTGGCTTAAAGAAAAAGCCACTGTGGGAATGTACACCGTTTCTAATCAGGAAATCATCGGGATTCCGGATATCATCAGAGAAGTTAAAGTTGTTTTTAATCTAAAAATTAATGGCATAGAGATTCCGTTTGAACGAATTGTGGTTTATAAATACAATGACGGCGTAAAAGGCGAAATGTATAATTTCCTGGACATCGTACCTGAAGTCAGCACTTCTATTCTGCAAAAAGTCTTAATTTTTAAGGATACGAAAAGTAAAATGATTCCGGTAAAAGTTCGTGCGGGCAAAAACGGAATTAAAGGAAATTTACAATTGGAACTTCCTAAAAGCTGGATAGTCTCTCCTAAAGAAATTCCATTTACGCTGGATAAAAAAGGTATGGAACAAACTTTCTATTTTGAAGTTATTCCTCCATCCAATCCGGAAGAAGCTGTTGCTAAAAGTGTAGTTGTAGCAGAAAATAAAAGTTTTGACAAAGATCAGACTATCCTTGATTTTAATCATATTACAAAACAATTGGTCTTAAAATCAGCAGAATCAAAATGTATCCGGATTGATTTAAAAACTACTGGAGACGCAATTGGCTATATCATGGGTGCTGGTGATGAAGTTCCTGAAAGCCTGACACAAATGGGTTATAAAGTGACTATTTTGAAACCTGAAGAAATTACACCCGAAAAATTAGAATCTTTCAATGTCATCATTACAGGAATTCGTGCTTACAACACAGTAAAAGCTTTGGCTAACAAACAATCAGTACTTTTTGATTTTATAAAAAGTGGTAAAACAATGATTGTGCAATACAATACGAATAGCAGATTAATTACTGATAAAATTGCGCCTTATTCGCTTAAACTTTCAGATGACAGGGTTACTGAGGAAAATGCTAAGGTTACTTTCCTGGCAACGGATCATCCTGTTTTAAACACTCCGAACAAAATCAGCACAAAAGATTTTGAAGGCTGGACTCAGGAACAGGGGTTGTATTATCCTAATCAGTTTGATCCTGCTTTTACCCCGATTATATCCTCACATGACAAAGGCGAATCTGAGAAAAACGGGGCTTTATTGGTCGCTCCTTACGGAAAAGGTTACTATATTTATACCGGTTTAAGCTTTTTTAGAGAATTACCGGAGGGTGTAGCCGGAGCTTACCGATTGCTTTCAAACATTATTTCGTTAAAACAGCCTGTAGAAGCTCCAAAGGCAGAGTTAAAAAACTAAAAAAAACTAAAATGGAAGCGAGAAAAGAAAAAAAATGGAAAAAAAGTTACACCTATGTATTAGTCGCTAACGTGATTTACATTGTTATCTTTTTCTTAATCATGCAATTATACTCTTAACACATGCAGCTATTTGATTGGTTGGTACTTATTGTTACTCTTTTATTTATCGTTGGATATGGATCCTGGAAAACAAAAGGAAGCAAAAATGTCGAAGATTTTATTTTAGGAAATAATGAAACTCCATGGTACACCGTTGGACTTTCTGTAATGGCTACACAGGCCAGTGCCATTACTTTTTTATCCACACCAGGGCAAGCCTATCATGACGGAATGGGTTTTGTGCAATTTTATTTTGGATTACCAATTGCCATGATTGTCATTTGTCTGACATTCATCCCGTTATACCATAAATACAAAGTATTTACAGCTTATGAATTCCTTGAAAAACGATTCGATGTAAAAACACGCTCGTTGGCCGCTATATTATTTTTGGTTCAGAGAGGTCTGGGAACCGGTTTGACCATCTATGCCCCTGCAATTATTTTATCGGCTCTTTTAGGGTGGAATCTGACTTTAATGAATATTATTATTGGTGTACTCGTTATAATTTATACTTTTTCAGGAGGTACAAAAGCTGTAAATGTTACTCAAAAACAGCAAATGTTTGTAATTATGACCGGAATGTTTATCACTTTCTTCCTGATTTTGCATTATCTGCCTCAGGATATGACTTTTTCAAGTGCCATGCATATTGCCGGAGCAAATGATAAAATGAATATTGTAGATTTTTCTTTTGATCCGGAAGAAAAATATACCTTATGGAGCGGAATTACAGGGGGATTTTTCCTCATGCTGGCTTATTTTGGAACAGATCAGTCACAGGTAGGCCGATATCTGTCCGGAAAATCAGTAAAAGAAAGTCAAATGGGATTAATCATGAACGGATTATTAAAAGTACCAATGCAGTTTTTTATATTGCTGACTGGGGTTATGGTGTTTGTGTTTTTTCAATTTAATCCAGTTCCATTAAATTTTAATCCGAATAATAAAATTGTCATTGAAAAGTCAAAATATAAAGAGGATTACCATGCTCTAGAACTTAAACTTGATAAGCTTTCTGAAGATAAAAAAGTAATCAATCTTTTATATATCGAACAGCTTAATCAGGATTATGACAACCCGATCCTAAGAAAAGAACTGGTTGCTTTATCCAATAAAGAAAAAGATTTACGCGATAAAGCAAAAGAAATTATTTCGAAAGCAGACAGTAATAGTGAGACTAATGACAAGGATTATGTGTTCTTTCATTTCATTTTGAATTATCTGCCCAAAGGTCTCATCGGTTTATTACTGGCTGTGATAATTTCTGCTGCTATGTCATCTACAGCTTCCGGTTTAAATGCCCTTGCATCGACAACTGCGATCGATATCTACAAACGAAACCTAAAGGAGGAGAAATCTGAAAAACATTATCTCAATGCTACCAAATTTTTTACACTTTTTTGGGGATTGATCGCAATACTTTTTGCCTGTGTGGGAACCTTATTTGAAAATTTAATTCAGCTGGTTAATATCATTGGTTCTATATTTTACGGAACAGTACTGGGAATATTTCTTGTTGGTTTTTATTTGCACAAAGTCCAGGCCAAACCAATGTTTTATAGTGCTATCATTAGTCAGACAACCATTTTTATTATTTATTATTTTATGATATACATCTATCCGAGTGACCAGGAAAAACTTGGTTATTTATGGTTAAATTTTATAGGTGCAATTTTAACTATTCTTTTATCTTTATTCATCCAGTTTGTATTTTTCAAAAGAAATACTCATCTGTTAAATAAATTATAAAATATAAAATATGCTGAGTTTTAATTTTACACCATTTCCTGTCATAGAAACAGAACGTTTGATTTTAAGACAAATAACAAACAACGATGTAAATGAAGTTTTTGAATTGCGGTCTAATCCCGAAACGATGAAATATATTCCGAGACCTTTGGTAAAAACAACCGAAGATGCTCTGGAACACATTGCCATGATTGAAGAAAAAATCATATCAAACACAGGAATCAATTGGGGAATTACATTAAAAGGGAGTTCTAAACTACTTGGTCTTATTGGCTTTTACAGAATTCAGCCAGAAAATTATCGCGCTGAAATCGGCTATATGCTACTTCCGGATTTTCATGGAAAAGGAATTATCCCCGAAGCCGTAAATCGATTGATCACTTATGGTTTTAATGATTTAAAACTACACTCAATTGAAGCCGTGATAGATCCTAAAAATACGGCTTCAGAAAAGGTTTTACAAAAATGTGGCTTTGTCAAAGAAGCTCATTTAAAAGAATGTGATTTTTTTGAAGGTAAATTTCTGGACAAGGTAATTTATTCATTACTCTCACATTAAAATCATTATTCAGAAAAATTAGAACAAACTTCATATTTTATAATAGTAAAATACTTCGTTAAACTATATTTGCAGGCAAAACAAGAAAAAATCTTGTTGGAGTCCAAAATCATGAAAAAAAAAATTATTGCAATCCTTTTTATTACTTCAATCAGTTCTTATAGCCAGACTTATTTAAAATTTAATGCATTTACAGCATTAGCTCTTATGCCTAATATTGGTGTAGAAACTAGTATTGGCGAAAAAACCACCTTTAGTTTTGATATTATGGCTTCCTTTTGGGAATCAATTGACGGTAAAAAACCTATGAAGTTTGCTACGTTTACCCCAGAAATACGATATAATTTTAAAGAAAAATATAACGGTTTTTATGTAGGAGGACATATAGGTTTTGATACTTTTGAACTCCAGAAATGGACCTATTGGAATAAATTACCTACTTGGTACGAAACAGGAATGGGATACAGAATTGGTGCCACAATTGGTTATAATACAAAACTTAGTGAAAAATTTTTACTGGATATTTTTTTAAGAGGAGGCTGGCATCAGGGATACTACAAAGGGCATTATAACGATGGAACACCCGGAAGCTATGAAAATGTTAAAAACTGGAACAAAAGTGGTGAATGGCTGCCTTACGGAGGAGGAATTATGCTTTCATATAAATTAAATTAATCCTTAGGGAATTTAGAAAGCGATTTCAGATATAAAGATTCGACTTTTTTTCTTGCCCAGTCTGTTTTCCTCAAAAAAGTAAGACTTGATTTTACGCTGGGATTTGAAACAAAACATTTTAGAGGAATTAATTCACCCAGAGTATCAAAACCGTAATAATTTACAAGGGTTTCAACAATATCTTTAAGTGTAATTCCATGAAGCGGATCTTTGGATTTGCTTTCCATATTCATATTTTAAATGATAAAACAAACCGCACTCTTTCTAAAAGTGCGGTCTGTTTGCAAAACTAACGAATTGATACAAAACAATTCACTAATTTTTAGAATAAGAACTTAAATCCAAAAGAAAGCGGTGATGTCAAATTTGGATTACTTCCTGCAAGCGCCGTATTGTAAAACGGATCAACATTTGCAACGTGCGCTAATCCAAAATTGGTAACTGTAGTTTTTTCTCCATTTTTAGACTCCAGAGTTGTAGTGGTAAAATTTGCCAAATCATAAGAAAACTCGACTGAGAAGTTTTTAGTGATAAAATAATCAAAACCTCCCGATACAGATAAGCCAAACTGATTTACTTTTAGCTCACTTTCCTTTTCTTTTCCGGTGATTACTGGCAAGGCTGCTTGTCCGAAGAAATACAATGAGCCAGCTATGTTCCAATATTTTCTCACCAAGGGCTGAATAACAATCAGATCTGTTTTTGCTGCCGTTCCTGCATCTGATTCTGCTTTGATATTGATATAACCAACTCCTGCTCCTACAACAACTGATGGAGTTACAAATGTTCCAACAATTGGCAGTACCGATAAACTTGTGTTTTTTTCATCTGCCGTTTTGGTCTGCTGATAACCAAATTGAGAAGTTGCAAACCATGTTCCTTTTAAGCCCTGACTTCCTTCCTGAGCTTTCGCAGTTAAACCAATTAATACTACACTCATTAATGTTACAATTTTTTTCATGTCATTATATTTATTAATTACATGACAAACTTATGTCGAAGCTTTTGTGGCGGGGATGATTAAAATCATAGATTAAAAAAAATCTTTAATTATATTTATGCTCATTAAAGTTTTACAATTTTACCTATTTTTGCATCATGTTAAAATCAGTCAATATACTTAATAAAAGAGCCCGGTTTGATTATGAAATAATCGATACCTACACTGCGGGAATTGTTTTGGCAGGAACGGAAATTAAATCTATCCGCTTAGGAAAAGCCAATATAACAGAAAGCTTTTGCGAATTCAGTAATAATGAACTGTTTGCTATTAATACCTATATAGAAGAATATTCTTTTGGCAATCAGTTCAATCACAAATCACGAAGTGAAAGGAAATTATTATTGAACCGAAAAGAATTAAAGAATCTTCAGAAAAGTGTTCAGGCAAAAGGATTAACAATTGTTCCGCTAAAATTGTTCACGAATGAGAAAGGACTGGCAAAACTTCAGATTGGACTTTGTAAAGGAAAGAAAAATTACGATAAACGTGAATCCCTGAAAGAACAGGACACTAAACGTGATCTGGACCGTATTAAAAAAGCTTTTAATTAATTCACTTCAAATCAGCAACTTTTAATATTTTATAACTAAATTTACTACAACAACAAATTTAATTATATAGTATATGAAAAAGTGCTTACCCTTATTTATTGTTTTTGTCTTTATAAGCTGTGGTACCAGCAACACCTCAATTGTAAATAGCTGGAGAGATCCCGACGTAACTGTAGCAAAAGAAAGTTTTAAGAAAGTTCTGGTTGTTGCCTTAGTAAAAGATGAAGCATCGAGAAGGATTACCGAAAATAGGATTGCTTCTATAAATCCTATATTCAGGACTTCTTATCAGATCCTCAACAACACTAATTTACAGTTTACGCAGGAACAGAAATTACAAATATTAAAAGATGAAAATTTTGACGGTGTCATCACAATGCGTCTGGTAAGTGCTGAAAAAGAAACCAATTATGTCCCGGGAACTAATACAGGTCTTTATTATGGCGGTTTTGACGGAATGTACGGAGGAATGTACGGTTATGGTTTTGGAAACTGGTACGGAATGTATTCTGTCAATTTTTATGACCCAGGCTATTATCAGGAAACAACCGCTTATATGGTAGAAACTAATGTTTTTTCATTAAAAGACAACAAATTAATATGGACAGGCACAACTAAGTCTGAATATGCTACAGATTTAGGACTAACTGTAGACGCTATAATGCAGGCTGTAGTAAAAGAGATGAGAAAAGACGGTAGTCTTCCTCCAAAATAATAAAACAATCAAAAGCAATATTCACTATTGCTTTTTTTATATAAAATCTGATGACAAAATTAGTCAATATCTTTTATGAAATCACTTCTTAAAAATGCCAGAGAACAGAAAGGTCTAAAAACCCGTGAGGTTGCACAAACTCTTGGCATTGATCAGGCTCTAATCAGTAAATTTGAAAGCGGACTCAGAAAACCAACAAGAGATCAGGTTACAAGATTGGCTAACCTTTTAGAAATTGATTACGAAACATTAATGATTGCATGGTTAAAAGAAAAAATTTTATACGAAATTGAAAATGAAGAATTCGCTTTAAAAGCCCTTACAGCTGCAGAAGAAGAACTTAAGTATCAAAAATCTGTTTCAAAAATAAAATTATCTTCTGTCTTAGAAAAAACACTTAAGGAAATTGATATTTTAAAAGCTCAATTACACACTTACCCTAAAAAAAACTATGCCGAAATCTCCAAAACGACCGAATTAGAATATATTTTTGAGAGCAACCGGTTAGACGGAAATTCAATGACACCTCAGGAAACTGAATTGGTAATCAACCAGGGACAAACAATTTCCGGCAAAAGCATGCGGGAACATCTGGAAGCTGTCAATCATCAGGAAGCAATTCGCTTTATAAAAGATCTGCAAAAAAACAATTCATTTAATGAACTCAAGCTTTTATCCATGCATAACATAATTCTAAGAGGAATAAATACTGAAAATGCCGGAAATTACAGGAAGAAAACATTTTTAAAAAACGAAAATACAAACATTGGGACAGAGCATTCAATAATTCCTAAAGAAATGCAAAACTACTTTTTTTGGTATGAAGTCAACAAAAACAAACTACACCCGGTCATTCTGGCAGCAGAAATGCATATTCGCCTTTTAAAAATATGCCCTTTTGCTGAAGCTAATGAAAAAACGGCAAGATTAGTAATGACCTTAATTTTATTCCAACACGAATATCCAATTGCAATTATAAAAGAAAAAAACAGAAAACAATATGAAGAATTGACAATAAACGATAATGCAGAAGATTTTATATTTTTTATTGCCCGGACAGTAAAAGAAAGTTTAGAAAACATCTTAGAATGACTAATTAAAAATCAATTCTCTATATTCAAAAAGGCTTTTCCAAGATTTTCAGTAATATCAGAGGCTGTAAAAGACTGATAACCGGTTTGTGGAAGCGCAATATCTGCGGTTAAACCGTGAATAAAAACACCCAGTTTTGCAGCCTCGCAAGGTTCATAATTCTGCGCCAAAAGTCCTGTTATAATTCCGGTAAGCACATCACCACTCCCAGCAGTTGCCAAAGCAGCATTTCCTGTAGTATTTTGATAAACTTTGGTTTGATTAATAATAAAAGTCGGCACACCTTTCATCACAATAATTATTTTATATTGCTCAGAAAAAGCAATTGCTTTTTGAAACTTTTCAGATTCAGAATCCCATTTTCCTATCAGCCTTTCCAGTTCTTTTTGATGTGGTGTGAAAATTGTATTTTCAGAAACTAATTCGAGCCACGCCTTATTCTCAGAAAGAATGTTTAAAGCATCTGCATCAAGAACCAGAGCAGATGTATTGGTTCTTAAAAATTCAAATAAAGCCTTTTGTGTGGCAAGCTCCTGCCCCATTCCGGAACCAATTCCGATTGCTTTTGGAATTAATGGCAGGTGAATATGTGTAATAAAATTTGTGTTTTCATCTGTAACAACCATCACTTCTGGAATTGAGATCTGAAGAATTTGGTACCCACATTTTGGGGTAAAAGTCGTTACAAGACCGCAACCCGATTTCAGACAGGATTTTGAAGCCATAACTGCCGCTCCAACTTTACCATAACTTCCCGCAATAATCACGGCATGTCCCTGAAGTCCTTTGTGTGTCAATGGATTTACAGATTTATAAAACTTTAAAATTTCTTCTTTGGTGATTAGATATGGAGACTTCATCTAAATGTTTTTTTTGTAGATTAAAATTACATAAATTATTGAAATCTTCAATATGCCTTAAAAACGATTACTCCTTAGCCCTGATAGCAGCGACATCCTTTTTGTTTTGCTTCCAAAAACAAAAAGATATAGCGGATAGCAGGAAATAGCTTCAAAATATTGCGAAATTTATAATTTAGGCTATCCAAATTCGATATTTTTTGAATAAATTTGTGGCTCAATTTTATAAGACAATACAATGAAAAATACTGCGCTTACGCATATACATGAAGGTTTAGGGGCTAAAATGCTTCCTTTTGCAGGTTATAATATGCCAATTACGTATGAAGGTGTGAATGCTGAACACGAATCGGTTCGTAATGGTGTGGGCGTTTTTGACGTTTCGCATATGGGTGAATTTTTATTAACAGGTCCAAATGCTCTCGCATTGATTCAAAAAGTAACTTCAAATGATGCTTCGACTCTGACAATTGGACGAGCTCAATATTCTTGTCTTCCAAACAATGAAGGCGGAATTGTGGATGATTTGATTGTATATAAAATGAAAGAAGAACAGTATTTACTGGTTGTAAATGCTTCTAATATTGAAAAAGACTGGAACTGGATTTCTTCTCACAATGATTTGGGAGTAGAAATGAAAAACCTTTCTGATGATTATTCTCTTTTGGCAATTCAGGGGCCAAAAGCTGTTGAAGCGATGCAGTCTTTAACTTCTGTTGATTTGTCTGCGATTGCATATTATCATTTTGAAGTAGGCGATTTTGCCGGAATTGAGCATGTAATTATCTCTGCAACTGGTTACACAGGTTCTGGTGGATTTGAAATTTACTGCAAAAATGATGAAGCTGAACAGGTTTGGAACAAAGTTTTTGAAGCCGGAGCTGCTTTTGGCATCAAACCAATTGGTCTTGCTGCACGTGATACTTTGCGCCTTGAAATGGGATTCTGTTTGTACGGAAACGATATTAACGACACTACTTCTCCTCTTGAAGCAGGTTTAGGATGGATTACCAAATTCACTAAAGACTTCACAAACTCTGAAGCTCTTAAAAAACAAAAAGAAACCGGCGTAACCAGAAAATTAATTGGATTTGAAATGCAGGAACGCGCTGTACCAAGACACGATTATGAAATCGTAGATTCTTCGGGGACTGTGATCGGGATTGTAACTTCCGGGACAATGTCGCCAACTTTGGGTAAAGGAATCGGTCTAGGATATGTTACAGTATCAAATAGTGCGGTTGACAGTGATATTTTCATCAGAATCAGAAAAAATGATGTTCCTGCCAAAGTAGTTAAATTGCCTTTTTATAAAAAATAATATATACTTTTAATAAGTCACAAATGCATTACAATTTAAAGGTTGTAATGCATTTTTTCTTAAAAAATTAATCAACCTGAGCGTTTTAAATTCAAAAATCAACAGTTGACCACCGTACTCCTGACTGTATTTCACATACAAAATATTTAATCGTCGATATTTTGAAGAAAATACTGTCATTATAAAAAAATAAGCGTAACTTTAATCTAATCGATGATTGTTATGTTTATGAATAAAATCCGATTAATATTATTATTGTTCACAAGCGTTCTATTTGGTCAAAATAGTGACAAAACGTGTCTGATAGTAAACAAAATAAACATCCTTATCCAGTCAGAACATATCAGACCTAAACCTGTTGATGACAGTTTATCGGTTTTTGTTTTTGACAATCTCATCAACGAATTAGACCCTTCCCGAAATATATTTTACAAAACCGAATATGACGATTTAGCAAAACGTTATCGTTTTAATTTAGATGACCTGATTTTAAAAGGAGATTGTTCGTTTTTATCTGATATAATTACCCAATACACCAATGGACTCCTCAGAACCAAAATTGTTTTAGAAAAAATTAAGACCGGAAATATTGATTACACCAAAAAAGACACTATTCGATTTTACAAAAAAGCTTTTTCTTTTTATCTGAAAAAAGAAAATTTAGAAAAAGTATGGACAAAAAAAATACGTTACCAAATTTTGGATGATATTTCAGAAATGGGCAATAACTTAGACTCCCTTAAAACTAATTTTAAAACCTTAGAATTAAAATCGAAAGACTTTATTGTTTCAAACGAAATCTGCCGAATTAATACACTTTTAGAAAGAAAAGATTCTCAGCAGGAAAAACTGTACAACTATTTTTGCAGCTATTTTGATCCTCACACCGCTTATTTTAGTGATGATTCTAAATCCAGCTTTGTGGCTTCCTTATCAAAAGAACATCTTTCTTTAGGAATGAGCATAAAATTGAACGAAAAAAACGAAATCATCATAGAAGAACTGGATCCAAACGGTCCGGCTTTTCAAACCGGGCTAATAAAAAAAGGAGACCAGATTGTTTCTATTTCCAATCAGAAAGAAACTTTACAGGTTTCATGTGCTTCTCTGGAATTGATATCAACTATGATTATGTCTGAATCGAACAAAAACATCACATTGACATTAAAGAGAAATTCAGGTCAAAATTTTGATGTGTATATCGAAAAACAACTCATGAAAGACGAAGAAAATTCGGTTTACAGTTTTGTTGTCGGAAAAGAAAATAAAATCGGCTATATCAAAATACCAAGTTTTTATGCTGATTTAGAATCTAATAGTCAGAAAGGATGTGCCGATGATGTTGCCCGTGAAGTTATAAAACTTGAAAGAGACAACATAAAAGGACTTGTAATTGATTTGATTGACAATGGCGGCGGCTCAATGGAAGAAGCCATCAGAATGGCTGGAATGTTTGTAGATTATGGTCCGATTTCTATAGTGGTCGATAACCGCCAGGAAAAATCTGTAATCAACGATCCCTACAGAGGACTTATTTACCGAGGACCAATTGTAGTTTTGGTAAACAGCAATACAGCTTCTGCCAGTGAATTTTTTGCATCTATATTACAAGATTACAACCGGGCATTATTATTGGGCAGCAGCACATTGGGGAAAGCCACAATGCAAACTTTCCTTCCGCTTGACGAAAACACAACTACTGATTTTTTAAAAATATCAATTAATAAATTTTACAGAGTTACAGGAAAAAGTCATCAAAATACCGGAGTTATACCAGATGTTATCCTGCCTGAATTTTACGAAAATGTATATCAGAAAGAAAGCAATTTTCCAACGGCAATTCAAAATGACAGCATTGTTTCCCTATTGAAATACAAACCCTATGTAAAGAGAATTCTAATTGATAAAATTGCGAAAAATAGTTCCGCGAGGCTTCAAGACAATATATACTTTAACGAAATAAAAAAAATAAATTCTAAAATCGACGAAATAATTAACACTCCAAAAACTGAAGTTCCAATGACTTTAGAATCGGTTTTTGAACAAAAGGAAATACGAAGCGCAATATGGACAGAAATTAACCATTTTAATGACAAAAATAATCCGTTGGATATCTATAATTCTACCGTCAATCAGTTTTTACTTGGTGTTTACCCAGATGAAAAATTAGTCAATCAATACCAGATTGACAATCTTAAAAACAATCCATATCTAAATGAAGCTGTAAATATTATTAAAGAGTTTAATGCTTCTAAATAAACTTCATTAATGATACAGAAGCAAGAAATCGTAATCCTGACTCTTATTTTAATTAACCAGACACTTATTTTAATTAAAAAGAATAGATTTTGATTTTGGAAAAATAAGGAATAACCGTATTTTTGCCTCACAAAACTTAAAATTAGAAATGGGAAGAGCATTCGAATTTAGAAAAGGAAGAAAAATGAAACGATGGTCAGCAATGGCCAAAACATTTACCCGAATTGGTAAAGATATCGTTATGGCTGTTAAGGAAGGTGGTCCAAACCCGGATGCGAATTCCAGATTAAGAGCTGTAATCCAAAATGCAAAAGCGGCCAACATGCCTAAGGACAATGTTGAACGCGCTATCAAAAATGCAAGTAATAAAGATACTGCCAACTATAAAGAAATTCTTTTTGAAGGGTACGCTCCTCATGGAATTGCCATTTTGATTGAAACTGCTTCTGATAATAATAACAGAACTGTTGCTAATATTCGCAGTTACTTTAACAAATGCAACGGAACTATGGGAACTCAGGGATCTGTTGAATTTATGTTTGACCACACCTGCAATTTCAGGATTGCAAATAACGGAATCGATGCGGAAGAATTAGAACTGGAATTAATCGATTTTGGTGCAGAAGAAGTTTTTGAAGACGAAGACGGAATTTTAATATACGCTCCTTTTGGAAGCTTTGGAGCTTTACAAAAAGAATTAGAAAACAGAGGATTAGAAATTTTATCATCTGGTTTTGAGCGTATTCCACAGATTACTAAAGAATTGACAGAAGCTCAAATTGCTGACGTTGAGAAACTAATAGAAAAAATCGAAGAAGACGATGACGTAATGAACGTTTATCACACAATGAAAGAAGAATAATTTTTTCTTCATAAAACATCAAAGCTCTGGAATTCCAGGGCTTTTTGTTTATAATGACTTTAAACAATCGCTTAAGCGGATAATTATCCTGCGAACTCTTATATTTGTAAATCCAAATTTAAAATAACCTTATGAAAAATTCTAACTTCACTAAAATTGCCGTAATCATTATGGTAATATTGTTTGTAATTGTAAGCATGTTAGGCTGCACGGTACAACACAATCATTCACATACACATCATAAAACAAAAAAAATGCCTCCTGGGCAGGCTAAAAAAATATCCGGCCAAAAAAGTGCTAAAGCACACGCTCCGGGTCAGCAAAAATAATTCACTTCAAAGTCTTTTAGTCTTTCTAAAGGGCTTTTTTATTTTCATATCGTCGATTCCTTTAACCGTTTTTTAAAAAAATGTAGTATTATCCAAAAATTTAAATAACATTTTTAAAATAATCACAAATCTTCATCTGTAAATCGCAAATCCTAACTACCTTTGCACAGTCAAAAAAACACAGATATGAACTTACAGCATATTCCACAAATTAAGCATACTGATAGTGGAAATTTCTTTTTGTTGGCGGGACCTTGCGCTATCGAAGGAGAAGAAATGGCTCTCAGAATTGCTGAAAAATTAGTTGGTATTACCGACAAACTTCAGATTCCTTATGTTTTTAAAGGATCTTTTAAAAAAGCCAACCGCTCCAGAATTGATAGTTTTTCAGGAATTGGTGACGAAAAAGCATTAAAAATTTTACAAAAAGTTTCTGAAACTTTCCATATTCCAACTGTTACAGACATACATACCAATGAGGATGCGGATAAAGCAGCACAATATGTAGATGTATTACAAATTCCGGCCTTTTTAGTACGTCAGACTGATCTGGTTGTAGCTGCTGCAAATACCGGGAAAACAGTTAACCTTAAAAAAGGACAATTTATGAGTCCTGAAAGCATGAAACATGCCGTACAAAAAGTCTTGGATTGTAACAACGAAAATGTTATGGTTACAGACCGTGGTACTATGTTTGGGTATCAGGACATGATTGTTGATTATCGCGGAATCCCGACTATGCAGCAATATGCCACAACAGTTTTGGATGTTACACACTCTTTACAACAACCTAACCAGACAGCTGGTGTGACAGGCGGAAGACCAGATATGATTGAAACCGTAGCCAAGGCTGGTATTGCCGTAGGCGTTGACGGTATCTTTATCGAAACCCATTTTGATCCTGCAAATGCTAAAAGTGACGGTGCTAATATGCTTCATTTAGACTATTTTGAAGGTCTAATGACCAAATTGGTAGCAATCAGAAAAACAGTTAATTCATTCTAATCTTATTACAGTTTAATTTCTTTGAAAAATAATTTTTTATTCTTGCCTTTTTTCTTAATGTGTTTTGCTGTGAACACGTTTGCTCAGGAAGAAATTGCAATACAAGACAAATACACGGCACACAATAAAGGAAAATTCTTTGTTTCGTGGGGAGGAAACAGAGAGAGTTATTCAAAATCTGACGTAACCTTCAGAGGAAAAGATTATGAATTCACTGTTCATAACATGAGTGTACATGACAAACCTAAAGGATGGCATGTCGATTATGTTAACCCATCCCGAATGACAATTCCGCAAACTAATTTAAGATTTGGGTATTTTGTGAATGACCACTATAGCGTAGCTATTGGAGTAGATCACATGAAATATGTAATGACACAAAATCAGATTGCAAATGTTACCGGTTATGTAAATTTACCTGCAGATCAAATTGGTTCAGCCCACAATGGTGTCTACAATAACACCCCTGTAGATTTTACAGACGAAACTTTTTTAACTTACGAACATACTGATGGTTTAAATTACGTAAACACAGAAGTTTCAAGACATGATGACATTTCAAAATGGTTTAGACTTCCTAATATCGATAAGGTTCAGATTAACTTAACAGAAGGTCTTGGGGCCGGACTTTTATATCCAAAAACAAACACCAAGCTTTTAGGAAAAGAACGTCATGATGATTTTCATGTTTCAGGTTACGGAGTATCTGCTAAAGCCGGAATCAATGTTACTTTTTTCAAACACTTCTATATTCAGGGAGAGTTAAAAGGCGGTTATATTAACATGCAGGATATCAAAACTACAGCAAGTAATGATGATAGTGCGTTTCAGGACTTTTTCTTCTTTCAGCGAATTATTGCTTTTGGCGGTATTTTCAGAATCTAAAATATTATAATTCAATATAAAAAAGCAGGCTCATATATTAATTTGAAGCCTGCTTTTTGTTTTTACTCCGTATACATATTCAGCAGATTAGTCACTGTATTCCAGTTTCTGATGGTTGCCGTGACATTGAGTTTCTTCTCAATATATTTTTGATCAAATCTCGTTTTTCCGGCACCAACAGCATATTTTATAAAAATCCTGTTGCCGTCAATGCTTGCTTCATCAGGTTTAAACTGACTTACTTTTAAATCATTTATGTTTTCTTTTTTCAAAGCAATTGAAACAAAAGCAACATACATTTTTTTGGTATCGGAATTTTTCTCTTTTAAAAAAGGATTATTTTTAAAACACAACTCCAAATCTTCTTTTGTAATTACCACCACAGGAACTTCATGCCCAAAGACTTTAAAAATTTCCTGTTTAATCATAAACCCTACTTTTGAAGTACTTTCTTCTTCTGTATCAACAAAAACATTTCCTGATTGCAGATAGGTTCGTACGTTTTGAAAACCAATATTTTCTAACATTGCTTTCAAAGCTTCCATTTTCATCATATTATGTCCTGAAACGTTGATGCCTCGTAAAAGTGCTAAGTGGGTTGTCATCTGTTATTATTTTATTTTCCAAAGATATTATTTTCTGGTCTGTAATTTCGAATACCTGTTTTCAAATTTCCTAATTAAAATTTATCTTCGCTTTTTAATAAAATTCGAATTGCCTAAATCTAAAATAAGTAATCTAAATAATTAAATGTCTAATAATCTTCTAGAAACCCCTATCGAATACTTAAAAGGTGTTGGTCCAAGTCGTGGCCAGTTGCTTCGTAAGGAATTGGGTATTCATAAATATGGAGATTTAGTCAATCTTTTTCCGAATCGATATATTGACAGAACACGTTATTATAAGATTAACGAATTGCAGAATACAGGTTCTGAAGTACAGATTATTGGAAAAATAATTCACATTAAAACGGTTGAATTTGCTAAAAACAAAAAGCGTCTTGTCGCCACGTTTGTTGACGACACCGGGCAAATTGATCTAAATTGGTTTCAGGGACATAAATGGATTCGCGAAAGTTTAAAACTGAATGAAACTTTGGTTATTTTTGGAAAATGTTCATTGTACGGAAGTCAGTTCAGTATGGCACATCCGGAAATTGAATTATTAAGTGAACATGAGAGAAGCTTACGTTCGGCTATGCAGCCCGTTTACCCTTCGACTGAAGCCTTGGCTAATAAAGGAATTTCGAACCGTACAATAAACAAATTGATGGAACAGCTTTTTCTGGAAACACAAGCATTGTTTACAGAAACTTTTCCCCCTTATTTAATTGAAGAGTTAAAGCTGATTCCAAAACGAGCAGCTTTATTTAATATTCATTTTCCCAAAAGTGCTGAAATTTTAGCGAAAGCACAATTCCGACTAAAATTTGAAGAACTGTTCTTTATTCAGTTGCAATTAATTACAAAAAATCTCATTCGAAAACATAAAATAAAAGGGCATCCATTTGACAAAGTGGGAGAACTTTTTAATGAATTTTATAAAAATCATCTTCCTTTTGATTTAACGAATGCACAAAAAAGAGTAATCAAAGAAATTAGAACCGACATGGGAAGCAACGCCCAAATGAATCGTCTGCTTCAGGGTGATGTGGGTTCGGGAAAAACGATTGTAGCTTTTATGAGTATGCTCTTGGCAATAGACAATGGCTTTCAGGCCTGTCTAATGGCTCCAACTGAAATTTTGGCTAATCAGCATTTTCTTGGTTTATCTGAATTTGCCAAAACATTAAATATCAACATCAGAATACTAACCGGTTCTACTAAAACTTCTGAAAGAAAAATTATTCATCAAGAATTAGAAAGCGGTGAACTTAAGATTTTAATTGGAACTCATGCTTTATTAGAAGATAAGGTAAAATTCCAGAATTTAGGGCTTTCTGTAATTGACGAACAGCATCGTTTTGGTGTAGAGCAAAGATCTAAATTGTGGAAAAAAAATGATATTCCTCCACACGTTTTAGTGATGACGGCCACTCCTATTCCACGAACTTTGGCTATGAGCCTGTACGGAGATCTTGACATTTCGGTCATTGACGAATTACCACCAGGAAGAAAACCAATTCAAACCGTACATCGCTATGATACTAATCGTTTGAAAGTTTGGAAATTTCTTCGGGACGAAATTGCAAAAGGAAGACAAATTTATATTGTTTATCCGCTCATTCAGGAGTCTGAGAAAATGGATTATAAGGATTTGATGGACGGTTACGAAAGTATATCGCGTGATTTTCCGCTACCACAATATTCAATTTCAATTTTACACGGAAAAATGAAACCTGCAGATAAAGATGCCGAAATGAAGCGTTTTTCAGAAGGCAAAACTAATATTATGGTAGCAACAACTGTTATCGAAGTTGGTGTAAATGTTCCAAATGCCAGTGTAATGATTATTGAAAGTGCAGAACGGTTTGGGCTTTCTCAATTGCATCAGCTGCGCGGACGTGTTGGTCGTGGTGCAGAACAGAGTTATTGTATCTTAATGACAAGTCACAAATTGAGTTCAGACAGTAAAACCCGAATGGAGACAATGGTTCAGACAAATGATGGTTTTGAAATTGCAGAAGTTGACCTTAAACTCCGCGGACCAGGCGATATGATGGGAACACAGCAAAGCGGGGTATTAAATCTGCAAATTGCCGATATTGTACGTGATCGTGATATTCTGAGTTTAGCCAGAAACTATGCTATGAAGATTTTAAAAGAAGATGGCCCTTTACAAAAACCTGAACATGCTGTACTAAAAGCCGTTTTTATTGAATTGACGAAGAAAAAAAATATCTGGAATTATATCAGTTAGAAGTATTAAAAACCAATTAATGAAAAAAACATTTGTAATTGCAGTTTGTTTCTTATCGCTTGGTCTTTATGCTCAAAACATTCAAGATCAATTAAAACAAATAACAACATTTGAAGAAGCTCAAAAGTTTATACAAGAAAATCAAAATTTTGATATCGAATTTCTCTCCTCAATACCTGAAATTGAAACTGATGAATTTGCAAAAAAACTTTTAACAGTAAAAACGGGAGATGTTTTTTCAGATACTGATTTTACCTATAAAATACTTTCTAAAAGAAAAATTCTGGCTTTTCGGGTGAGTTATATTTATCTGGATGGCAACACACTTTCAATAAAAGAAATCAATAAAACAAGAACTAAAATTTTAGAAGAATATAAAAACGGAAAATCATTTATAATTTTAGCGAAGAACCACACTATGGACAGTTCTAACGACGGTGATTTAGGCTGGTTTACTGAAGGCATGATGGTTCCTGCCTTTGAAAGTGCCATAAAAAGTCATAAAAAAAATGATGTTTTTAAAGTTGACATTCCCGACAAGGAGTGGTATTATGTTGTTTTAAAAACATTTGATGATAAAGAAGTTGAAGAGTTAAGTTTCTTTAAAATAAGAAATAGTATTAACTAATCATTTCAGATTATATCACTACAACAGTAATTGAGTAAAGTGTTTCTAAAGTTTCAAAAACTATAATTTATACTTAAAATATCACGTTCTCATCATTTTTTTCTACAACATCCACTTTCGATTCTTACCTTTGCAAAAAAATTATCTATGTCAAATATATATTTAGGGTATCATTTTTCTATCGAACCCAAAGAGCTTGGATCAGAAATATTGATAGCCGAACTGGGCGAAAAAGCATTCGAGAGTTTTACTGAAACTGAAAACGGAATTTCAGCATTTGTAAAAAAAGATTTATGGGATGAGAATATTTTAGATGACATTTATATTTTGCAATCTGACGAATTCAAAATTGAATATAAAATTGAAGAAATTGATCAGATAAACTGGAATGAAGAATGGGAGAAAAATTTCGAAGCCATTGATGTTGATGGAAAATGCCATGTTCGAGCTCCTTTTCATGAGAAAACGGAGGCCGAATTTGATATTGTAATTGAACCAAAAATGAGTTTTGGAACAGGTCATCACGAAACCACACACATGATGATTCAGCATTTATTAGAAATTGATGTAAAAAATTTAAAAACTCTGGATATGGGTTGTGGAACCGCAATTCTAGCCATATTAGCCGAAATGAAAGGTGCACATCCTATTGATGCTATTGATATTGACAACTGGTGTTTTTTAAATTCTATTGAAAATGCAGAGCGCAATAATTGTCAGCATATTACCGTTTACGAAGGTGACGCAAAATTATTGTCAGGCAAAAAATACGATTTGATTATAGCAAACATCAACCGAAATATATTACTAAACGACATGCAGTCTTACGTTGATTGCCTGAACCCAAAAGGAATTATACTTTTGAGTGGTTTTTACGAAGAAGACATCCCTTACATCGATGCCTCCTGCACTGAGAAAGGACTTACTTATGTTAAAAAGCATCAAAGAAATAACTGGGTTTCATTAAAATACGTAAATTAGATAGTAAATTACTAAGTGCAAAATCTAAAAATATGAGTACTAAAGAAAAAGTAAAAGAAAGAGTTCGGGAAAGGGAAGCTATAGGTTTCAACAACGAAATTATTGTTTATAATGATGATGTAAACACTTTTGATCATGTAATTGAAACTTTAGTTCGTGTTTGTAATCACACCCCTGAGCAGGCTGAACAATGCTCTTTAATTGTTCATTACAACGGAAAATGTACAGTAAAAACCGGTCCGATAGACAAATTGAAACCTCAATGCACTCAACTCCTGGAAGCTGGACTTAGCGCTGAAATTGTTTAATAAAAAATATAAAAAGACATTCTATATTGTTCTGTATCATGAATAACATAGAATGTTTTTTTATTTGTAAAAGCTTAGGAACAATATTTGTTCGTTCTTTACAAAGCAAAAAATCTTTTACATTTGTATTAAAAACAACGCCAAACTAATGAAAAAAACAACCTTTCTTATTGCTTTATTAATTTCTGTTACTGCATGTGTAAGCACAAAATCGACATTAAAAAATGTAGATGATAACGCCCCTGATTTAGTTTTAAGTAAAAACAATACGTTCGTCATTAAAGAATTTAGCAAGGATAAAAAATATGGCTACAATCCTGATTATCCTATCAATATTTTCTACCGAAATACCAAAGATGAAGCTCTGAATGAAGTTCGTTTTTTAAATGCTTTAGCGGGTCCTAATGGCGAGAAGATTATTTATACAAGATTAGAAACATGCTGCCCGTTTCCAACTAAAAGAAGCGATATGGGGGCCGGATTCCTTAATGTTTACGAGTTAAAATGGGAGGGTCAAAAAAAACCGGTAATACTCTATTTGAACATTTATGAAAAAGGTGTTCTAATGGTTCCAATGGGATTAAGCTTAAAAAAAGAAAACAATTAGAAAAGAATTAAATTTTTACAAAAAGAAAGCCGTTTCAAGTTGAAACGGCTTCTTTTATCTATATTTTAAATCATTAAGAAATTCTTTCATTCATAATTCCTTCTACAACTTCAGGATTTAATAAAGTTGAAGTATCTCCAAAATTAGAAAAATCTCCTTCTGCTATTTTACGCAAAATTCTACGCATAATTTTTCCTGAACGCGTTTTTGGTAATCCTGAAACAAACTGAATTTTATCCAATTTAGCAATTGGCCCAATATGATCCGCAATATACTGATTGATTTCTTTAGCAAGATTTTCTTTATTTCTAACTTCTCCTGTTTCTTTTAAGATTACATAACCGTATAAAGCATTCCCTTTTATTTCATGTGGAAAACCTACAATTGCTGACTCAGCTACAGCCGGATGCTCATTTATCGCATCTTCAATAGGCGCAGTTCCTAAATTATGTCCTGAAACAATTACGACATCATCTACTCTACCCGTGATTCTGTAATAACCAACTTCATCCCTCAAGGCTCCGTCACCTGTAAAATATTTACCCGGAAAAGCTGAGAAATATGTTTTTTTATAACGTTCATGATCTCCCCAAATTGTTCTGGCAATTCCAGGCCATGGGAATTTAATACATAAACTTCCTACTACCTGATTTCCTTCAATTTCGTTACGTTTTTCATCCATTAAAACAGGTTGAATTCCCGGCAATGGCAAAGTTGCATAAGTAGGTTTTGTTGGTGTTACAAAAGCAATTGGTGAAATCATGATACCGCCTGTTTCTGTTTGCCACCAGGTATCCACTACAGGACATCTTTTATCTCCAACATGATCATTGAACCAGTGCCAAGCCTCTTCGTTGATTGGCTCTCCAACAGAACCAATAACTTTTAATGATTTTAGAGGGTATTTTTGAATATAGTCAAGACTTTCTTTAGCTAAAGATCGAATTGCTGTTGGAGCAGTATAAAACTGTGTGATTTTATGCTTTTCGATGATATCCCAAAAGCGGCTAAAATCAGGATAAGAAGGAACACCTTCAAAAATTACAGTTGTACCTCCATTTAATAATGGTCCGTATAAAATGTATGAATGCCCAGTAATCCATCCAATATCGGCAGTGCACCAAAAAATATCATTTTCTTCGTGACTGAAAACATTTTTAAAAGTATATGCAGTATACACCATGTACCCGGCTGTTGTGTGCACCATTCCTTTTGGCTTTCCTGTAGATCCTGAAGTATATAAAATAAACAAAGGATCTTCTGCATCCATAATTTCGGCTACATTATAATCAAGAGCAGCATCCAGTAATGGTTGTAACCAAAAATCTCTGCCTTCCTGCATTTTTATTTCTGTTTCAGTTCTTTTAACAACCAAAACTTTAGAAACTGAAGAACAGCTTTCTAAAGCTTCGTCTACAATTCCTTTTAAATCAATGGTTTTATTTCCTCTGTAACCTCCATCAGATGTAATAACCATTTTACATTCACTATCATTAATTCTTGCAGAAACAGCTGAAGCTGAAAAACCGGCAAAAATTACTGAATGTATAGCACCAATTCTGGCACAGGCTAAAACTGAAACGGCTAATTCAGGAATCATCGGGAGATAAATACAAACCCTATCTCCTTTTCCAACTCCTTGTTCACGCAAGACATTTGCCATTTTGGAAACCCTTTCATATAACTCATTATAAGAAATATGTAAAGCGCTCTCTGAAGGATTGTTCGGCTCAAAAATAATAGCTGTTTTTTCTCCTCTTTTGCTTAAATGTCTGTCGATGCAATTTTTTGTAATATTAACTTTAGCTTCAGTGAACCATTTTACTTCTGCTTCAGCCATGTTAAAATCAACAACTTTTTCCCACTGCTGGTACCAAGTAAAGTTTTCTTCAGCTATTTTTCCCCAAAATTTTCTTGGCTCTCTTATTGACTTATTGTAATGTTTAAAATATTGTTCTAAATTTTCAATTTTATAATAACTCATAGTGGTTGTAATTTTTTTATAAATGTATTAAATAACAATGTATTCTTAAAATTATTTAATTCATAAATTTTATTAAAAAAAAACATTTATTTAAAAAAACAAACGTTATTAATGTATTTTATACAAATTATTAGATTTTAATCAAATATTAGTAACGTAAAAAAAGGCATGGTATTCAAAAACACCATGCCTTTTTAATCTAACAATTTCAATAACAATTAATTTTTAATCCTGCACGCTTTAGTCGTTTATTTTGAAAATAGCAGCAACATTATTAATCAAAACAGAAATTCACAAGTACATTTATAACTAAACATACCCAAGATAATTTAGGGATTACTTCACTTAACCTGATACTATTCAGAGTTAAGTGAATGTAACATGCGCCATATCTGTTATTATCTTAATAAGTGCTTACTAATTCAAAATATTACATAAAACTAAGATACAGTGCAAAATCCCAACACACTTCTATGTGTGTAATTCCTAATTTATATTATCCAATTTTCTTCATTGCTGTCATAGACTCTCTCAACCACGCACCTACTTCTTCGATAGGGTGCTGACGAATCTCTTTGTTTACAGCAATTAAAACAGTATTATCTACACCATTAGAAGTTGAAAATGGTTTTCCTATGATGTTTGTTTCAACTTTTTTCATGAATTCAGTCAATAATGGCTTACATGCATGATCAAATAAGTAACATCCGTACTCCGCTGTATCAGAAATTACACGGTTCATTTCAAATAATTTCTTTCTTGCAATAGTGTTTGCAATTAATGGTAATTCGTGTAATGACTCGTAGTAAGCAGACTCTTCGATAATACCAGCTTCAGTCATAGTCTCAAAAGCTAACTCAACACCAGCTTTTACCATTGCAATCATTAATACTCCATTATCAAAATACTCCTGTTCAGAGATTGGAGCTTCTTGTGGAGCTGTTTTTTCGAAGTTAGTCTCTCCTGTTGCAGCTCTCCATTTCAACAAATTAACATCGTCATTAGCCCAGTCAATCATCATAGTTCTAGAAAATTCTCCAGAAATGATATCATCCTGATGTTTTTGAAACAATGGACGCATGATATCTTTCAATTCTTCAGCTAATTCGTAAGCCTCAATTTTTGAAGGATTATTTAAACGATCCATCATATTAGTGATTCCACCGTGCTTCAATGCCTCAGTGATAGTTTCCCATCCGTACTGAATTAATTTTGAAGCATAAGCAGCGTCGATTCCTTTTTCAACCATTTTATCAAAACATAAAATAGATCCAGTCTGTAATAGTCCACAAAGAATTGTTTGCTCACCCATCAAATCTGATTTTACTTCAGCTACGAAAGATGATCTTAAAACTCCTGCTCTGTGACCTCCTGTTGCAACAGCATAAGCTTTTGCCTGATCTAAACCTAAACCGTTTGGATCGTTTTCAGGGTGAACAGCGATAAGTGTTGGTACACCAAAACCTCTTTTGTACTCTTCACGCACTTCAGAACCTGGACATTTAGGCGCACACATAATAACCGTGATGTCTTTACGAATCTGCATTCCTTCTTCTACAATGTTAAATCCGTGAGAATAAGCTAAGGTTGAACCTTGTTTCATTAACGGCATAATGGCAGTAACCACAGCAGTATGTTGCTTATCCGGAGTTAAGTTACAAACTAAATCAGCAGTTGGAATTAATTCTTCATAAGTACCTACTTTGAATCCGTTTTCAGTAGCATTTTTAAAAGAAGCTCTTTTTTCAGCAATTGCATCTGCACGCAAAGCATAAGAAATATCTAAACCTGAGTCTCTCATATTTAAACCCTGATTTAAACCTTGTGCTCCGCATCCTACGATTACGACTTTTTTTCCTGCTAATGCATCAATCCCGTTTGCAAATTCTGATTGATCCATAAATTCGCAAACCCCTAACTGTTCTAATTGTAATCTAAGTGGTAATGTGTTGAAATAATTGGCCATTTTTTTAATATTTAATAAGTATGATGTTTAATTTAAATTGATAATTATTTTAATTCTTCTAACAATAATGATGATATTTCCATTTTTTCTTTCGATACAGAAATTCTTCCCGAACGTACAAACTGCATGATACCGTACGGTTTAAATTTTGCATATAATTCTTCTATTTCAGAACGCCTGCCTGATTTTGAAATCACAAAAAAATCACGTGAAACAGTTACAATTGTTGCCTGACTTTCTTTGATTATATTCTGGATTTGTTTTTCATCAAACAATAAACTAGAGGCTATTTTAAACAATGCATTTTCCAGATAAATTGTCTCTTCGTCTGTGTGATAAAACGCTTTTATAACCTCAATTTGTTTTTCGATTTGTCCCACGATATTTTTAACCCATTTCTCTGTAGTTTCCACTACAATGATAAATCTTGAAACATTTTCTATTTCCGATTCTGAAACGTTTAAGCTTAATATATTAATGTGACGTTTTAAGAATATTCCTGATATCCTGTTAAGCAAACCCACATTGTTTTCTGAATATACCGATATGGTAAATGTTTTTTCTTCCATGTCTTTTTAACTTAGTCTGATTTCCGAAACACAAGCTCCTGTTGGAATCATAGGAAACACATTATTCTCTTTTTCTACCATAACTTCTAAGAAATAAGAATCTTTTGAAGCCAGCATTTCAGCAACAGCTTCATCAAGCTCTTCTCTCTTTGTTACTTTTCTTGATTTAATATAATACCCTTCTGCAATAGCGCAGAAATTTGGATTAATCATCACTGTAGAAGCGTATCTATAGTCAAAAAACAATTCCTGCCACTGACGTACCATTCCAAGAAATTCATTATTCAATACAACAATTTTTACCGGAACTTTTGTCTGGTGAATTGTTCCTAATTCCTGAATATTCATTTGAAAACCTCCATCACCAATAACAGCAACAACTTCACGATCTGGTCTTCCCATTTTGGCACCAATAGCTGCCGGTAAAGCAAACCCCATAGTTCCAAGTCCACCAGAGGTAACATTACTTTTCGTTGAATTGAATTTAGTATAACGGCAAGCAAACATTTGATGCTGACCTACATCAGAAACCATTATCGCATCACCTTTTGAATGTTTGTTAATCATTTCAATAGTTTCTCCCATTGAAATTCCCTTACCATTAGTCGGAGCTAATTCTTCATTAATAACCGCTTCACATTCAATTTTATATTTTTCCTTGAACTCATTATGCCATTCTTCATGTGATTTTTTATCTATTAACGGAATTAACGCCGTTAATGCTTCTTTCACATCACCTAAAACTGCAACTTCAGTTTTTACATTTTTATCTATTTCTGCCGGATCAATTTCAAAATGAATCACTTTTGCCTGCTTAGCATAAGTAGCTAATTTTCCTGTAACACGGTCATCAAATCGCATTCCCAGCGCAATTAAAACATCACACTCATTGGTCAAAAGATTAGGACCATAATTACCATGCATCCCTACCATTCCAACATTCAAACGATGATCTGTTGGCAAAGCTGACAAACCTAAAATTGTCCAGGCAGCAGGAATTCCAGATTTTTCAACTAATCTTTTTAACTGTTCTTCTGCTTCACTTAATATAATCCCCTGACCAAAAACAATAAATGGTTTTTTTGCATTATTGATTAAATCTGCAGCCTCTTGAACTTTTTGAAGATTTAATACCGGTTTGGGATGATAACTTCTAATTCCGGTACATTTTTGATAACTAAATTCAAACTCATCAAACTGAGCATTTTTAGTAATATCGATCAATACAGGTCCCGGACGACCAGAACGTGCAATGTAAAATGCTTTTGCAATGATTTCAGGAATTTCATGAGCTTCCGTAATCTGATAATTCCATTTAGTTACCGGAGTTGAGATTCCGATAATATCCGTTTCCTGAAAAGCATCAGATCCTAATAAGTGTTTTCCAACCTGACCTGTAATACAAACCATTGGTGTAGAATCGATTTGCGCATCTGCAATACCTGTAACTAAATTTGTTGCCCCTGGTCCTGAAGTTGCAATAGCCACACCTACCTTACCGGTAGCTCTTGCAAACCCTTGAGCTGCATGTGCTGCACCTTGCTCGTGACGCACCAAAACATGGTGCAATTTATCCTGAAATTTATATAATTCGTCATAAACCGGCATTATAGCACCTCCCGGATATCCATAAACCAAGTCTACTCCTTCTTCTAATAAACATCTAATAACGGCTTCTGCCCCTGATATTTTCATTTTATTTTATATTTTTCACTAATAAATCTTCTTAATTTCAAACTTATTAGCTGGTTGTTTTTATTAAATTATTTGTCAGTAACACATCCCTCAGAGGCACTGGAGACCGAACGCATATATTTAAGTAAAACTCCTTGTGTAATTCCATTTTCAGGTCTCTTCCAATTAGCTTTTCTTTTTGCTAATTCTTCATCTGAAACTTTCATATTTATAGTGTTATTTACCGCATCGATTGTAATAACATCACCATTTTCAATTAAAGCAATTCCTCCTCCTTCATAAGCTTCCGGAGTTACGTGACCCACTACAAAACCATGTGAGCCTCCGGAGAAACGTCCATCAGTAATTAAAGCTACAGAACTTCCTAGTCCAGCTCCCATAATTGCAGATGTAGGTTTTAGCATTTCAGACATTCCAGGACCACCTTTTGGACCGCAATAACGAATAATCACAACGTTTCCTGGTTTAACTTCACCAGCCTGAATACCTCTGATTACATCTTTTTCACCTTCAAAAACTACAGCTGTGCCTTCAAAAAACTCTCCTTCTTTTCCAGAAATTTTAGCCACACAACCTTCTGTTGCTATATTTCCGTATAGAATCTGAATATTTCCAGTCGCTTTTAATGCTTTTTCAACTTCAAAAACCACTTGCTGCCCATCATGCAAATCTGGAATATCAGCTAAATTTTCAGCTATTGTTTTTCCTGTAACAGTCAAACAGTCACCGTGTAAGAAACCTTCTTTCAATAAATATTTCATTACTCCAGGAACACCTCCAACATTATGTAAATCTTCCATTAAGTATTTCCCACTTGGTTTAAGGTCAGCTAATAATGGTGTTTTATCACTGATATCCTGAAAATCTTTTAATGTCAATTCGATACCTACTGAATGAGCCATTGCAATTAAGTGCATAACCGCATTTGTAGAACCTCCTAAAACAGCTACCATCGTAATTGCATTTTCGAATGCTTTACGAGTCATAATGTCTCTAGGTTTAATATCTTTTTCTAATAATATTCTGATTGCTTTACCAGCATCAACACACTCTTGTTTCTTTTCTGGGCTCAAAGCAGGGTTAGAAGAACTGTATGGCAAACTCATTCCTAATGCTTCAATCGCAGAAGACATGGTATTAGCAGTGTACATACCACCACAAGCACCTGCACCTGGGCATGCATTTTGAATTACGCCTTTAAAATCTTCCGGTGTAATCGTATTCTTAATTTTCTTACCTAAAGCTTCAAAAGCAGAAACAATATTCAAATCCTCCCCTTTCCATTTTCCCGGATGAATTGAACCTCCGTAAACCATAATAGAAGGACGGTTTACCCTACCCATAGCCATTAAAGCACCAGGCATATTTTTATCACAACCCGGAACAGCAATCATACCATCGTACCATTGTGCTCCCATAACAGTTTCAATAGAATCGGCAATCACATCACGAGAAACCAAAGAAAAACGCATCCCGTCATTACCATTAGAAATACCATCACTTACACCAATAGTATTAAAAATCAAACCGACCAAATCAGCATCCCAGACCCCTTTCTTAATATCTTTAGCCAGGTCATTTAAGTGCATGTTACATGGATTTCCGTCGTAACCCATACTCACAATTCCTACCTGCGCTTTTTTAAGATCCTCTTCTGTCAAACCAATTCCGTAGAACATTGCCTGTGAAGCTGGTTGAGTTTCATCTTGCGTGATTGTTTTGCTGTACTTGTTTAATTCCATTATGTATTATTTGTAATTAATTTTATTCCTAAAAAAAACCTCCCAACTATGTGGGAGGTTATAATATATCTTTTTCAATTATATTTATACCATTCCCGTTTCAGATGTGTTAACCACACTGACAACAATAATAGAAGTAATAATAATTGAGATTTGCATTTCCTTATTTTTTTGGTGTCACAAAAGTACAAAAACTAATAGGACTAAAAAAATAAAATCTCAACATTTTAAACACTTCTTGTTAATTAGTTTAATATTTAACAAAAAAAATTAAACAATCGTTGACTGTCCGATATGAACGTTATCATTATTAAAATACAGCAAATCGTCTTTGCTAAAAATAAAGTTCGAAACAAATTCACCAACTTCATTGGTCCCAAATTTTGAATCCGGTTTCAAATCCATAGTAACTACTTTGAATTCAATTGCTTTTTCGATTGCTTTATAAATTACATTTGCTTCTTTAAACAACCCAAAATGCTCTAAAAGCATCGCTGCCGACAAAATTGAAGCAATTGGATTGGCAATATTTTTACCTTTTGCCTGAGGATAAGAACCGTGAATTGGTTCAAAAAGAGCATTTTTCTCTCCTAATGAAGCAGAAGCTAACAAACCAATAGAACCAGTAATAACACTTGCTTCGTCAGATAAAATATCTCCAAATAAATTCTCTGTCAAAATCACATCAAATTGCTTTGGATTTAAAATCAATTGCATTGCTGCGTTATCTACAAATAAAAAGTCTAATACTACATCAGGGTAACTTTCACCAACTTTCTGCACCACTTTTCTCCACAATCTTGAGGTTTCCAAAACATTAGCTTTATCAACCATTGTAAGCTTTTTACGTCGGTTTTGTGCCGATTTAAAGGCCAAATGTGCTATTCTGGTAATTTCCTCTTCTGAATATTCACACAAATCCGAAGCATGTGTTCCTTCATCATTTAAAGTTTTTTCGCCAAAATAAGCACCCCCGGTTAATTCCCTGAAAATAGTAAAATCAGCACCTTCAATAATTTCTCTTTTTAAAGGAGAAGCTTCAATCAAAGCCTTGTAAGGTTTAATGGGACGTATGTTTGCAAACAACCCAAGTTCTTTTCGCAATTTCAACAATCCCTGTTCCGGACGAACTTTTGCATTTGGATTATTATCATATTTAGGATCACCAATTGCACCAAACAAAACCGCGTCTGTGTTCAGACACAAATTCAACGTTTGTTCAGGAAGTGGTTTTCCTGTTTTATCAATAGCAATTGCTCCCATGAGAGCTTCTTCAAAAACAAATTCATGATTATACACTTCACCAATTGCATACAAAGCTTTTTTTGCCTGTGCAATTACCTCTGGTCCAATTCCGTCTCCTGGTAAAACTGCTATTTTCAAATTCATAATGTCTCGTCCTTTATGTATTTAAAATCTGATTATTTATTTCAATTAGTTTCTTATTAAATCTCCCTGAATTTTGGAAGCTTCTATAATTTGATGAATATCTTCGTCTAAAACTTCTTTTTTAATATCTGCGAATTTCAAAAATTCAATATAAACGATATCCAATTGTGTTTTTGTCAATTCATAACCTACTTTCTTCGCGCGGTATGCCAAAGCCGCTCTACCACTTCTTGCCGTTAAAATAATCGAAGATTCATTAACACCAACATCAAGCGGATCCATGATTTCGTAAGTAGCTCTGTTTTTAATAACACCATCCTGATGAATTCCAGAACTGTGCGCAAAAGCATTTGCTCCAACAATCGCTTTGTTTGGCTGTACAATCATCCCCATACTTTCTGAAACCAAACGACTCATTTCGTTTAATTCTCTTGTATTGATATTTGTATCTAAATTTAAGTATGGATGCTGCTTGAAAATCATCACTACCTCTTCAAGTGCTGTATTTCCTGCTCTTTCACCAATACCATTAATTGTACATTCGATTTGTCTTGCTCCATTGATAGCCCCTGCAATTGAGTTTGCAGTTGCCATTCCTAAATCATTATGACAATGGCATGAAAGAGTAACATTCTCTATACCTTTTACGTTTTCTTTTAAATATTTGATTTTTGCTCCATATTCTTCTGGAAGACAATATCCTGTTGTGTCAGGAATATTCAATACTGTCGCTCCTGATTTAATAACTTCCTCACAAACTTTTGCAAGAAAAGCGTTATCTGTTCTACCAGCATCTTCAGCATAAAACTCAACGTCTTCTACATACGATTTTGCATGAGAAACAGCATATTTTGCTCTGGCAATAATATCTTCCGGAGTAGTATTTAATTTATGGAGTATATGAGATTCTGAAGTTCCGATTCCTGTATGGATTCTAGGTCTTTTAGCATGCTTTAAGGCAGCTGCCGCAACATCAATGTCGTTTTTCACAGCTCTTGTAAGCCCACAGACCGTTGCATTTTCTACAATTTTACAAATCTCAGAGACCGATAAAAAATCGCCCGGACTTGACACAGGAAAACCTGCTTCGATGATATCAACTCCCATTTTGTCAAGTCTTTCTGCAATAACCAATTTTTGATTGGTATCTAACTTACATCCCGGAACCTGTTCACCATCACGCAAAGTGGTATCAAAAATTTGAACTTTCTCTCTATTCATATTCATTTATTTAATGTAATTTCACATCCTGAAACAAATATATATTGTACTTCTTCAGTACGAAATTCATTTTAATGAAATTATACTGTTCATAAAACAATTTATAAGTAGTTAAATAACTAAAAATCAATAAGTTACATTATTATATTTTACAATGGCTAACCATCAAAAAGATTTTTTATTTGTACTGATAAAATCACTTTCTAAATCCGAAAAAAGGCAATTTAAAATTTTTGCGAGTCGTCTGGAAACGAGTTCAAATACAAAATTTATTGAATTGTTTAATATTCTGGATAAGTCTGAAACTTATGACGAAAAACTTATCTTAAAAAGCGGAAGTATCAAAAAAGTTCAGTTATCCAATTTAAAATCATATCTGTACAAACAAATTTTAGTTAGTATCCGCCTGAATATCCCGAACCAGAACATTCGCTATCAATTACGGGAACAAATAGATTTTGCTGTTATTTTATACAACAAAGGACTATACAAACAAAGCTTAAAGATTTTGGATAAAACCAAAATAATAGCCCTTGAAAATGATGAAAAATACATGGCTTATGAAATTGTTGAATTCGAAAAACTAATCGAATCGCAATACATTACCCGAAGTATTCAGGGACGCGCTGACGAACTGGTAATTCAGGCAAAGGAATTGAATTACCGTAATACTATTTCAAGCAAGTTATCCAATTTATCTCTTCAGCTGTACGGAATCATGCTAAAAACCGGTTACGTAAAAAACGATGAAGAGTATAAATATATTGACGACTATTTCAACAAACACATTTCAAAATTAGACGAAAGCAAATTTGGTTTCCGTGAAAAGTATTGGTTTTACAATGCTAATTTATGGCGTAGCTTTCTAGTTCAGGATTTCTTAGCCAGTTACAAATATGCTTATAAATGGGTTCGTTTGTTTTATGACAATCCGAATATGATTTACCAGAATCCGGTGTTTTTTCTAAAAGGAAATCATTACTTTTTAGAATCGCTATATATGCTGAAATACAAATCGAATTTCAAAAAATATTTAACGCTTTTAGAAGAAACTATTCAGGATCCTAAATTTCCGGTTAATGACAACATTGCATCACTATCATTTTTATACCTATATAACAACAAATTGAATTTTCATATTCTGGAAGGAACTTTTGCCGAAAGCGAATATTTAATTCCGGAGATTTTAGAAAAAATAAAAGTTCACAGCGAACATCTTGACGAGCATCACGAAATGTTATTTTATTACAAAATTGCCTCTATCTATTTTGGAAATGAAAAATACAATGAGTCGATTTATTATCTGGATAAAATCATCAATAACAAAAACTTAACGATGCGCGAAGATTTAATGTGCTTTGCAAGACTTTTATCTTTGATTGCACATTATGAATTAGGAAAAGATTATTATCTGGAAAACCATCTTAAAAACACATATAAGTTTTTACTAAAGATGAATGATTTACACGAAGTTCAGAAAGAAATCATTAAGTTCATGAGAAACCTTAATAATTTTTATCCGGCCGATATCAAAAAAGAATTTATCAAAATGCGTGAACGTTTTATCGAATTAGAAAAAAACACTTACGAGAAAAGAGCTTTCCTTTATCTGGACATCATTTCATGGCTTGAAAGTAAGATTGAAAACCGTAAAATCGCTGATATAATAAAGGAAAAAGCCAAACTGAGCAGCCGTTAAAAGCATCCATAACGTTATTTTAAAAATCTTAACTTATGTCCAACAAAGTAATAACAAAACCTTAACAGCAAAAGAAAGATATATATCGGACATTTGTAATGTAATAAACTGGTTATTTATTATTTTGGTTTTGGTTAGTTAAATGATGCCGGCGTCTTAGTGATGCCGGCATTCTTTTTTTATATCTATATGGTTATTTTGTTTCAGGTTTTAGGTTTCAGGTTGCTTTACTTGCCCTATTTAACCACAAAACACGCAAAACTGTGTGACATAAGCTTTGCGTGTTTTGCAGTTAAATTTACACTTCAATAACTTGAAACTTGAAACAAAGAAAAACTTTAAACTAATTTTTCAATCTTTCGTGAAGCAATTTAAAATACGGGAAAGCCTTTAACAATCGGCTTCCGTGCCATGAAAACATTTCGCCGTCTACGAAAATTGTTTTGGCATGATGTGTAAATCTTCCGATTTCAAAAGCATCTTCTTCTTTGAATGGATAAGGCTCTGAAGAAAGAAAAACCAAATCCGGATCACCTTCCAGACGCATTTTTTTAAGTTCAATTTCAGGGTAACGGCCTTTGTCTTCGTAGATATTTTTAAAATGGTTTAACTTTAACAATTCATTAATATACGTATCATTTCCTGCAACCATGTATGGATTTTTCCAAATAAAATAGGCTGCTTTTTTCACCTCAATATCCTGAACGTATTTTTTAAAATCGCTTAAAGCGAAAGTTAACTTATCATTCCATTTTTGAGCTTCGGTTCGGCAATTAAAAAGCTGTCCAAAATCTGAAATCATTTTAAAATTGTCTTCCACAGAAATAATATTCGTGACCCAAACCGGACATATTTCACTTAACTGCTCAACAATTTCGGAAGTATTTTCTTCTTTGTTACAAATGATAACATCCGGCTGCAGTAATTTTATCTTTTCAAAATGAATCTTTTTGGTGCCACCAACAATCTTTTTGGTTGATTTTAAATGATAAGGATGCACACAAAACTTCGTGATTCCTATAATTTTATCTTCTAAACCTAAATCATATAACAATTCGGTTTGTGAGGGCACTAACGAAATAATCCGTTTTGGAGCTGTTTCAAAAGAATGTAAAGTCCCTAACTGATCTTTTAATTGTTTCATATTGTTTTAATTCTATTTTTAACCGTAAAGTTCGCAAAGATTTACGCTAAGAACACAAAGTTATTTTCTTTGTGAAACTTGCCAAACCTTAGCGAACTTTGCGGTTAATCTATTTATAAAGTTCGTTAAAACTTAGAATTAATTATTTCTTTCATTTCCTGCTGAACTTTCAAAGCCTCTTCCCTTGCCTTTTCAGCAAAGTCTGTTCCGTTTGAAGCATAAATAATAGCTCTGGCAGAATTTACCAATAAACCTACTTTATCATTCATTCCGTATTTGCAAACTTCAGACAAACTTCCGCCCTGAGCACCGATTCCCGGAACCAGTAAAAAACTATCCGGAACAATTTTTCTAATTTCCGTAAAATATTCAGCTTTGGTAGCTCCTACTACATACATTAAATTATGACTGTTTTTCCATGTTTTAGAAGTTTCCAAAACCTGTTTGTATAATTCCTTTCCGTTGGTCTCTAAGGTTTGAAAATCAAAGGCTCCTTCATTTGAAGTAAGAGCTAACATTATAGTATGTTTATTTTCAAAAGCAAGAAAAGGTTCTACTGAATCTTTTCCCATGTAAGGTGCAACTGTTACACTATCAAAATTTAAATCTTCAAAAAAAGCTTTAGCATACATGCTTGAAGTATTTCCGATATCACCGCGTTTTGCATCGGCAATCGTGAAAATTTCAGGAAACTTTTCATTAATATAACTGATTGTTTTCTGCAGTGAAACCCATCCTTTAATTCCGTACGCTTCAAAAAAAGCTGTATTAGGTTTATAGCCCACAGTCAAATCATGAGTAGCATCAATTATAGTTTTATTAAACTCAAAAATAGGATCTTCAGTTTCTAATAAATGCTGCGGAATTTTATTTAAATCAGGATCCAGCCCAACACATAAAAATGATTTTTTTTGCAGAATTTGTTCGTGTAGTTGTTGTGTAGTCATTCGTGAATTTTTAGTTTTTTCAATTCAAAGAAATGCTTCTTTTTTAGAAAGTATGCAAAAATAAAAAAAGCCACTCAATTAAGAATGGCTTTTTGGTTTTATATTCAGAAAGGCTTATAAATTGCCTAAATAAACAATTTCTGTTCTTCTGTTTTCTGCTCTTCCGGCAGCTGTTTTATTAGATTTAACAGGTTTTGTAGATCCGTAACCATTAGAAGTTAAATTAGCAGGATTTACACCTTTTGCAATCAGTGCATCCATAACAGCTTTTGCTCTTTGTTCAGATAACTTTTGATTTGCCTTGGCATTTCCAACATTATCAGTATGACCGTTAACAGCAAATTTAGCATTTGGATAATTTCTCAAAATTTCTTTGATAGCGTCCAGTCTTCCTGAGTTCTCACCTTTATCAGCAACATCCAGAGTTGATTTACCGGTTGGGAAGAAAATAGATTTAGCTTCCACTCTTAACTGTTCTAATGTAGCTTTGTTAACTTCAGGACAGCCTTTGTTTTCTTTTGGACCTGCAAGTATCGGACAATTATCTTCACTATCAGGAATACCGTCTTTATCAGCATCTAAAACCGGACAACCTTTATTTTCTACTAAACCTGCAACATCCGGACAAGCATCGTCTTTGTCCAAAACGCTATCACCGTCTGTATCGGGCCATGGGCATCCTTTGTTTTCTACAGGACCTGCAACAGTTGGGCATGCATCAACATTATCCAGTAATGTGTCTCCGTCACTATCTTTCCACGGGCATCCTTTGTTTTCAACTGGACCGGCAACATCAGGACAAGCATCATCTTTATCCAAAACTTTATCACCATCTTTGTCTGGCCAAGGGCAACCGTTGTTTTCAACTGGACCAGCTACATCTTTACAAGCATCTTCTTTATCTATAATTCCGTCTTCGTCTGTGTCTTTAAATTTCTTTTGGTAAACAGGAATTTTAACTCCTACATAAAAATCAGCTGCTTTAGATTCTTTAGACACTAAATTAGTAAGAACAGAGCCAGAACCAACAAAGAAAGTACCTACACGTAAACCTGAACCCACCTGCATTCCGCTATATTCCATCCATGATACCGGTACGAAAAAACTAAACCATCTGCTTTCATAACGAGGAGTCAGACTTACTCTGTCAGCAATACTCACTGCGTTTAATTTGGTATTTGATACCATACTGATATCTCCATTAAGATTCAAATAGAATTTATTGTGAATATTCCAGTCAACATCTGCATGAAGAGCCGTTGGCAAGTTGGTTTTAGCACCTTTTGCAGTTGCTATTTTAGTATAATGATCATCCAGAAAATCATATAAATTATCCGCATTATCAATCATATCCTGCGTTACTACACCTGTAATATCGTAAGTATCCTGTTTTCCTTTTTTGTAATTAATAGAACCAACATCAGTAACAGAAAATCCGAAACGTAATTTATATTTGTTTAAATCCCTGAAATTATTATCTGCCGGTTTGGCTTTACTTACGTCATATTTTTCATAATCAGGTCTCCATTCATAAACCAATCCAAAATCGGCACCGAAACCACTTGAATTAATGTCAAACTCATAATCCTCATTGTTTTCCCAATCCTGGCTTCCACCCACGGTAAGCTGACCTTCTGTAATTAAAACACTATTTTCAGGGGTTGTTGTATTTTCTACAAATGCTACTTTACCATTTCTACCCTGAATATAACCATTTGCCACTCCCTGCAAATATTTGGCTGTAATACCTCCTTTTAAGAAATGCTGACCGTTTTGATATAAAACAGCTGCGTAAGAAAGCCCTACTTCTCCCCAACCGTGAGAAACACCGTTTGGACTTCCTGCATCAAAATTAAAATTAGATGCATCATCCAGACCATCTTTAACCTGATCGACAAGATTTCCGTTCACATCTCTTAAGTTAGTTATAGCTCGCGCTCTTGTAAAAAATGCTAAACTGTGTTTTGGCGCAATATTAAACATAAACGACGGTCCCATGAAATCAACATTTATGATTCCGTTATTTTTATTAGAAGGCGTCATTTTGGCCTGACTGTCAAAATCATAACCATCTTTAAAAACATCCAAAAGCTTTACACCGTATAAATCATTACCAACAGAACTACTTACTGAGAACACATTAATATCTGTTTTAAAACGGGAATCTGCTATCGAAGCAGGGTTAAAAAGTACACTTTGTACTCCAGCATAATTATCATGAAAATACCCTAAATAAGATTGCGCTCTGGCGGCAAAAGAAGTAACCAAAATTAATAATACAAGTAATTTTTTTTTCATTAAAAAAGGGGTTTTTAAGTTAAAATTGGCGGCAAAACTACAATAATAGATTTAAAAGGATAGTATCTGAACATTAAATTGATGTAACATCTGTTGTCAATTATGTCTAAAAAAAACAATAAAAAACTTAACTAATACATTAACAACAAATTACACTTAAAACCAAAAATGTGAATTATACAACAGTTTGAAAAATTTGTGTAACATAAATTTTTGTCATAATTCGCAATTTTACAATATAATAATACACTAAATAATATAGTTATGAATACTACTGAAATAAAAGGAAACTGGAATGAGCTGAAAGGAAAATTAAAACAAAAATATGCTACTCTGACCGATGATGATTTGATGTTTGCCGAAGGAAAAGAAGACGAAATGTACGGAAAACTTCAGCAAAAATTAGGTAAAACAAAAGAAGAATTGCATCAAATTTTGTCAGAATTGTAAATCCTTTCAAAAATACCAGTGTGCCGCCTAACTTAAATTAGGCGGTATTTTTTTGATTTTCAAACTTTAACCGTTACACAAATCCTAACCTCAAATTAGCATAAAAAATAAATAAATTAGTTATCTTTAACCATTTCTTTACAATATGAAATTATTTATAAAATTTGACATCAATACAATTTGTACACTTTTTCTAAAAGAAAAACTGGAAGAGCAAAATTTAAATTTTGCTACTTTAGGTTTTGGAGAAATTGAACTTGAAGAAAACCTGACCATTGAAGCTTTAGAAGAATTAAAAAACAAATTAAGCCCTTTTGGTTTTGAGGTTGTAGAAAATCAAAAAAGTGTTCTGGTTCAGAAAATTAAGGATGCCATAATAGAACTGGTTTACACGGATGATAATAACAACTATAAAAGTTCCGCTTATTTGGCCGACAAATTAAACCACAGTTACGGATACTTATCCAATGTTTTTTCTGAGGTAACCTATTCGTCAATTGAGAATTTTATAATTATTCAAAAAATTGAAAGAGCAAAGCAATTAATGATTGTAAATGAAATGAGTCTGACCGAAATTGCTTTTTTACTGAATTATTCCAGCGTAGCACATTTAAGCACCCAGTTTAAAAACACAACCGGAATTACTCCTTCTGCGTTCCTGAGAATCATAAAAAAACGAAGAGAAAATTTAAAATAAAAACCAAATACCTATAATCAATGCAAAAAAACGCATTACACATTTTACTTGCTGACGACGACGAAGACGACAGACTTTTTTTCAAAGATGCTTTTGAAGAAGTAAAAGTACAGACCAAAGTCGAATTTGTTTTCGATGGTTTACAATTAATGGAACATTTAAACAATCCTGATAATAAATTACCTGATATTTTATTTCTGGATTTGAACATGCCTAAAAAAACAGGTAAAGAATGTTTGATAGAAATTAAAAAAACCGAACGCCTGAAAAATCTTATCATCGCAATTTATTCGACATCTTCATCTGATGAAGATATTGAAGACACCTTTGTTGAAGGTGCCAATATTTATATTAAAAAACCAAGTGACTTTAATGCTCTTAAAAAAATCATCAATGAAGTCATAACGCTAAACTGGCACTATCACACTTCCGGACTTAATAGAGACAACTTTTTATTGAGCCTTAAATAATTATTTGCAATACTAATGAAATGGATACCTAAGTTTAATTCCTCAAATTCTTTGAGAGTTATTTTTATAATAGCTATTTTCATTTTGCTTTTTCTTTCGTCAATAGTTTATAAACATAACCGGGATCTAAACGAATCCAGTAAGCTGGTAATACATACTTATGAAATTAATGTAGAACTGGAACGCTTAATTTCTGCGATTAAGGATGCAGAAACAGGCCAGCGCGGTTACATTATTACCAGTAATCCTAAATTCCTGACACCATACCTTTATTCCAGAGACAAAGTAAACAGATCTTTTGTTCACCTTAAAAAATTAACAGAAAACAGCCCCAAGCAAAAAGATAATCTTGAAAATCTGTTTTCGCTTATTATTCAGGAGTTCAAAACTTTTGAAAACTGTCTTAAATACAGTAACCCAAAAACTTATGACAAAAGAAAACTGGACAATTATATGTTCAGTGGTCGTATTTTAATGGAAAACATTCGTTTTCAGGTTGAAAAAATGAAAGATATTGAAAAGAAATTTTTAGAAAAGAGACTTCAGAAATATGACGAGGAGATTTCTTTGGGACCTATATTTGCAATTTCTCTTTTCTCAACGGCACTTACTTTTATACTGTTGGCTTACAGACAAATCAGCAGAGATCTTATCCGTTTGAAAATTTACAATAAAAAACTTTTAATATCAGGCGGGCTAATGTCTGAGGCTGAAAAAATTGGACAATTCAGCACCTGGCAGTGGGATTTGAATACAAACAAAATCGACTACTCGGACAATCAGTTTCGAATACTGGGTTTCCAGCCAAATGCTTTTGCCCCAAGCATGGACACTTTTCTTGATTTTGTTCATCCCGAAGATAAAGAAGCTGTTGCTGCTTCAATGGAAAATATCATTAATAATAAAGAACTTCCTTTTATATATTATAAGATCATAAAACCTGATGATGAAATCAGACATTTTAAATCTACCGGTAAGTTACTTACAGATCAAAATGGAAATAATATTTTACTTGGAATAAATTTTGACATTACAGATGAACATTTATTAAACATTGAACTTCAGGAGCGTAATAATGAGCTGGAAAAAAGCAACAAAGAATTAGCTTCCTTTAATCATGTTGCCAGCCACGATTTACAGGAACCTTTGCGCAAAATTCAGACTTTTATTTCAAGAATTTCTGAAAAAGACAGAGCTGCAATTTCTGACAATGCAAAAGAGTATCTTATAAAAATTGAGACATCCGCCAAAAGAATGCGTGTTTTAATTGATGATTTATTATTGTTTTCAAGAACAAATACAACCAAAAAAGAGTTTATTAAATCTGATTTGAATGAATTATTAGAAAATGCAAAATCAGAACTGGCCGTAATCATTGATGAGAAAAAAGGTTCTCTCAAGGTGAGCAAACTTCCAAAATTATATGTGATACCTTATCAGATAGAGCAGCTTTTTATTAATCTGATTGGAAATTCATTAAAATACAGTAAGCCCGAAGTCGCTCCGCAGATTACAATTCATTGTGAAAAGATCTTATCCAATGAAGTTCCTGAATTAATAGATCAGCCGTTCAAAAAATTCTACAAAATTAGTTTTACTGATAACGGAATGGGATTTGATCCTCAGTTTAAAGATAATATTTTTGTACTGTTTCAACGACTACATTCGAAAACCGATTATCCTGGTACCGGTATCGGTCTCGCTATCTGTAAAAAGATTGTAGAAAACCACAAAGGCTACATTACGGCCAACAGCAAACCCAACGAAGGCTCTGTGTTTACAGTGTTTCTGCCTGAATAATTCTCCTGATTTTATCATATTAAAACGTTATATAAATCCAGCTATGGGAATTATATAACGTTTCTTTTTTATGCTGTAAAGCAATCCTTACTATTCGTTTGCATCTTTGTAATGTAGATAATGAATAACAAATAACAGGATGCTCTCATCAAAAACATCATTTTTAAAAATACTTTTTACAGGAGTTACATTAGTATCAATTAGTGCATGTGAAAAAAATGACAAAATCGAAAAAGAAAGCACCAAAAACGTTCTTACAGCAAGAAATAATGAAGAAACCGAAATTTATTTTTTTACAGCATTAGCAAATTCGACACAAGCAATTATAGCAAAAAGTCAGTTGGCACAATATAAAAGTTTAGAACAAAAAACAAGAGACATCAGTTCTAAAATAGAAAACAATCAGGTAATGCTGCTTCAGGAAATAAATAAAATTTCGCTTAAAAAACTCATTGTTATTACTGATATAGATGTTCCTGCAAATGATGATTTGTATAAATTAATTGACACTTCTTACACAAGTTTTGATAAAGTATACATTAATTCGATGACACGTTTATTGTATGAACAAATTCAGTTATTAGAAGCAATTTCAAAAAAAACAAATGACAGTGATGTTTCAAAATTAGCGTTTCATTATTTACCATTACAATATAAGCTTTTGCTTGAAACAGAAAAATTAAATGAACTAAAGACAATTAAGAATACCACAATTATTAACTAAATTTTTTTAAATTATGAAAATGCAATCAAATATTTTATGCGCCTTAACACTTTTTTTATCAGCTTCATTTGGAATGCTGCACGCTCAGGAAAATGTAACTACCGAATTTGGTATAAAAGGAGGTTTGAATATGTCTAATTTATTCACAGAAGAAGCAGATGACGAAAATATCTTATACGGATTTAATGCCGGTGTCTATGCCACATTACCCGTTTCAGATTTTATCGCCATTCAGCCTGAGTTATTATTTACTACAAAAGGTTCAGAGTTAGAATATAGTACTGCTTTTGCAAGCGGAAACACTAAATTCAAATTGAACTACATAGAACTTCCTTTACTGGTAAGGGTAAATATCACCAAAAATTTTAATATTCATGCCGGTGGTTATGCCTCTTATCTGGTAAGTGCCAAAGTAAGCGGTGATGGAGACATCGATTTTGATGAAGACATTGATGCTGATGACCTGGAAAGATTTGATGCAGGACTTTCAGCAGGTATCGGAGTAGATTTTAATCCGGTAAGTGTGGGTCTGCGTTACAATTACGGTCTGACTACTATTGGAAAAGAAAGAGATTTTGCCGGAACTTCTTACACGTTTCCGGATGCGAAAAACAGCAATCTTTCATTATATGTTTCTTATAAATTAAACTAAAAACAATTAATTATTAACCATAAACTATATAATCATGTCAAATTTATTATACACAATCGCAGTAATACTAGTTATTCTGTGGGCTTTGGGGTTCTTCGTATACAGTGCCGGAAGCATTATACATATCTTATTAGTAATTGCTATTATAGCCATACTGTTCAGACTTATTAAAGGTCGTGAAATTTAAATCAGAATTATTAAAACAATTATATATTAATTTTTAAATCAAATATTATGAAAACGAGTAGCACAATTTTAGGAATCTTAGGAGCTGCAGCAGCAGGAGCATTTTTAGGTGTATTATTTGCACCGGATAAAGGATCTGAAACAAGAAAAAAAATCAAAGATAAATCGAAAGATTACGGAGACAACCTTAAAGGGAAAGTGGACGGAATTTTAAGCTCGATTACTTCAAATGGTAAAGACATTATCGATGAAGGAAAAGCTAAATTCAATCAGGTTAAAGAAGACTTCAATACTGTAAAAGATGAAGCAAAAGCGATTAAGACGAACTACTAAAGAGTGAACTTTTTTAACCATAAATACCAATATCATGGAAACTAATGCAACAACACCTGAAAACCTGAATCTTTATGAAAAAGCTGAAAATTATACAAAAACGAGTTTAGAGTTAATCAAACTCAAAACAGTATCTGCTACTGCAGACGCTTTGTCTACAGTAACATCAAGAATTGCGGTTGGAGCTGTTGTTGCATTTTTTACCCTTTTCCTTAATATTGGACTCAGTTTATGGATTGGAAAAGAACTTGGAGAGTATTATTATGGTTTTTTTATAATAGCACTTTTTTATTTAATTGTTGCTATTGTATTACACAAAACACAGCATAAACTTATTAAGACTCCTATTGGAAACATGATTGTCTCCAGTATTTTAAAAGAAAATAAAACTGATTTATAATTAATAAAACAACCTATTATGAATACTATTCAAACTATAGATGCATTAAATCAGCAAATAAAACTTTTAGAAGGTCAACAAGATAGAGAATGGTGCGAAATTAAAGATGAAATAGGTGATATTAAAGAAATTTTAAAACCTACGAATCTAATACGCAACGCAGTCGGAGAACTCAATGAAGCTATAGGACTGAAGAGTGAATTAGCACAGTCTGCAATTAATATTGGAATTGGATACCTTGCTAAAAAAATTGTAATCGGAAAAACTGATTCGGCTTTTAAAAATATCCTCGGATCAATATTACAGGTTGCTGTCACCACTTTAGTAACAAAACCGGCTGAACATGAAACTCTGACGAAAAAATCACATGAAGAACTTTACGAAGAGTAATTGTCTAACTAAATACTAAGTATTATGGAAAAGATAAACGAAATAATAATCAAAAATGGTGTATACATTTACTCTAATTTCTATAAATGTTTTGAATATACAAGAGTATTTCTCGGTATCTAACGCGGCTTATACGTTTCTTTACAACAAACGGTTAAACGGTTAATACACACTATAAATCTAATTTTTAAATTAGGGTCATAGAAAAAAGCAAAGTAAGCTACCTTTATAGTTTACTTTGCTTTTTTTACTTAAAGGTTCTCAGGTACTCGGCTGCTAAGATTCTGAGTTTTCTAACTTTCATTAATTTACACAAACAAAAAAGCCGGACAAAATCCGGCTTTTTTGTTTGTGTATGTGTAAAATAACTGAGAACCTTAGCATCTTAGTAGCTTAGGACATCAAAACTTAATAAACTTCCGAAGCTTCCTTCAGTTTCTCCATATTGTTTACCAATTGAAGTTCAGAAACAATTTTATGAATATCCCCGTTCATAATGTTGCCCAAATCGTATAAAGTCAAACCAATACGGTGATCTGTTACACGTCCCTGAGCGTAGTTGTACGTTCTAATTTTTGCAGAACGGTCTCCTGAACTTACCTGAGAACTACGTTTTTTAGCGTCTTCCTCCTGTTTTTTTGCCAATTCCATTTCGTACAAACGAGAACGCAATACCATCAAGGCTTTATCCTTATTCTTGTGCTGTGATTTTTCATCCTGACACTGTGCCACCAATCCTGTTGGAATGTGTGTTAAACGCACAGCCGATTTCGTTGTATTTACCGATTGTCCTCCAGGTCCTGAAGAGCAGAAGAAATCCACACGAACATCATTCATATCTACCTGAACATCAAACTCCTCTGCCTCCGGTAAAACCATAACAGTCGCAGCAGATGTATGTACACGTCCTTGTGTCTCGGTTTGCGGAACACGCTGTACACGGTGAACACCCGCCTCAAACTTCAAAGTTCCGTAAACATCTTCTCCGGTAACTTCAAAAATAACCTCTTTAAAACCACCAGAAGTTCCTTCGTTCATATCAACCACAGAGCTTCTCCACCCCATGCTTTCACAGTATTTAGTATACATTCTGAAAAGATCCCCTGCAAAAATACTCGCTTCGTCCCCACCCGTACCAGCACGGATCTCCACCATCACGTTTTTCGCGTCTTCAGGGTCTTTAGGAATCAACATAAATTTGATTTCCTCCTCCAATTCTGGCAGACGTTCTTTTGCTTCATCCAATTGCATTTTTGCCATTTCCACCATTTCAGCATCACTTCCGTCAGCAATAATTTCGTTTGCTTCGTCAATATTTGCTAAAATTATGATGTACTCTTCTCTCTTTTCAACCAGCGCTTTAATACCTTTGTATTCTTGATTAAGCTGCTTATAACGTTTTTGATCAGCAATAACATCCGGCTGAATAACCAAATCCGAAATCTCGTCAAAACGCTGCTTTACATATTGAAGTCTGTCTAACATTTTTTATTTCCTTTTAATGGACTGCAAAATTATGAAAAATAGTTGATAGTTAAAAGTTGTTCTTTGATGGTTTTTTCAGGAGCTGATTACTTCGTCAGTCGCTATCGCACGTGTCCTGCTATCCGCTGTTCCCGATTAACAAAACCCATAGCTAAAAAGCCTTGGTTTTCTAAATCGGGAAATGCCACTACTATCAGGCTTAGATGTTTCATTAAAACCAACAGTATGAAAAGCATCTTTAGAATTATTGTGTCATGATGTGTAAGGAAAAATAAATATATTTGGAAAATAATACGAATTAAAAAACATATAACCTCCTTATTTAGAACTAAACAGGTTGAATTTATTCGTATATGAATAGTTGGCGGTAATTTTGGAAAAAACTGGAATTTAAATTATTAAAGAAAAAATATGTTAGAACAATATCAATTTTGGCAAAAGGTTTTTATGTGGTTAGGACCAACATTTACCGTTCTAGGAATTCTATTTGGAATTGGCTGGAATCATTGTGGATTGAAAATAAAGGAAATTGAAAAAGAATCAAAACCTAAAACAGAATCAACAAATACTCCACATACTACAACCGTTAACGTAAAAGGCGACTATGTGAATGGAAATAAAAATGAAACAAAATCAAATGTTGTTAATGCACCGAATGCACTTATTGTAACAAATAATCAATCTGGAGGTCAAAACACTGTAAATTATTATCAAAATGAATTTAAAAGTCCAAACGAAGACATTGATAATTCGATTTACTCGAACATACAAAAATTAATTAAGCAATATCCAAAACATCCGTTAACAGTTATTGAAATCGAATCAGGTAGTTCACAAAGAAATAAAGTTGCAATTCAACTAGAAAAATATCTAACGGAAAACAATTTGGGTCAATATCCAAAAGGAAATACATTTATGGGTAGATTTCCGGATTATCCTGTAACATTGTTTTTTAATCCTGAAAATAAACAATATGTTGAAGCTTTAATAGAATCAATAAAACCATATTTAAAGACAGAATATCATTTAGAAGAAACATCTAATTTTCCAAATAATCTAATTAAGATCTATATCAATGGACAACCTCTATTTGAAACTTCAGGAAAAGTAACAATCGAATAAAAACTACCGCCAACAGCCACTACAACGGATTTGGGCAATAGGCTTAATGGAAAGATGGTTTTGTATTTGAATGATTTGGCAAATCCGAAAAACGGGCTTAATTTAACCCCAAACCCGCTGTAGTGCCAGAACGTTAGTGGCAAGCGTATCGTAGAAACCTAAAAAATAACAAATTAATTTAACGAAATGACAATAAAAAGTTTTCAAAATTCATTCGAGAATCAGAAAGGTTCGAAAAAACTTTTTTACAAAATTCTTTGTTTAGTTGCTATCATTTTTTCTTTATTAATAATATATCTTGTATTCGCAAATCATAAATCAAAAGGTCTATTATTTTTAGCAGTTTGGTTACTAATTCTTGGAACTTATGGATTGTTTGAGTTAAGAAAACATTACAAACTAACATACTATGAAAATAATTATTCAGAAGAATTAAACATAAAAAACACAATTTCTTTGATACAAAATATTGCCAAAGGAAAATATACACAGAATGAAAACTCGTTTGAATTTATTTACCAAAAAAGTTGGTGGAGAATGGATTATAAAGTAAATATTTTTGCAGGCGAAAAAATAATTGCTATAAATGCTGAAGGTCGAGGTTCATCCGACAGTGGCTTCATAGATTTTGGTGCATCAAAAAAAACTGAACAAAGAATTATGAATTTGTTAATGAAAAACGCCAGCCGCTAACAGCCGTGTGGCAAGATTGCGAATTTTGTAGTAAATTCATATTTACGTTTCGTAAGAAGTTTTATCTTAGCCGAAAGTACTCGGTGCGAAGTTCGCAACCAAGCGCCAGAACGTTAGTGGATAGACTAAAAAATTGTTCTTAAAAATGAAAATACCAAACAAAAGAAGATTAATTGACTCCAAAAAAATATTTACTATATCATTAATTAGTATAGTAATTACAATCTTAAGTGTTTGGTTTTATGGAATTGGAAAACACAAAACAGTTATAGAAAATTCTTTGATTTCAACCTCAATTCTTTCAATCGCTTTTTTTCTTTTTATTACAATTAGTTTGTATAACGGAACTAAACTTAAAGATAGTTTAGGAAAATTAACGGATAAATTTGACTCTAAAAAACTAAACTTTTTAAAAGAGCTGAATGATGATGGTGGTTTCGGACATTCTATGCCAGAAATTGGAGAAGGAATCGGTGGAATAATAATGAGTATAATTTTGTGGATTCTAGTGTCGATTATTATTAGCTATCTGTTTTTTGCACTTGGAGCAATAATTTGGTTATCAATATTAGTGTTCTTGGGAATGTTATATTGGATTTTTTTCAGAGCATTAAGATTGATATTTAAAAAATCTTCAAAATGTAGTGGGAATATTGAAAGAAGTATATTTTACGGATTTACATACACAATTCTATATAATTTTTGGATTTACGGTATAATTTTATTGACCAAAATCTACTAGAAATGAGAATAAATCCATTCGCTAACAGCTAATCAAGAACTTTTTATAAAAGCAATTCATAACAGTAGTGAAAAGTTATTAGAATTTCAAGATGATTACTCCTCACGCTGCCGAGAGCGTCCCGCTCGTGAACACAATCAACAAAAAACCAAAACCCTTTCAGATTTAAACTCTGAAAGGGTTCTTTTTTTGAATTAATACAATTCTATTATACTTTTTGTATAATCAAAACCAAAATTAATTGACTGTTGTGGTATTGGTAGTGGCTTTGGTAGTCCGACGAGCCAATATATCCGAGTAATATTTTCGGGTGGTATTAATCAAAGTTAGCGCACGGTTGTACTGCTCAGAATCCAGTGCCTTAGAGAGACTCAACACATAATTGGTCATATCTGAGTATGTTTTGTTTATTTCCTGACGAAGAAGTTTGATGTCAAAAACCTCTTTATTGGCTTTTTCATGAGTGCGTCCTGAAAAAAGCAGTTTAAATTGGTCGTTGGCAGTTTTAAGACGCTCTGCAAAAGGCAGCATCTTCAAAACATTGAGGTGCTGATTGTATTTTGGGATGCTCAAATCAGTAAGAAGTTTGTCTATGCCATTGGTCTCCTCAACAAAATTCCAATTTTGAATTCCTTTGTAATTGTAAAACAAATTGGTAAGGCTTGAAAAAGCTTCCAACTCATTTGGCTGCTCTGAAAGTTCAAAAACTTTAAGTATGCGAAACAAAGCCGTAACAGCATTATCCCTCTGCTTGTCTGCCTCAACAATTTTAGCAGTTTCATCACTTTTGGTTGTCTGAAGTTGGGCTTTATCATAATCAACAGATTTAGTTTCTAAAGTGGTCAGATAATTTACCAAAACTTCATCTGTTATCATAATACCTTCCATGTTTCCGAGCCCTTCACAACTACTTTTCAAAAGTTGTCCAAATTCCAAATTTGATAAGCGGGTGAGACTTAAGTTTTCCAATTTTTTCATTATTTCATTTTTATAGTTAGGTTGTAAATGTAGTAAAAAAACTATAAAAATAAATTTAAGAATAAATTAATGTAGTATTTTACTTTTAAAAAATAATATTTTATACTATATGAGTAGCATTTGAGGCAAACTGAGTATAATTATGTGTAAAAGCGCTGCATCTGAAGTAAATTCAATTCAATTGATGCTAAAAGCATTGTATCTGAAATAAACTCAATTCAATTGATGCTAAAAGCACTGCGTCTAAAGTAAACTGAATTCAATTTGCATTAGAAGCTGTGTAAAAGTTTTTAAATTTGCTTTAAGATTTAACGATGTAGATTTTATAATTTCTTATAGACTGTTTATTACTGCTGCGATTCGTTTTGCCGTTTACCAACCCCGATGTCGCAGATTTGTAATCCGTGTGTAGCTTTTTAATATTTACAGAAACAAGTCTGTATATTGACTGAAAATAAATACTTAAATCAAATATATCAAATGAATAAATTCGACTTCAACAATAAAAGATTTGCCCTAATTCAAAATTCTGACAATGGAGAAGTAAATACAGAAACCATTTTTAATTACAAACAGGATAACAATCTTGTAACTGCCGACTACTTTGGAGGTACAATAAAATACGGAAAAATTATTGCTGATTTAAAAGATGACAAATTAAATATGCTTTATCAATGCTTAACAACAGACGATCAACTGAAAGCCGGTAAAGCCTTAGCACAAATTACACTGACTGAAAACGGAAAAATTAAATTGTCTTTGGATTGGGAATGGCTGACAAACGGTAATGATAAAGGAAAATCTGAATACATAGAAATTGAATAAAACCCTAAAGTTTTACAACCTTGCCAAACAAAAGCTCATACAATAAAATTATTGACAACTGGATTAAAGCCAGAAATAGTGCTATTGTAAACAAACCTGTTATAGATTTTGCTGATTATATAAATTCAAAAGGAACAATTTTTGACATTGGCTGCGGAACCGGATTACCAATAGCAAAATACCTTTCTGACTGTGATTTTTCGATAACAGGAATAGACCAGTCGGTTAAAATGATAGAAACGGCCAAATCTGCGGGGATTCAAAATTCAGTCTTTCAAACCTGCGATTTTTTTGATTTTGAAACCGATCAAAAGTTCAACGGGATTATAGCGTGGGATTCCCTTTTTCATTTTCCAAAAGAACGTCAAAGCGAAATTTATAGCAAAGTCTATCATTTATTAGCTCCCGGAGATTATTTCCTTTTTACCCACGGAAAAGAAGAAGACGAGCATACAGACAGTATGTTTGGGGAGCAATTTTACTACAGCTGCCTGTCTAAAGATTATGTCCTCGACTTAATGAAAGAACTTGGTTTTGAAATAATATATTCAGTTGAAAATTTTGTCGAAGAAAAAGACCAGCGGGATTGGGTTGTACTGGCAAGGAAAAAGTGATACTAAAAGCCCAAACTGACTAAATACCTAATTTATAATCATACAACGAGCAAAAGAACTTAATTTAATTTTCGGAGAAAGGATCAAAAGCCAAAAAACTCAAATAATTTTGTTATCTATGGCAAATGAAAGCGCTTCTGAAAAATTTTTTACATCAAAATTTTCAAAAATCTTCCTTCTGTAGTATTTTATTGTATCGGGTGAAACAAACATTTTTTTGGCGATCTGGTTTATTGTAAAACCCTGAGCATACAATCGAAGAATTTCCAGCTCTTTCTCTTTGAGTTTAGACTTCTCTTTCGCAATCCAGACTCCTTTTAATAAATCAAATTCCCAAAAAGCAGTCGAACCTTCCTTGTTTATAATAACATTTCCCGCCTCTTGCTTATGCGAAATAGAAACAATACACAATGATTTCCATACATCTCCTCTCTCGTTTAGAAAAAGTGGAGTCAATTTATGATTGATAAGAATAGGCTTTTCGTATTTTCCTTTTAAATGAAAGTCATACGAAATACTGTATAATTTTCTTTCGTCGGTATTTGGCAATTTATCATAAAAATCAAATCCGGCATTATTAATTACGTTCAGTAACGCTAAATCCTCTTCCGGAACATTTTTGAAGTAAAAAGTGTACCCCATTTCAAGTACTTCTTCGGGTAAATAACCACATAAAAACAAAGGATTATTCGAAACATACTCAAACTTCATCATCTCATAATCAATAACATAAATACTCTGATAGGTGATTTTTGCAAACGACTTTACCACTTCCAAATAGTTACCGAACTGAAACTTATCCGCTTCAGACACTTCTTTTACCTTGTTTCTGTTAAGCAATGAGTGTTTTTCATTTTCCATTTCATAAAAGTAGTAAAAACTACACAAAAGTGTAAATCAAAATTTAAAACGATTCATTTCTTTTGTATGTGATTTTGTTTTTTTTTATAAAAAAAGTCATACAATCAGATTTTAAAAAAACACTGAGTATAACAATTTCAGAATGAAATTTTAAATTATTACTCTAACAAAGACAAATCGTTATGCGGAAAAATATTTATGAAGAATTAACTAATAAACAGTTACTGAAAAAGAAAAACTTATTAAAAGGAGCATCAATAGGTCTGGGAATTGTCTTTTTATTTGCTCTATTTATATTGGTATATCTATGGTCAGAAAACAAATTAAAAAATGGCTCAGTTGGAACATTTATACCAATTTTTATATTACCAATAACTTTTGTCCCTCTTTTAATAAATTTTAAATTAATTAATCAGGAAATAAAATCAAGAGATTTGTAAGACTAAGTTTTTTTTAAAACCTTTTACATTAAATGCATTAGCATTGCATAATCCTGAGGGAATTTTAATTAGGAGCTAAATACTTTTAGAGGCTAAATAAAAAACTATTTCTGTTATCAAAAAATTGTCAGAATAAAATGATTTGCAAAAATTGTAATAGCGAAATAAACCTTAATTTTTGTCCGGATTGCGGACAGCCTTCAAAACTAAAAAGAATTGACGGGCACTATATAATGCATGAAATTGAACACGTTTTGCATTTTGACCGCGGCATTTTATTCACTATCAAAGAACTTTTTATCAATCCGGGACAGAACATTCGAAACTATATTTTCGAAAACAGAAGCCGACTTGTAAAACCTGTAATTTTTATAATCCTAACCTCTATAATCTATACTCTTATCAGTCATTTTTTTCATATTGAAGAAGAATATCTACAATATCAGGGATTAGATAAATCTACATTTGTCAAAATTTTAGGATGGATGCAGGCAAATTATGGATATATGAATATTATGACTGGTGCATTTATTGCAATTTGGCTAAAAATATTCTTTAAAAAATACAATTATAATTTTTTTGAATTGCTCATTATGCTATGCTTTGTATTGGGAATTTCAATGCTGATATTTGCTTTTTTTGCCCTCATCGAAGGAATTTCGCATATAAAATTATTAAACATCGCAGGGATGATTAGCGTGGTTTATTTAACCTGGGCAACAGGAAATTTTTTCGAAGAAAAAAAAGCTGCAAATTATGCAAAAGCATTAATCTGCTACTTATTGGGAATAATAACATTCTACATTTTAATATTTTCAATAGGAATAACAATTGATCTAATAACAAAACACTAACGAAATGGAAAATAAAAAAACATCGTCATTTATATTTGGAACAATAGCTATTATTTTGGGATGGACATTGTTTAAACACTTCGACTTTAAGAATCTGAGTTTTCAAAAACCATGGTTAGACGGGCTATACCTCTTAATTTTTGTATTTTCGATTTACGTTCTGATAAAAAACAACAGAAAACGAACAACTTAGAAATAATAAATACCAATGCAAACATTTGTACTATCATTATTGCTTTTTATTTTTAACTGTTGTTCATAATATTCATTAAGGGTTTATTTTTGAAACTACAAAGGAAGGCACACATCTTTTTTTTCTTCGATAATTTGCAAATTGATTATTTTTTGAACAATATCACCTTTTTCGAACAAACGGATAAATTTGAAAACAGCACTTACAAAATAGCCGGGATTAGAAACCAGCCTGGCTATTTTAGTGATTTTTTCATCCCGCAACTCTATGCTGGCTTCTCTTTCTTCTTCTGCCAGTAAAACAAATTCATTAGCAAATTTCCATGCTCCGTCTCGCGCAGTTTTCATACTGAAATCCACTAGTGTCCACTAAAAATTAAAATAAGTTCTTTGAAATTATTGTAAATCTGTATTTTAAGAGTCATTTTAGAGCGTGACGATTTGAAATGATTATTATGTTCGTAAATCAATATTACGAAT